>DATIKE010000126.1:0-5658 GCA_035477895.1 Phycisphaerae bacterium
CGGTTGGAGCATCCCGACGGCAGGAATTGTGTCCGCTCACGCCGGCGCGGTCCTCACGTAGGGCGGGCTTGGCCCGCCTGGCTCGGAGAAATTGGAAGGCGGGCAAAGCCCGCCCTACGGCCTGGCCTCGGAGAGTTCGGAGGCGGGCGAAGCCCGCCCTACGGTTGGAGCATCCCGACGGCAGGAATTGTGTCCGCTCACGCCGGCGCGGTCCTCACGTAGGGCGGGCTCGGCCCGCCGGCCTTGGAGAAATCGGAAGGCGGGCGAAGCCCGCCCTACGGCCTGGCCTCGGAGAAATTGGAAGGCGGGCGAAGCCCGCCCTACGGGCTCGGCCCGTCTGACTCGGAGAAATCGGAAGGCGGGCGAAGCCCGCCCTACGGTTGGAGCATCCCGACGGCAGGGACTGTGTTCCCTCACCTTTGGCGGTTCCTCACGGAAATCCGGCCCCGGCGATTTGACCGCGGCCGAAGTTTGGTGTATGTTAGGTACAGTCGGAGGTTGATGGAACCGGCCCTTGGGGCCGAAACATGAGCGATCAACACTGTGCGGAGGCCGTATCGCCCTGCGCCGAGGCGGCCTGGGAAGCCTGCCGGGACTCACACCCGTCTCAGACGTCCGCAGATGGCGAAATGACTTCCGGCCGCGGTTGTCCCGAGGTCGTCCCCGGGCAGACCGGGACCGGCGACCCAACCGGGTGCGGGTCACCCGGGTTCCAAAGTCGGCCCCGCCGGGCCGGGTTGGCGAGGCTGACGGCCGACCGCAAGGCCATGGTGGCCCTGCACATCGGGTTGGTCGGCATCCACCTGCGGCATCATGTTCCCATTCCCAGGCGGCCGTGCAAGCATCGCGAGTACAATGACCTCTTTCAGGAGGGTTGCGTGGCCCTGGTCGAGGCGGCCGCGGTCTACGATCCGCGGGCCCACGGGCCGTCGTTCCCGGCATTCGCCCTGCCGCGCATCCGCGGAAGGGTGCACAAGGCGGTGCAGGGTGGTTTCCGGACGATTCGCGTGCCCGAGGGGGCCACTCGCCCGGGCAGGCGAAAAGCCGGCGGAGGGGCCGGCCCGATCGTGGAGGAGCTGACGTTCGATATCGCCCGGCAACTGGTGGCCGGGGACACTGTCCGCGAACACGAGGAAACGATTCATTACCTCCTCCGCCGGCGTTACCAACGGGCGGTCCGCCTGGCCCTGGAGGATTTCAGGGCCCGTGTCTGGAGGCAGCGGAACCGGGTTCCGCTCCTGGAACGGATCGCGGCCGACCGCTTGCTGGTTTCCGGCCCGGCCGGCCGGGTCCCGTTACGGCAGATCGCGCGTGAGACGGGCCTGTCTCCGGGGCGCGTCGGCTCATACGAGGCCCGGCTGCTCGACGTGGTTCGGGCCCGACTGGAGGCCGACCCGCAGGTCCGCGAGCTGATCCGCTTCGCCCGCGAGGACCCGCGGGGCTTCCGCGGCCGCATCGACACAATGAGGAGGCACAAACTGGTACAGGCGGAGCTGCGGGCGTTCGCCGCCCGGTTCGACGACCTGCCGCGGGGCGCGAAGGCCGAGTTGCTCTACGGCCTGATCGAGCAATCCACGCCCGCGGTCCGCGAGGTGGCCTGCAATCTGTTCCGCATGTCTCTCGGGCGCAACGAGTCAGACGCGGCTCGCGTGGCCTGAACCGGGCGATGCGGAATCCGTCTTTCCTTGCATCTTCCTTGACGTCTCAGCGGGGCGCTCTTATCGTAGCGGCCTACTCTGTCAGGAGAAGATGCGAGATGAATCTGATCACCGGTGCAACGGGTATGCTGGGAAGCCACATCGTCGAGCAGCTTCGGCTGCGCAACAAGCCGGTGCGGGCGCTGGTCCGGCGCGGCGCGGACGTGGAATGGCTCAAGAACCAGAACGTCGAGTTCGTGGAAGGCGATCTTTCGGACGTGGAGTCGTTGAAGAAAGCGTGCGCGGGCGCGCGGGTCGTGTATCACTCGGCGGCCCGGGTCGGGGACTGGGGGCCGTGGGCGGACTTCGTCAGGATCACGATCGAGGGCACGCGGAACCTTGCGAAGGCAGCTGCGGCGGCCGGTGTCGAGCGGTTCCTGCACATCAGCTCGATCAGCTCGTACGGGCACCCGGACGGCGAGGGGCTGGTGTTCGACGAGACCGCCCCGCTGGGCCGGCAACTGCACAAATGGAGCTATTACAGCCGGGCCAAGGTCGAGGCGGAGAAGCTGCTGTGGGCGATGCACAAGTCGGGCGAGTTGAAGGTGACGGTTGTCCGGCCGAGCTGGCTGTATGGGCCGCGCGACCGGGCGACGATCTTCCGGCTGGCGCGGATGCTGCGGCAGGGCAAGACGCGGATACTGGGTGACGGCGAGAACCGTCTGAACGTCGTGTACGCCGGGAACGTGGCCGAGGGCGCGATCCTGGCGGCTGAGTCGGAGCATGCGGTCGGGCAGGCGTACAACTGCAGCAACGACGGGGTGATGAAGCAGAAGCAGTGGATGAACATGCTGGCGGCGGAGCTGGGCGCGCCGCCGGTAACGCGGCATATCCCCTATAAGGTGGCGTACAGACTGGCGTTTGTGCTGGAGTGCATCTTTCATCTCATCAACAGCAAGAAGCCTCCGATGATCACGCGGTACGCGGTGTGGCTGATGGGCCGCCGGTGCTTCTTCAGCGCCGAAAAAGCCCGGCAGCAGCTTGGCTGGAAGTCGACCGTGCCTTACGAGGAGGGCGTCCAGAAGACGATCGCCTGGCTTCGCGAGGAAGAGGCGAAAAGGGAATCGTTGAAACGTTGAAACGCCGAACAGTCAAAAGGCGGATATGGTTCATGCGCTGCCCGCGAAGCCGCAAGCGGCACCTGGGAGTTTACCTTGACTTTGTGATCCGCAGGGGGCTAGCATGAATTACACCGCAGGGATGTGATGACGCGATGGGCACCGGACACCAGACAACGACGGTGGCATGGTCATGTTCACGGGCATCATCCAGGCCGTGGGAGTGGTTCGGTCGGTTCGACCGCAGCCGGCCGGCGCGCGCCTGGAGGTAGAAGCCCCCAGCCTTTCCCGACCCATATCCGACGGCGCGAGTGTTTGCGTGAACGGTGCGTGTCTGACCGTGGTGCGGAGCGACGCGGTCGGCATTGGTTTCGACGTGGTTCCAGAGACGCTGAGCCGGAGCACGCTGGGCAAGCTCAAAACGGGCGACCGGGTGAACCTGGAGTTGAGCCTTCGGGCGGACGGCAGGCTGGACGGCCACATCGTGCAGGGTCACGTGGACGGCAAGGCCCGGGTGCGGCGGATCGAGCGATCGGGGGACGGGCGGGTGTGGACGTTCGCGGCCGGGGCCGAGCTGATGCCGTTCATCATCCCGAAGGGCTCGGTGGCGGTGGACGGGGTGTCGCTGACGATCGCGCGGGTCGAGGGTGACACGTTCAACGTGGCCCTGATCCCGACGACGCTGGAGCAGACGACGCTCGGGGCGCTTCGCGTCGGCGACGAGGTCAACATCGAGACGGACATCATCGCTCGAACGGTGGTGACTGCGCTGCGGCGCATTCGCGGCGGGCAGGAGCCCGGTGGTCTGACCGTCGAACTGCTCCGCGAGCAGGGCTGGTGACGCCATGAACGCCCATCGCAGAAGCCCGTCGAATCGCAAGGACGACAAGAGCAACGGGAATCCCCGCCCGCTGATCGGGATCACGATGGGTGACCCGGCCGGGGTAGGCGCGGAGGTGGTGGTCAAGGCGCTGGCGGACCCGGAAATCCGTCGGGCGGGCCGATTCATCATCTACGGCCTGCACGAAGCGCTGGAGTATGCGGCCGACCTGGCGGAGATCAATCCCTACTGGTTCCGCCTGCCTCACGATCTGGTCGGCAAGATCGAAAGCGGCGTGGTGGTCGCGGACTTCGACGAGTTCAACATCTTCAGCCCGACGATCCGGACGCCGACGACGCAGGGCGGCGAGGCGTCGATGCGGTTTTTGAACTCGGCGATCAAGAGCGCCAAGGACGGGTTTGTCGAAGCCATCGTCACCGGCCCGATCTGCAAGGAAAGCTGGCGGATGGCGGGTTACAAGTTTCCGGGCCACACGGAGAAGCTGGCCCATGCGTTCCATGCCTCGCGGGTGACGATGATGTTCGTGGCGGAGCGGTTGCGGGTCGGGCTGGCGAGCATTCACCTGCCGCTGTTCGAGTTGCGCAACAAGTTCACGATCGGGCTGGTGTTTCAGCCGATCGACCTGATGGGTGTGGCGCTGAAGCGGTGGTTCGGCATCGAGAACCCGCGGATCGCGGTATGCGGGCTGAACCCGCACGCGAGCGAGAACGGGATGTTCGGCGACGAGGAGAGACGGATCATCGAGCCAGCGATCACGATGGCCCAGGAGCAGGGTCTGGACGTGCGCGGGCCGCTGCCGGCGGATACGGTGTTCTGGCACGCGATTCACGGCCAGTACGACGGGGTGGTGGCGATGTACCACGATCAGGGGCTGATTCCGGTGAAGCTTCTGGCGTTCGACAGCGCGTGCCAGACGACGCTCGGACTGCCGATTATCCGAACGAGCGTGGATCACGGGACGGCGTTCGACATCGTCGGGCAAAGCATCGCGAACCCGGCGAGCATGAAGTCGGCGATTCAACTGGCGTGCCAACTCGGGCTGCGGAACCGGGAGCACCCGGCTTTCGCGGAGGAGATTGTCAACGAGGAGGCGGAGGAGCCGCTGTCGACCTCCGGTGGCGAGAATGATTAGGGTGTAACAACCCCCCGCCTACGAGGACGAGAACCACGCGGGTGGCAAGTTACACCCTTTTCGTTTCTCCGGCGCTCGTTTGATGAAGGCGCGGCTGTTCAGCTTGTGTGAGAGATGACAACGCGCAGGCCGATGGCGATGAGGACGATGCCGCCGAGGATATGGGCCGCCCGTCCCCAGTTGCGGAATAATCGGCCCGCGAAGCCGATCCCAAAGGCAGTGAAGGTAAAGGCGACCAGGCCGATCACGATTGCCGGGTAAAGCACCGAGACGTTCAGGAAGGCCATGCTGAGTCCGACGGCGAAGGCGTCGATGCTGGTGGCGATGGACAGGGCGACGAGCATCCATCCCCTGGTGGGATTCGCCTTGGTTTTGCCGCCGTCGCGAACGAAGGCATCCAGGATCATCTTGCCTCCGACGAAGGCCAGCAGGCCGAAGGCGAGCCAGTGGTCGAACGCGGCCACATGGTGAGCGACGGTCGAGCCGACCCACCAGCCGAGGATGGGCATCAGAAACTGGAACAGGCCGAAATGCCAGGCGAGGCGGAACGCGGGCCTGAAAGTCACATTTCCGAGCGACAGGCCGGCGGCGATGGAGACGGCAAAGGCGTCCATCGCCAGGCCGACGGCGATGCCGATGAGGTTGAACCAGGGTTGGGTGAAGGTTTCAGCGGCCATCGGGACAGACGCGCCTTTCCGCTAAAAAGGACATGTTACCGCGCGGAGCTGCGGATTTGGAGTCATGACGCGCCCGGACCGGCCATGAAGAGGGGCAATATCCCGAAAGGATGGGTGAGTGCGCGCGTGTTTTTTCCGGATCAGGCGACGGTGGGCTTCTCGACGGGCAGGGAGGCGATCCATGCGACGAGGTCATCGAAGAACGGCCCGGGATCGGGCTCGAACTCGAGCGTGTGGTGGGCATTCTTGTATT
>DATIKE010000127.1:0-4423 GCA_035477895.1 Phycisphaerae bacterium
AGGAAATCACCGTGGCCAATGGTGGCAAGAGGTTGGTGATCCGCACCCGGACGCGCGGCGATGCGGGCAAGGCCCTCCAGGCTGTCGGCGCGGCCTTGGGACCAACCATCCGTCCGGCCGAATAGGCACACCCGTCCTTCCCGGTCCATTCCGACAGAGCCGGGAAGTGCAGTGCCAAGGCCGAAACCTCAAAACCTAACCCATTGTGAGAGCAGGAGATATAATTTCTGCTGTCGAAGATGGGTCTGAGTCTCGGAGTCGAAGGCAGGATTGAAGAACAGTGCAGGTAAAGCCCGCGGCTCTTTAGGTTTACGGCACGTCGGCCCGGCCGGGAGGAGCATTCTTGCATACCGCCGGCCGGGCGGGTATCATTCAATAGCATCCATTCCCGGCTTGTCTGAACCATCAGGAACCTAAGAGTTCGTCTACGGTCTGCTGGTTGCACAGCCTGACGGAAGGAAGGGGTCGGCGGCGTGCTGATCCCGAAAGGGAATCTTGCGTCCGCCTGCGGGCTGGACCTGCGGCGACATGAGGAGCCAAACATGGTAAAGCGGTTGACGTTTGTGTTGGGGGCGGGGTTGCTGGTGCTGCCGGCCTGGCTGTTGTGGGCGGCGGATCAGCCCGCCGCACAATCTCAGGTGAGCGGGCCGGCGGCGTCTCAGCCGGCCGGTGAGTCCGTGTTCAAAACCGACAAGGAGAAGGCCAGCTACGCGATCGGCATGAGCATCGCGTCGAACATGAAGACCCGCGAGGTCGATCTTGACGTGGACCTCATGGCCATGGCGATGAAGGACGTGATGACCGGCAAGAAGACGGCCATGACCGAGGAGGAGATGCAGCAGGTCCTGATGGACTTCCAGCGCAAAATGCAGGATAGTTTTCAGAAGCAGCAGGCCGAGCTGGGGGAAAAGAACAAGGTCGACGGCGCCAAGTACCTTGAGGAACACAAGAAGCAGGAGGGCGTGAAAGCCACGCCGAGCGGCCTGCAGTACAAGGTCCTGAAATCCGGCGGCGGCAAGGAAAGCCCAAAGCCGGAGGACCGGGTTTCGGTGCACTACAAGGGCACGCTCATCGACGGCAAGACGTTCGACAGCTCATACGACCGCGGGCAGCCGGCCTCTTTCACCGTCGGCGGCGTCATCAAGGGCTGGACCGAGGCCCTGCAGATGATGAAGGTGGGCGACAAGTGGGAGGTGACGATCCCGCCGGATCTGGCCTACGGCCCGACCGGCCGGCAGAACATACCGCCGAACTCGGTGCTGGTGTTCGAGGTCGAACTGCTGGACATCCAGTCCGCTTCGCAGCCCACAGCCACGCAGCCTCAGATGTGACCGCGGGGCTCTGTATCCGTTGATTCCCACGGGCCGGAACGTGCCGCATGACACGGCGCGTTCCGGCTCGCCGTTTTGGGAAAAGGCCGGCCCTCGCCTACAATGCCGCGCATGGCCCAGATCGAGGTCCGCCAACTCCGTAAGTTGTTCGATGTGCCCCATCGCGAGGGTGGGTTCAGGGCGGCTCTGGCGGGGCTGTTCAAGCGGCGCTACCGTCAGGTGCGGGCGGTCGACGGGATCGATTTCCACATCAACGAGGGCGAGATCGTCGGTTTCCTCGGCCCCAACGGCGCGGGCAAGACCACCACGCTGAAAATGCTGACCGGCCTGCTGTACCCCACCGACGGGGAGGCGGCGGTGCTCGGACACGTCCCCTGGCGGCGCGAGCCGGAGTATCTGAGCCGCATCAGCCTGGTCATGGGCCAGCGAAGCCAGCTCAATTGGGATCTGCCCGCCATCGATTCCTTCCTCGTGCACCTGGCCGTGTACCAGATCGACCGCAAGCCGGGCAGACAAACGATGGATGAGCTCATCGACATGCTCGATATCGGCGGCGTGATCGGCAAGCAGGTGCGGTCGCTGTCGCTGGGCGAGCGGATGAAGTGCGAGATCTGCGTGTCGCTGCTGCATCAGCCACGCGTTCTGTTCCTCGACGAGCCGACGCTCGGGCTGGACGTGACCATGCAGGCCCGCATCCGCGAGTTCGTGGCCGATTACAACCGCCGCCATGGCTCGACGATCATGCTGACCTCGCACTACATGGCCGACGTGACGGCGCTGTGCAGGCGCGTGATCGTCATCGACCACGGGCGAATACTGTTCGACGGCGAGCTGGCGGACCTGGCGACCAGGCTCGCGCCCTTCAAAGTGATCGCGATCGACCTGGGGCGAAGTCCCGACGGGTACGATTTCCAGAGGATGGGCGAGGTCCTGACACGGCAGGGGCACAAGATCGTGCTCCGTGTCCCCCGTGACCGGGCGGCGGAGATCACCGGGCGGCTGCTGGCCGACCTGCCGGTGCTCGACCTGACCATCGAGGACCCGCCGATCGAGGACGTCATCAAGCAGGTATTCGCCAACGGAGTGGAGCGGTCATCGTGAAGAGACTCATCTCGGCCATCCCGGCCTTTGTCCGCGCATCACTGCAGACCATGTTCCAGTACCGCGGCGAGATCGCACTGTGGGCGATCTGGGGGGTGGTCTATCCGGCGGTGGCGATGGCCATGTGGCGGGTGGCGGCCCTGGATCCCAAGTCCGGCCCGAGTATCCACGGCTTCGAGCCGGCCGATTTCGCGGCGTATTTCCTGCTGACCATGATCGTCGGGCACATCTGCACCGCCTGGGACGTGTACGAGTTCAGCTTCCTGGTGCGCACGGGGCGGATGTCGGCCAAGCTGCTGCGCCCGATCCTGCCGCTATGGGAAAGCCTGGCCGACAACCTGGCATACAAGCTGCTTACGCTGGTGATTCTGGTTCCGCTCTGGTCGATGGTCGCGTGGTGGGCTCAGCCGAGGTTCACCGCGACCGCGGAGCAGATCGCACTGGGCGTGCCGGCCGTGTTGCTGGCGGCGGCGTTGAACTACCTGCTCGGATACAACCTGGCGTTGCTGGCTTTCTGGCTGACGCGGATGGACGGGATCGGCGAGTGCTGGTTCGGGGCGAGCCTGTTCTTCGGCGGGCGGCTCGCACCATTGACCATCATGCCGCTGCCGCTTCAGTGGGCGGCGGCGGCGCTGCCCTTCAAGTGGGTGATCTGGTTCCCGAGTGCCGCTCTCATGGGCCGACTGCCGCCGGCGGAGATCGCGGCGGGGCTTCTGTACCAGGGTTTCTGGCTGGCGGCGATGATCGTCCTGTTTCGATGGATGTGGCGGACGGGTGTACGGCGGTACTCGGCGGTGGGGGCGTAAACGGAATTGCTTCCCCGCGGGGCGCGGGCAAGAGGGCATCCTGAAACCCCTGCCTGCGGCAGGCAGGCAGCCGGTCGGATCACAGGGTTTCAGGATGCGCTCCAAACAGACGAGTGCGGTTCGACATATGTGGCGATATCCGCGACTGCTGGGAGTTTTCACGAAGGTGAGCATCCAGGACAATGCCACCTACCGGGCGGACTTCCTCGTCCATGCCGTGATGTCGTTTCTGCACCTCGGGGCGGAAGTGATCGGCCTGTGGACGATCTTCACCAACACCCGCTCGTTGGCCGGCTGGACCGTGTTCGAGGTGGTCACCCTGGTCGGCGTGTTCCGCATCATGTCCGGCATCGTCGGCCTGATCGTGGCCCCCAACATGCGTCAGATCATGGAAGACATCCGCGATGGGCGTCTTGATTTCGCGCTCATCAAGCCACTCAACAGCCAGTTCTACGTCAGCGTGCGGCGAATCGTCCTCTGGCGCGTCACCGACGTGGCCATCGGCATGCTGATGGTCGCCGTCGGCTGCGCCAAGCTCGCTTCCAACCTGACTCCGGTCCTGCTGCTGCAGTTCGTGGTGATGCTCGCCGCGGGCGTGACGATCATCTATTCCTTCTGGCTGGTCCTGGCCACCAGCGCGTTCTGGTTCACGCGGATCTCGAACATCGAGATGGTGTTCTGGAACGTGTTCGAGGCCGGTCGATATCCGGTCACGATCTATCCCAGGTGGATTCGCCTTGGGTTGACCTACGTGCTGCCTCTGGCGTTCCTGACCACGTTCCCCGCCGGCATGCTGGTCGGGAAGCTGGGCGTGCCGCACCTGGCCGGTGCGATCGCACTGGCGATCGTCTCATCGAGCGTCGCGTCGATCTTCTGGCGGATCGGCCTGCGGCACTACAGTGGGGCGTCGGCCTGACCGCGACACATCGCTAAGGAACCGCGCATAAATAATATAATGGGGTATCCCCTTTGCTCAACCATCCACCATGGGTGGCGGGACGGTGCGGCGGTTCTTCGTGACGATGGCCGAATAGGGCTGCGGGGAAACCTGGACAGCCTGCTGGACGAGGCGGTAGAAGAGTTTGCCCCGGCTGCTGGACGTTCGCCGGTTGAACCGGAAGGTGAACTCATCCAGATAGTAGTCCAAGTGATCGTGGCTGACGGCCCCCTGATGGGTTCCCATCA
>DATIKE010000128.1:0-8307 GCA_035477895.1 Phycisphaerae bacterium
CGGCGGCGAAGCCGGGCGTGGTCATAGGGGAGATCGGCAACGGATATTTCAGCCGGAGCGCCTGCAATGAACAACAACCAACGAGCCGGAAAAACGCGCCGAAAGTTCCTCCTCGAAGTTGGCACGGGGGCCGTTGCTCTGTCTGCCGCGCCTTCGCTGGTCCGCGCCGAGAGTACGCCCCAAGGGGGGCGGCCTTTACCCAAACATGTGCGGATTGGCGTTGTGGGCGGTGGCTTCGGTGCCACGTTTCAATGGCATCTGCATCCGAACTGCACAGTGACGGCTGTATGCGATTTGCGGGAGGACCGGATCAAGAAACTGAAGAACGTTTACAAGTGTGACAATGGGTACAAGGATTATCACGATTTCCTCAAGCACCCCGAACTGGATGCGGTGGCGCTCTTCACACCCGCCCCGTACCACGTGAAAATGGCGGTTGAGGCGCTCAAGCTGGGAAAGCACGTCATCAGCGCGGTGCCGGCGGGGATGTCGGTCGTGGAACTTGAGGAGTTGCTGGACGTCGTGAAGCAGACCGGTTTGAAATACATGATGGCGGAAACCAGCCGTTACCGCCAGGAAGTGCTGACCTGCATTGATTGGGCGCGGGAAGGCCGCTTCGGGGAGATTTTCTATTCCGAATCCGAGTATCACCACACCGGTCTCGGACCGTATGCCTACGGATCGAGCTTTGACTGCCAGTCTTGCGATTTCATCCATTCGATCGACCAGGTGGATAAGGACGCGAAATCCTCGGGCAAACTCGTGCCGACCTGGGCTTATGCCTACCCGCCCATGCTCTATCCAACCCACTGCACAGGAATCATCATCCCGGTCACCGGCGAGCGGCTGACGGAAGTGACGGCGCATGGGTGGGGAAATGACCATGAGATGCTGAAGAAAAATTATTACGACAACAATCCGTTCATTCACACGGTGGCGCTCTTCAAGACCTCAAAAGGCCATTGCTCCCGCATCTCCATCGGCTGGAACATCGCGGCCCAGGGAACGGAACGCGGCATGTTCTACGGCGACAAGATGTCCTTCATCATGGCCCGTCCGGAAGGTTCGCCGAATACGGTGGTCGAGCAGAAGATAGATCCGAACAGTCCGTTCGGGGTTTTCGGCGGGAAGGCTGAGAGCCGGCCCTTCAAGCAACCCGACCACTTGAATCGCCTTCCGGAACCACTGCGCGTCAAGAGCGGCCACGGCAACTCTCACTCATTCATCACCCACGAATTCATCAGCGCCATCATCGAGGACCGCCAGCCGGAGGTGAATGTCTGGGAAGCCATCGCCTACACGATGCCCGGTGTCATCGCCCACAAATCAGCGCTCGCCGGCGGCGCGTGCATGAAGATTCGCGACTACGGAACAGCGCCGGCTTGAGCGCAGGACAACCGGGGGCCGTTAAGCGCGGACTGTGCAAAGCGGAATGTGCCCGCAGATCAACCAAATGCACGCGGATGAGACAAAAAATGATGACGCCGGACCGGACACCCATATTGCCGCTACATCTTCTTGTCTCCAATAATCTGCGCCAATCTGCGTGATCTGCGGGCAACTCCCTTTTCTCTCTCATTCAGGCGATGCCTGTCTCTTCTTGCGACGATTGATGATCCGCTCAGGACGGGTGGCCCATCCGGGCGAAGCCGGATGGGCCACCCCGCCGAGCCGCCCTTGTAGTACGCCGCCTTGTACCACTCGTCCTCCGTTGGCAACGCCCACCGCGCGCCCAGGTTGCGATGGATTGTCCGGCCGTCACTGCCGTTGTACCCGTCGAGCGTGTACGCGCCCCTCTCCGTCGTGCCCGGCCCCTGTGCCCCTGTCGGCTGCCCGCTGTGCAGCCAGTTGCTGAACCGGCAGGAGTCCCGGTAGCTCACGAAGTTCACCGGACGGTTGACGAAGGCGGATGCCCCCGAGTAGATGTATGGGTTGCCCACGGTCCCCCCGCCGCTCCGCGCGATCCCGCTCCCGGAGCTGGTGTTCGACATGATTCGTGTTGTACAGCCCGTAGGTGTCAACGCCGCCCACCTTGTTCAGGAATTCACATGGACAGCTGCCGGAGCCGAAATGAGCCCACGGATTCTGCAGCGGAGACAAAAAGGGAAAGGCGGCCAGGTCACCCTAACCGCCTTTCCCATCAATACTTGCGGATGAGAGGAATCGAACCTCCACGGCCTTATCGGCCACAAGGACCTGAACCTTGCGCGTCTGCCAATTCCGCCACATCCGCTCGCAGCTTGTCAGCAGGCATTTAATAGCCAACACGCCCTTTTGTCAATACGCGCCGGCCGGCTGCCGCCTCGTTCATGGCATCGAACTCGCTTTTCATCCACTGAGAGAACAAGCGGGGCAAAGCCCCGGAGATCATGGGGGCCGCGTGCGTCCGCACGACTGCCGCACGCCGTTTACGCCGCCCATGTGTTCTGGTAGGATACCGATGGCGTCGCATGGACGGCCGCGAGTCGACCGCCGCTGATTTCGGCGGCGGTCCCCCTGCCCTGCCGTCGATCGACAGCCCCGGGGCGTAGCTCAGCCTGGCCTAGAGCGCTTGACTGGGGGTCAAGAGGTCGCAAGTTCAAATCTTGTCGCCCCGATTTCCTAAGTGGTTGATGTGGATTGAGTTGCGGGGGCCGCAGCCGCGGCCTCCTCCTCGGTCCTGCCCTCACACGCAATTCTTACGCAAGTCTTGCCGAGCAGCGACTCGTACCGTGCAATAGCGCCCCGCTCGTTGGCGTCCGCCGCCCTCCGGCCACGTCGTGATTCATGGCGTACCGGCCCCGGCCGCGGGTACAATCCGGTCTTCTGGAGAAACCGGGCGCCAGACTCCAAGGGCCGCACAATGGCGTTTTCGAATCGCAGGAAGAAACCCAGCCCAGCCACATCTAATCGCCACATGGCCGCACAGGCCGTCGCCGCGAGGCTGCCGGGGGCCGTGTTGCTCGCCCTGCTTACGGTCGCGGTGATCGGTGTGGTGCTGTTCGCCCACTGGCCGGGGCTGGCGGCGCAGGCGGTTTCCATCGACGACGAATACTACCTGACCGGCAATCCGCTCGTTCAGAATCCGGGCTGGGTGTCGGCCAAGCGGTTTCTCACCGAGGTGCTACAACCGTCGACCGTGCCGGGTTACTACCAGCCGCTGACCATGATCTCGCTGATGCTGGACTACGCCTCGGCGGACCGGCCGGGCAACCTCCGGCCTTTCCACGAGACCAGCCTGCTGCTGCACACCGCGAACACCATCCTGGTGATCGTTCTGCTGTACATGCTCTTTGGCCAGCCGTGGGTGGCAGCCATCGCGGGCCTGCTGTTCGGCGTGCATCCTATCACGGTCGAAACAATTCCCTGGATCGGCGAGCGCAAGACACTGCTGGCGACGTTCTTCGCGCTGTGGTGCCTGATCGCCTACTTGCGGTACGCCCGCCGGCCGGGCTGGAAGCTCTACACGACCTGCATCCTTCTGTATGTGCTGGCCCTGCTGGCCAAGCCGACGGTCACACCCCTGCCCTTGATGATGCTGGTGATGGACTTCTGGCCTTTGAATCGCTTGAGCAAGCGGGCCGTCCTGGAGAAGCTGCCCTTCCTGGCCATCGCCGTCCTTTTCAGCGTGATCACGATCATTTCCCAGGGCCGTACCGGCGGCCTCAAGTCGCCCGAGGAGAACCCCGTTGCCAGCATTCCACTGGTCCTGTGCCACAACATCATCTTCTACCTGCACAAGATCGCCTGGCCGGCGAACATGTCGTCGTACTACCCGTTCCCCCAGCCGTTCGACCTGTCGAGCCCGGCTGTTCTGGCGGGTGCCGTCGGCACGTGCGTGCTGATCCCGGCGTTGCTGATCTCGCTGCGATGGACGCGGGCGTTCCTGGCCGGCTGGCTGTTCTTCTTCGTGGCGATCTTTCCGACGCTGGGCGTGCTCGGCTTCACCCCCAGCATCGCGTACGACAAGTACGCCTACCTGCCTGTCCTCGGCCTGCTCATGGTCCTGGCCTGGCTGCTGGGGAAAGCCTGGTCGGGCGGCACCGACCGCACCCGCAAGACACGGCAAGCGGCCATACTGCTTGTCGTGGCGGTCGCCACCGGCGTTCTGACCACCGGGACGCGCCGCTACCTTGTTCACTGGAAGACCACCGCGACCCTGTTTGACTATATGCTCACTCTGGCGCCGGATTCATACTGGCTGCATGCCGTGCGGGCCACCGACTGCAGCGACGAGGGCGACTTCGAACGAGCCATCCTGCATTTCGGCAAGGCGATCGAAATCAAACCCGACTACGTCCCGTCCTACGTCAACAGGGCGTCGGCGTATGCCAGGAATAACAGATACGACATGGTGATCCGTGATTGCTCCAAGGCCATCGAGCTGGACCCAAACTGCGTCGCGGCCTACATGAACCGGGCAGCGGCCTACGCGATGCTGGGGCAATACGACAAGTCATGGGAAGACGTGCGGATGTGCAGGCAGCTCGGCGCGACGCCGGACCCCAAGCTGGTTAGAAATCTGTCACAAATCACGGGACGATCGGAGTAACGTGACTGCATCCTGGGTTCCGTGGCGCGGATGGCATGGGGCTGCTTGGAGTGTATCCCAAAACCCCTGCCTGCGGCAGGCAGGCGTGTGGGACCGGCTTCCCTGCCTGTGACAGACAGGCAGCCGGTCGGATTTCAGGATTTTAGGATGCGCTCTCAGGCGTTGTCGATCTCCATGCCGATGTCCAGGGCCGGGGCAGAATGAGTCAGCGCGCCGACGGCGATGCGTTCGACGCCGGTCTCGGCAATCACCCGTACCTTGTCGAGACTCACGCCGCCGGAGGCTTCCAGCAGCAGCTTACCGGCCAAACCAGCTGCGCCTCGGCGTCTGACGGCCTCGCGCATCTGATCGGGCGTGAAGTTGTCCAGCAGGATCACGTCGATGCCCCCAACCTTGAGCAGCTCGTCGAATTGCTCCAGCGTGTCGACCTCGAACTCGACGAAGTCGGGGGCGAACGCCAGTCGATCGCGCCGGCGGATGATCTCGCCGGCCACGGCCGCCAGTTCGCTTGTCGGGATGCCGGCAATGTGATTGTCCTTGACCAGGATGGCGTCGTGCAGGCCCATGCGGTGGTTGCAGCCGCCGCCGCAACGAACCGCGTACTTGTCGAGCTTGCGCCAACCCGGCAGCGTCTTGCGCGTGTCGTATATTTTCGCCTTCGTGCCCGCGACGGCATCGACGAATCCCCTGGTCAGCGTGGCCACCCCACACAGCCGCTCCAGGAAGTTGAGCAGCGTCCGCTCGAGCCCCAGCAGCAGCCTGAGCGAGCCGACCAGCGTCGCGATCCGCGTGCCGGCTGACAGGCTCCCGCCGTCCTCGACATGTATGTCGACTTTCAGAGGCCCGGCATACAGTTCGTCCAACATGTTGAGCAGAAACCGCCCGGCGAACACACCCACCTGTCGGCTGTCGAGGTGAGCGGTTCCCAGCGCCTTCTCCTGCAGAGCGACGGCGCAGGTCACATCATCATCGGCGCCGTCTTCAGCCAGCGCCCGATGCCACAGGTCACACAAGTACTCTCGATCGATGCTCTCGTGCATGGCGGAATTACAGTAACTGCGAACTCACGGATAGACAATAGCACACGCCCTAATTGCATACCGCGTTTGACACGATCGAATAGGAATGCGGCTGCCTGCGCATGGAGAAGGCACCCGCAGGTGAAGGTGAAGAGGCCGACTCGCTTGCGCTCGCGGTTCTGATCATCGGGTAGCGCGATTCACTTCCGGAAGTGCCGGGTTCGCGGCTTCCAGAAGGATGGTTTTCCCTTCTGTGGTGGCCCGGCCCGGTCAGCTTCGTCGTCGAAGGGCAGTTCCGGCTGGTCGGCGTTTGTGGAAGTCGCTTCGAGCTTCGGGGCCTCCTTCATCTCGCGGATGCGGTCGCGGAGCATGGCCGCCCTCTCGAAATCAAGCTGCTCGGCCGCCTCCAGCATCTCCTGTTCGAGCTGGGCAACCATCTCCGTGCGGTCGTACTCCTGCTCGGAGGCGTGAACCGCGTCGCGGGCGATCCTGCGGGCGTTGATCTCCTGGGTGAGCGCGCTGCGGATCGCCTTGCGGATCGTCTCGGGCGTGATACCGTGGTCGGCGTTGTACTTGGTCTGGATCTCGCGCCGGCGGTTGGTCTCGTCGATCGCCCGCTTCATCGAGGGCGTTTCCTTGTCGGCGTATAACACGACCTCGGCGTTGACGTTTCGTGCGGTCCGACCGATGGTCTGAACCAACGCGGTCTCGCTGCGCAGAAATCCCTCCTTGTCGGCGTCCATGATCGCCACCAGCGACACCTCGGGCAGGTCCAGCCCCTCTCTAAGGAGGTTCACGCCAACCAGGACATCGAACTCGCCCCGCCGCAGGTCGTTGAGGATATCGACGCGCTCCAGCGTGTCGATCTCGCTGTGGAGGTAGCGGCCACGGTAGCCGCGCTGGTCGATGTAGGCCGACAGGTCCTCGGCCAATCGCTTGGTCAACGTGGTGACCAGCACGCGCTCACCGGCGGTCACGCGGTCCTCGATCCGCTTCATGAGGTCGGGCACCTGCCCGCGGGCCGGGGCGACGTGAATCACCGGATCAACCAGGCCGGTCGGCCGGATGATCTGCTCGACGACCTCGCCACCGCACGCCTTCAGCTCGTACGGGCCGGGGGTGGCACTGACAAACAGCACTTGGTGCCACATCTGCTCGAACTCCTCGAAGCGCAGCGGACGGTTGTCGAGGCACGACGGCAGGCGGAAGCCATGCTCGACGAGGACCTCCTTGCGGCTGCGGTCGCCGGCGTACATCGCCCGCAATTGCGGGATGGTCACGTGCGACTCATCCAGTATCAGCAGGAAGTCCTTCGGAAAGTAATCGATCAGCGTGTAAGGCCGCGACCCGGGCGGCGTGCCGTTGAAGTGCCGGGCGTAGTTCTCGATGCCGCTGCAGTAGCCGGCCTCCCGGATCATCTCCAGGTCGTACTTCGTGCGGGCCAGCAGCCTTTGGGCTTCCAGGAGCTTGCCGAGCCTCCGCAGTTCCATCACCCGCAGGTCCAACTCCTCCTGGATGGTCTTGACGGCCATCTCGACGCGTTCTTCCGGCATGACATAATGGACCGCCGGGAAGATGAACACCTGGTCGGTGGAGTTGAGCGTCTGGCTGGTCAGGGGGTCGATCAGGTCGATGCGGTCGACCTGGTCGCCGAACAGCTCGATGCGGTAGGCGAACTCCTCGTCGGCCGGGTGCAGTTCGACCACGTCGCCGCGCACGCGGAACATCCCCCGGCGGAAGTCGATGTCGTTCCGCTTGTACTGCAGGTCGACGAACCGCCGCAGCAGTTCGTCGCGGTCGGCCGTGTCGCCCACCCGCAGGGTGATCACGCTGTGCTTGAAGTCCTCCGGCGAGCCCAGGCCGAAAATGCACGAGACGCTGGCCACGATGACCGCGTCCTGCCGTGAAACCAGCGAGGTCGTCGCGCTGAGCCGCAGGCGGTCCAGGTCGTCGTTGCGCGAGGCGTCCTTCTCGATGTAAATGTCGCGCTGCGGGATGTACGCCTCGGGCTGGTAATAATCGTAGTAGCTGACGAAGTACTCGGCCGCGTTGTCCGGGAACAGCTCGCTGAACTCCTCGTAGAGCTGGGCGGCCAGGGTCTTGTTGTGGCTGATGATCAGAGCGGGCCTGCGGAGGTTCGCGATGACGTGGGCCATCGTGAACGTCTTGCCCGAGCCGGTCACGCCGAGCAGGCACTGGTGCTTCGTCCCGGACTCGAACGCCCGGGTGAGCTTCTCGATGGCCTGCGGTTGATCGCCGGCCGGCTTGTATTCACTATGGATCAGAAACTCGCCCATCGCAGCGAATGATCCCCTCTTGCTTGGGCTTTTCGGCGTTTATCCTCACCCGTACGCCCGGATCTCGTACACCCGGGCCGACGCATCTCCCTGCGACCCCTTCACCAACAGCCGCAGGCCCTTCGCGGCAACCGGGTCGAACGTGTGAATGCGTTTACGCTGATAGTTGCCCTGAACGCCGGCGACGGTTTTAGCCTGCTCGCCGTCGAGCACCTGCAACTCGTAGTCCTTGACCGTCTCGGGCTGCGGGCCGCGGAGTACCTTCTTGTTGTAATGGAGGTCCAGCGACAGCGTCAGCCGGCGGTTCAGGCCGGTGTCGAACACCAGGTGCACCTCGCGCAGCCGCTGTTCCTCCGGCCAGCGCAGCTCGATCCACTGCGGCAGAGGCTGTTTCGGGTCGGAAACCCAGCGGTTGGTCTTGTCGTACACCATGCGGTGAACGCCGTTGATGACGTTGGCT
>DATIKE010000129.1:0-2361 GCA_035477895.1 Phycisphaerae bacterium
TGATGTGAATCCCGACAGCCCGACTCTTCTGGGCCAGCCGCGACAGATACAGCTCCACCTCCTTGGCCGACAACATCATCAGGTCCGCCAGTTCGTCGATGATGACCACGATGTACGGCAGATGTTGCGGGATCTGGGCCTCCTCCTCCAGGGTCGACGGCTGGAACCGCTCCCGCCTCTCCCCCCTGTTCAGCCGATTGTAGGCGGCGATATTCCGCACGCCGGCCTCGGCCAGCAGCGCATACCGCTCATCCATCTTCACCGTCGCCCACTCCAGGATCTTCTCGGCCCGCTCCATCTCGTTGACGATCGGGCACATCAGGTGCGGCACATCCCGGAACATGGACATTTCGACCATCTTCGGGTCGACCAGGATCAGCTTGACCAGGTCCGGCCGCTGGGTCATCAGCACCGACATGATGATCGAGTTGATGCACACGCTCTTGCCCGAGCCCGTCGTTCCGGCGATCAGCATGTGTGGGGCCTTGGTCAGGTCGGCCACCAGCGAATTGCCGTTCGCGTCCTTGCCCAGGAACAGCGGCAACGCCATGCCCTGTGCCGCGGCGGCTGACAGCGTCATCAGCTCCTTGAGCCGCACCTTCTCCTTGTCGAGGTTCGGCACCTCGATGCCGATCGTGTTCTTGCCTGGGATCGGAGCGACGACCCGGACGCTTGGGGCCTTCAGGGCCCGTGCGATGTCGTTGGCCAGCGACGAGATCTGGCTCACCTTGACGCCAGGGGCCACCGCCACCTCGAACATGGTGATCACCGGACCGGTATCGATCTCGACCACGTTGGCCTCGATCCGGTAGTCCGCCAGGGTCTGCTCCAGGATCCTGGCCTTCTCGCGAACCTGGGCCTCCTGCTGTGAGCTGAACGTGTACTCCGGGTCTTCCAGCAACTCGATGCCCGGAAACTCCCAGTGGCTCAGTTCCGTCGGGTATGGCTTGATCGGAACGGGTAAGGCCGGCTCCGCCGGCCTGGTCGGCTGGGCGAACTTCACCACCATCGGCGGAGGCGGCGACGCCGGTTCCGGCGACGATGCCTCCTCGGCATCAGCGGATTCATCGTCGCCCTCGTCGAACTCCTCCTCGTCCTCCTCGTCTTCCTCGTCGTATTCGTCTTCCTCGTTCTCCCAGACGGTTCCCGTCAGCCGATCCTCGCCTTCCGCCACCGCCGTCGCCCCGGCTTCCGCCTTGTCCGGCTCGGTGTCGGTGTTTTCTTTCCGGCGATTTTCGGTGGCCTGCCCCGGACGGCCTGGATTGATGCGGATATCTCCGCCGCCCGCGCCGGCACCCTCACCCGCCAGCACCGGCCGGCCAACCGGCAGCAGCGACATCACCCGGGCGATCGGACCGAGCACGCAGGACAGCCACGACGGCTTCGGCACGCGCTGACGCACCTCGTCCGCCAGGCTCTGCAATTGCTCCCGATGCTCGCGAATCACTTTGGGGATCCGCAACACCAGTCCTTCCACAGTAAAGAGCACACCCACCAGCAGGGCATACCCGAGGACCGGCACAGTCATCCACTTCACCGAGTTCTGCAGCCACGTCGCCAGGAAGAAGCCAAGAACGCCGCCGCGCATCTCCGGCCACAGTACCGGACCGGACGCGGTCAGCAGATGGGCGGCCGTCGACGTCACCGCGATCAGCAGCCCGATCCCGATGACCCGTTGCCACAAGGACGGCAGCCGCCCCTGCCGGATGAGAACACCGATCGCGATAGTGGCGCCGGCCAGAGCCGCGTAGGCTCCGCGCCCGAGGTACACGAAGGCGTGGTACGCAACCCACGCGCCGGCCCGGCCGGCCGCGTTGCTTGCAGGGTCCGGATGGGGGTACCCCTGCGGACTCGGCCAATCCAGCGGATTGAAGCTCAGGGTCGCAACCCAGAGAAAGGCACAGACGATGAGTGAAAGCAGGATCACGCAGCCGCGAACCACCTGCCCTCGATCATGCATGGTACTCATGCGGGGCGTCTCCTCCTTGATACGCGGGAGCCATCATAATCGCTCCGATCCGGAGGTCCAGCGGTTCGCTATGGCCTCGCGTTGGCTGAGTCTGCCGTCCCTGGGACAGGCTCGCCCGCGCATGGAATCTCCGGGGGCACCGCGCTGCCCCGCATAACGGATATCGGCCGATTCACCTTCGCTGCTCCAACTTCCACCCCGATGACTCCGCTCCCTGACCGCCGATTCGCCAAACACCCTGACCTTGTCTTAACGCAACTTACCCCCCGTTGAATAGCGTAACCCCTTAATCACCAAGAAGTTGAGTGCGGATTGGGATTTCAAGGGTGTGGCTACAGCACCCTTCGGACAGGTTCGTTGGATGTTCAGAGGCGGACGCCGAGCAGGTCGAG
>DATIKE010000130.1:0-1612 GCA_035477895.1 Phycisphaerae bacterium
CCACCGTGACCATCGGCACCGGGCAGAACGGAACATTGATCCAATTGCAGCCCGGCGACCTGACCTTCGCCTACACCCTGGACTATACCGGCGGGAAAATCGGTCCGCCGGAAAGCCCGGTCAAGGATTTCCAGCTTTACCGGGTGATCATCGACGAGGTCATCTCGGCCACCCCGATCAACAACCCCGGCCCGTTCATGGCCCTCGGGAACGTCCTCGGGGGCGCTTACAACACCGCTTCCGGATTCAACCCGAAACCGTTCGTCGCGTTCCCAAATGGTTTCACCGGCGAGGAGATTGACTTCCCGCTTCCGGAAGAGGGCGGTCCGTTCCAGACCAGCGAGGCCCAGTTCTCCTGGCCATCGAACCAGCAGATCATGCCGGGCGACAAGGTGATGGCCTTGATGTTCTGCCGCGATGTGACCTGGATGGAGATCGGCAGCGCCTCGGGGGGCACCGGCGAGGGCGGCAATGTGCTCGGGGCGGGTGTGGAGCTGAAGAATTTCCCGGTCCTGATCCCGGTGCTGACTCCCGAGCCGGCGACCGGGCTCCTGATCGTCCTGGGGACAGGTATTCTCTGCCGCCGCAGGCGCTGCTAGAGCCGATGTCAATAGGCATGGGGCGGCAGGAAGTTTGTTTTCGCGCGGGGTGATGGGCCGATTCCCGGCGTAGTACCCGCTTGGGCATGGGGGGGGCAAGTATTTCACACTTGAGATTAAACCCAAATCTCCCACCACGACACGACGGCGTTCATTGAGCACAGACCCTCGGGCAGCTTTGTAATTCTCTTCTCTTCCGAGAGCCACGGGCGAGGGGAAGAGACGCGACAGAGGTGCTTATGCGTACGAGACACTTCAAAGGGGTCGTGGTCTGCCTGCTGATGTTTGTGCTGCCGGTCGAGGCCTACACGCTGCTGGATTTTCCATCGCCGCAGAGCGTGCGGGCAGGCTCATATAAGAAATGGGTTCTCGACCAGGCATCGCCGCCCATCCTGTCAATGAGCTACGCGATCCAATCCGACTTCTTGGGCGGGTTGGCCGGTGCTCAGACGGCGGTGACCAATGCTCTGACAAGCTGGGATCAGGCGAACACCACATTGCGCTTCGCGGCAGCCGGCTATCAGCCGGTGGTCAACTCGAAGGCCAACTGGGCGGCCGGCGGGCATGCATATGAAGGCCCCGGGGCGGCCGCGGGCGGCACGGGAATCGGGGCCAACATCGACATCATGTCCCGCCCGAGCGGCTTCACTTTCACCGACATCTTTAACCGGACCGTCACCCTGTCCAGCACCAGCCTGGCCATGACCGTTCCCATCTCGCTGAGCAACAATCTGCTGAGCGTCGACGTCTACCTGAACAGCAGCTTCAACTGGTCGACGACCGGCGGGCATTACGACGTCCAGACCGTGGTTCTGCATGAGCTCGGGCACGCCCTGGGCCTGGACCACCCCGATCAGGCGGCGGCCAGGGGGGCGGCCAATTACAATCCCTGGACGCACTTGGCCGGAGCTCCGGTCACCCGGACCGTGGTCATGGATTCCGGGTACTACCCGGACGGCATCAACCGGATGCTGACCAACGACGAGATCGGCGGCCTGACGTTCCTGTATCCC
>DATIKE010000131.1:0-2125 GCA_035477895.1 Phycisphaerae bacterium
TCGTAATAGGCTCCATTGGCCCGCCAGATGGCCGCCGCGAGCCGCTCGACGAACTCCCGTTCCGAGACGCCGGCGACAATGTTGTCCTCCGCGTAGGCGTTGATCGCCTGGCCTGTATCCGACCAGTGGCCTGCGAACGTAAGTTCTCAATAACCCCGTGAAATTGGTCTTTACTCGGGGGGCGGTTTTAGTGTTTTCTGTTAGGCATGGATGGACCGAGGCCGATCACGATTGCCGGCATCGAGGTGCCTGCGGAAGAGCGGACGCCGCTGATGGACCGCTTGCTGCGGGTCGTCGAAGAACAGCAGGCAGAGATTCGGGCGCTGCGCGACGAGATCGCGCGACTGAAGGGGTTGCCGCCGCGGCCGACGATCCGTCCCAGCACACTCAACGCACCACACCCCGATCCCTCGCACAAGAAGCGGCGGCGGGGCAAGCGGCCCGGTTCGGCCAAACGGCACAAGACGGCCGAGTTGACCATTCACCAGACCATCCCCGTGCCGCTGGAAGAGCTTCCGGAAGGCACGCAGCAAAACGGCTACGAGGACTTCGTGGTCCAGGACTTGAAGATCGAAGCCCATAACGTCCGCTATCGGCGGCTGCGTTATCTGTTGCCCAACGGCACCAGCCGCACTGCCCCGCTGCCGGCGCACGTGGACGGACATTGCGGGCCGGGGCTCCGCGCTTTCGTGCTCTATCAGTATCATCAGAACCACGTCACCCAGCCGTTGATCCACGAACAGTTGCTGGACCTGGGCATCGACATCTCGACCGGCCAGATCGACCGGCTGTTGACGGAAGGCCACGAGCAATTCCACGAGGAGAAAGACGCCTTGCTGCCGGCGGCGCGGGAGGTGTCGAGCTACTTTCAGGCCGACGACACGTCCGCGCGCCACTTGGGGAAAAACGCCTACACCACGGTGATCGCCAACCCGCTGTTCGCCTCGTTCACCACCACGCAGAGCAAGAGCCGGGTGAACTTTCTGAAACTGTTGCGGGCGCCGCACGAGGAATACGTGTGGAACGAGGATGCCCTGAGGTACGCCGAATCTCAGGGACTTTCTCTGATGTTGCGGGCGCGGCTGGCCGGCGCGGCACGCAAGGGCGTTCGCATCATTTCCAGCGACAAAGCCTGGGAGCGACAGCTTGCCGCCTGGAAAATCCGCGACGGCGAACCGCGGCGGATCGTCACCGAAGCGGCCTTGTTCGGCACGCTGATGCACTACGAGTTGTACGTCGGCCAACCGTTGGTGAGCGACGACGCCGGGCAGTTCAAGATTTCGAGCCTGTTGCACGCCCTGTGTTGGCTGCACGCTGAGCGGTCGATCCGCAAACTGGTTCCCATGAGCCCGCGCGAACAGGAGGCGATCGACGACGTCCGCGACGCCGTGTGGAAATATTACCAGCGCCTGCGGACGTACCGGGAATCGCCGAGCTTGCAGCGCAAGGCCGGTTTGGAGCGGGACTTCGACCGGCTCTTTCGGCGGCGGACCGGCTTTGCGGATCTGAACGCGGCGCTGCGGCGGATTCACGCGAAGCGGAACGATCTCTTGCTGGTCCTGGACCGCCCGGAGATTCCGTTGCACAACAACCTCTCGGAGAGCGACATCCGGGAGTGGGCGAAGAAGCGGAAGATCAGTGCCGGCACGCGGAGCGAGTTGGGCCGGCGCTGCCGCGATACATTCATCAGCCTGAAGAAGACCTGCCGGAAGCTGGGCGTGTCCTTCTGGCGGTATCTTCAGGATCGCATCCGCGGATTGCACGAAATCCTCGCCTTGCCCGACCTGATCCGGCAGGCGGCCCCGGAGACATAGCCGCTTGAGACGGCGCCGCGTCGTTCTCTCCCGACCAGCAACATCGAGCGGTTCGCGCGCGATCATCGCCACTCCCTGCGCACGCCAAACACCCCTACCCGAAATCACGGGGTTATTGAGAACTTACGCCAAAAGGACCGCATGGCCGCCGCCGTGAACGAGGCCGGGATCGACGTGGCCCCGGACGCCATGGTCGCGGCCGATGGCGACGAGCAGATCGCGGCGGCCACGATCGAGGTGTTGAAGGCCGGGGCCGTGGATATCGTGCTCAAGGGCGACATTGCCACGCCCGTGATGAATCGCCATATCCT
>DATIKE010000132.1:0-11827 GCA_035477895.1 Phycisphaerae bacterium
AGGCCCAGGTTGTCCAGCAGATCATCGCCGACGTGCGCCGGCGGGGTGACGACGCCGTCGCCGAGATTACCGCCCGCGTGGACCAGGCCGACGTGTCGCCGGACCGTGTTCGCGTGCCGGCCGACCGCATCGAGCAGGCCCGAAAAGAGGCCCCGCGCGAGCTGCTGAAGGCTGCACGCAAGGCGATCGACGCCGTCCGCCGGTTCCAGGAACACCTGATGCAGCAGGAGGTCGAGCGGCCGCTGGTGACTCAGGGGCGCAGGCTTTCCCTCCGAACCCGGGCCGTCCGGCGCGTCGGTGTGTGCGTGCCCGGCGGGTCGGCTCCGCTGCTCTCCTCGGCCATTCATGGGGCGGTGCCCGCCCAGGTCGCCGGCGTGAAGGAAATCGCTATCGTCGCGCCGCCTCGCCACCACAACGACGTGCACCCGGTCATCCTGGCCGTTGCCGGCGAGCTGGGCATCACCGAGGTCTACCGCATGGGCGGGGCCCAGGCGATCGCCGCCCTGGCCATCGGCACGAAGCGCGTGCCCCGCGTCGACAAGATCATCGGGCCGGGCAACATCTATGGCCAGCTCGCCAAACGATTCCTCTACGGCGTCGTCGACATCGACATGTTCGCCGGGCCGAGCGAGGTGCTGATCATCGCCGACGACTCGGCCAACTCGAGCCACGTCGCCATCGACATGCTCGCCCAGGCCGAGCACGATCCCGGCTGCGCGATACTTCTGACCGATCGGCAGGAGCTGATCGACGCCGTGCTTCGGGAACTCGACGCCCACCTGGCGACCCTGCCGCGCCCGGAGGGTGCGCGCCGCTGTCTGGAGAAGTACAGCGCGATCGTGCGGGTCCGCCACATGGATGAGGCGGTCGCCCTGGCCAACGATGTCGCCCCCGAACACCTGGAGATCGCCACGACCGACCCCCGCGCGCTGGCCGACCGGATCGACTCGGCCGGAGCGGTTTTTCTCGGCCACTACACGCCTGAGTCGTCCGGGGATTACGTGGCCGGCCCGTCGCACGTGCTGCCCACCGGCGGCACCGCGCGGTTCTGGAGCGGCGTGTCCGCGCTCGGATTCCTCCGCCGAACCAGCCTGATTGAGTACACCCCCGAAGGATTGGCGCTGGACGCCGACGCCATCGACACCCTGTCCACTGCCGAGTATCTTGACGCCCACGCCCGATCGGCCACCCTCCGGGTCCGCAAGCCCGGAAAGTGAGCGCCGGGCGGAGTCTCCACTGCGACGATGAAGGTGGTTTTCCGATGAGTTACTTTCTTGAGCATATTGCGGCCATGGAGGGGTACGAGCCGGGCGAGCAGCCCAGCGACCTGACGGTCATCAAGCTCAACACCAACGAGAATCCCTATCCGCCGTCGCCGCGCGTGCTCGAGGCTATCGCCGCGATCGCGCCCGAGCAGCTCCGCCGCTACCCCGACCCGCTGGGCAACCGGTTCCGCGACACCGCCGCCAAGGTGTTCGGCGTCAGCCGGGAACAGGTGCTCTGCGGCAACGGCATGGACGAATTGTTGAACATGACCGTGCGGGCCTTCAGCGGTCCCGAGGCGGCCATGGTCTATCCCACGCCGACCTACACGCTGTATGTCGTGCTCGCCGAGATCCAGGCGTCGATCGTCCGCGAGGTTCCGTTTCCCGATGACTATTCGCTCCCGATGGACGCGCTGGTCAAGGCCCGCGGGCACGTGACCTACCTGGCCAACCCCAACTCGCCGACCGGCACGTTCATTCCCGTCGAGCAGGTCGCCGAGTTGGCCGACCGCCTCGACGGCGTGCTCTGCGTCGACGAGGCCTACGTCGACTTCGCCCGCCAGGACTGCATGGAACTCGCCCGCGCGCGACGCAACGTGCTGGTCATGCGCACCATGTCCAAGGGATATTCGTTGGCCGGCATACGCTTCGGCTTCGCCGTCGGGCACAAGGATCTTATTGCTGGTCTGCGCAAGGTCAAGGACAGCTACAACGTCGATGCCGTGGCCATCGCGGCAGCCTCGGCCGCACTGGCCGACCAGGATTACCGCGAGCAGACCCGGCAGAAGGTCATCTCCGAGCGCCGGCGCCTGGTGTGCGAGCTGGACGCTCTCGGTTTGATCTGTCTGCCCAGCGAATCCAACTTCCTGCTTGCCAGGGCGACCCGGCCGACAGCCCGCGAACTGTACGAATCCCTCAAGGGGCGCGGAATCCTCGTCCGATACTTCAGTAGCCCGCGCGTCGACGATCGGCTGCGGGTCACGATCGGCACGCCCCGGCAGAACGACGCCCTGATCGCCGCCCTCAAGGAGCTTGTCCGGTGAGCAAGAAGAGCCTGTCCCACAACCCTGGAAATCGATCGGCAGCAAGCCGGTCCCACACGAGTATTGGGACAGGCTCTAAAGCCGCGCCATCCCGAAAACGATCGGCCCGTCCGGCCGCGGCACAACGCCGGGTCGTCGTTGAGCGGCAAACCAAGGAAACGCGGATTCGTCTCGCGCTGAATCTCGACGGGACGGGTAAGGCATCGATCGACACCGGCGTCGGATTCTTTGATCACATGCTCACTCACATCGCCCGGCACGGGCTGATCGACATCGACCTGAAGGCCCGTGGCGACCTGCACGTCGACGATCATCACACCGTCGAGGACGTCGGCATCTGTCTCGGTGAAGCCATCGCCCGGGCCGTCGGTGACAAAAAGGGCATACGCAGGTACGGCTTTTTCATCACGCCGATGGAGGAGTCGCTGGCCCAAGTCGTGGTTGACTTGTCCGGCCGGGCCGCCGTCGTCTACCGCGCCAAGTACCGCGGCTCCAAGATCGGCACCTTCGACGTCCAGCTCGTCGAGGAGTTCCTGCGGGCCGTCGCCTGCAACGCCAAAATGAACCTGCACGTCGGCGTGCCCTACGGGACCAACAACCACCACATCGCCGAGGCGGTCTTCAAGGCCTTCGGCAAGGCCCTTCGCGCCGCCTGCGAGATCGACCCCCGCGAGTCCTCCGTCCCCTCGACCAAGGGCGTCCTCTGATATCGTTCATCCTCCTTCGCTCTCGGTAAGCACCCCGGCGGAATGACGCCGGGATCACTGCACCATATGCGAGGCATTACCCGTGCGCACAGGTCCGTTGCCGAGGAAATCCGTCTCACCCTTCGATCAGGTTCTTCAGTCGGCAGATCAGCGTGGCGCGGAGCGGATTGGTGTCGTCGTTCACGTCGCCCCAGAAGAGCACGCTGTGTCGGCGGGCGTCGTGCCGGATGCGGCTCAGAAGCTTCTCGATGCGGCGGATGCACTCCTTGAGCGCCGCGCTTCGATCGCCCGGGCGGGTATTGATCAGCACCACGTCCGCCTCCACCAGGGCGTGATACTCTGGCTGCAACTGGATGCGGGCCGCGATCTCGGCGCCGATCGGCGAGTCGAGAAACTGCTGGACCTGTGTTTCGGCCACGTCCAGACACTCGATGTGGCGGGGGATCTCGGGCTGCAGGCTGGGGATTCTCGCCGCACGGTGATGCACGCCTCGGGAGTCGTCCAGGCTGTCGGCGTCAAACAGGCCGAAGATCTCCGAGGCGAACGCGGCAGTGTCCAGCATCACCTGTTGTAACGCGACGGCCGCGTCTCTCGCCTCGCGGAAAACGTCCTCCACGCCGACCGGGGCGGCCATCACGAAAACCCGGTAGTCGTACGGGAAGGCATGACGCACCGCCGGGTCACCGTCCGCTTCCACCACCGCCAGGCCCGCCGGCTCGATATGCCGCACCGCCCGCAGGCCGTCCGGCAGCGTCTCGAAGATCCGCTCCGCCGTGTATGTGACCCGATGCCGCGACGCCCAGTCCGAGCCCTCGCCGGCCGGGGCCAGACGCTCGACCGAGTTCGTATGACCGTCGTGGGCCGCGCGCAGCCGGACCAGGTGCACCGGTTGGCGCAGCACATCCCGGACGATCAGCCGGGCGACGGTGCTCTTGCCCCCGCCCGACGGCCCGTTGATCAGCATGGTTTTCAGCGGCATACGGATGTGACTTCAAAAGCCGATGTGTAAACGACCGGGGGTCGGGTTCCATCGGCGGATCACCATTCCCCAAAGTTATTCTACCCTCGCCGGACGCCGATCTCCATCATTATGTGGGTCATTCCCCTCATTTCCGCGCCCGTCTCAGACCAAGCTCGACGATGCGCTGGCAGAGCTGCTCGTAGGAAATGCCCGCCGCTTTGGCGGCTTCCGCCAGGTCCTCGCCGTTGGCCAACTGGGGGTTCGGGTTGGCTTCCAGGACGTAGATACGGCCCTCCGGGGTCATCCGCAGGTCGATCCGGGCATAACCGGTCAGGTCCAGGATGCGGTAGATCCGCTTGCACAGGCGTCGAATCCGATCGGCCACGCCCTCCGGCAGGTCCTTGGCCTCGGCGGTCTTGATCCCCCGGCGTTTCTGGTACTTGAGATCCCACTTGACCTTCGCGGTGGCGATCCGGGGCACGTCCTCGGGCATCTTCGTGAACAGCAGTTCCCAGATCGGCAGAACCTTCAGCCGCTGGTTGCCGAGGATGCCGACGTAGAACTCGCGCCCCGCGATGTACTGCTCGGCGATGGCGTCCGTCCCGATTCGATCGTGAATGAACGCGACGCGCTCCTGGAGCTTCGCGTCATCCTCCACGATCGATGCCTGCGAGATGCCCAGCGAGGCCTCCTCGTTCAGCGACTTGACGAACAGCGGAAAACCCAGCCGCCGGGGCCTGTGGACCCGCTGCCCGAGCGGAAAAACCGCGAACTCCGGAACCAGGATGCGATGATAGGCCAGGATCTGCTTGGACAGTGCCTTGTCCCGGGCCAGCAACATGCCTCGGGGGCAGCAGCCGGTGTACGGCATGCGCAGCAGTTCAAGGTAGCTCACCACCTGGTAATCCATCACCGCCTCGCCGTCGAACTCCTCCAGCAGGTTGAACACGATATGCGGCTCGCCGTCCAGGATCGCCTGCCGCAACACGCCCAGGTTGCTGCTGATGCCCAGGGCGTGCACGTCGTGCCCCGTTTTCTTCAAGGCGGCGATCACATCGTATTCGGTCTGGAACGGCGCGATCTGCTCCCCGGTCATCCCCTCGACGTTGTCGGGCGGGACGAGGTCCTTGTGCATGATGACCAGGATGCGTTGTTTCTTCATGGCGTCTACATGGTCACCCGGTGTCGCCCGGTGTGAAGATAGTTCATCGTCTGCATCGTCAGCAGAATGCAGACGTCGGTCTTGGTTCTGCGGGCCGGCCGGGCAATGTGCAGGTTCAATTCCCTGCACCTGCTGATCATATCGGCCAGCACGAGGTCCAGCGTGTACTGATACTCGCCCGTCCATCGCGACACGCGTCGTCGCACTTCCCCTCGGATTCGACGCAGAAACGATGCCGCCGACTCGTTGTGCGCGTGGTCGGGCGCCGCCGAGAACAAGCGGCGCAAGTCGTGGTCGTAGAAACTGGGATACTCCCGCTCGTAGCGCTGCTGCTTTGCCGCGTAGTGCTCGCGGAGCGTCTTGCGGATGCGCGACAACGGTTCGTGCATCGTCCGTCTCCTGGCCTCGGGTTCCTTGCCGGCGATCTCGGTCATCAACGCGTCAACGTACTCCAGCTTCCGCATGGCCGGCCAGCCCTGGTAGCGGCGGCGCCACCCGGAGCGCGGACGAAGCCAGACGGCGAACGTTTCCGCGAAATCCTCGTCCGGATGGGCCTGGGCGTACCAGTAGTCCAGGTGCAGCACGTGCCGCCGGCTGAAAGGCCACGGCTGATAGAACTCCGGGTAGGGCTTCGAGGACTTGCCAAACACCTCCCGCCATTTTCGCCGGTCGTGCAGCCGATAGGCGTGGTCGATGGCGTGCCCCACCTCGTGGCGAAGGATCTTCAGACAGCTCTTGTGAGTCCCCCCCTCGACCTCCAGCATTTGCCGGCGCTCCAGCCGCATCAGCCGTGGATGGGCAAGGAAAAACGGCACCGCACAGCCCGGAACGCCGTCCGGCGTGAACCACTCCGAGGACATCCAGAAGTGCGGCCGAAACCGGATCCCCTTGCGGTCCAGCTCATCCAGCACCTGGCTGATGCACGTCCTCAGGAACGGACTGGCAAGGCTCACATCCAGGTCGCGCAGCCGAAGATCGAGCAGCTTCTCGTCCGGCCAGCGCACCCAGGAGCGGGCCATGGTGCCTGTCTGACGCGGACGTTTCCTGCGTTTCGTCCCTTTCGCGGACATGGTTCTCGCTCGAGTCAACTGGGATCGATATCCTTGCCGACGTGATTATACCGGCTTCTTCGATGCATGGGAGCCGGAGCACGCATGACCGCCGGCAGGGTCACGGGAGGGATCTCCAAATCCGCGCATAAAAAACGGAAGGTGCCGCCGTGGCGAGGGCACCTTCCTGTCGGAAAACTCATGAGGCTAAACACATTTCTTCTTACAGGCGGCTTTCTTCTTGGCGACTTTCTTGGCCGCTTTCTTGCGTTTCTTGGCCATGGTCGTCACCTCCTTTCTGTGATAACATTAGCCGCGCGACTGTGAATGTCAAAGAAAAACCGTCCCAAAATATATCGACTCTTCCCGCGCATCCTCTTGATTATTTCACTTGCCGATGCAGAACCGGGTAAAGATGCGCTCGAGCAGGTCCTCCGTCACGATCTCTCCCGTCAGCAGCGACAGCGCGTTCATGGCCGCTCGAACTTCCGCCGCCACCAGCTCGGCCGGCTCGCCGCCGGGTGATGCCTCGTCACACAATCCTCGCGCCCGCCCCAGGGCCTCGCTTGCCTCGCTCAACGCCTCACGCTGCCGATTCGACAGCGTGATCGCGGGCACCTCATGGCCCGCTCGGTCGGCAAAGAGCAGATCGTGGACCATCGAGCGGAGTGCTTCAATGCCTTCCCCCGTATGAGCGCCGACCGCCGCCATCGGCACATCAACGCCCGCCTGACGAATCCACGCCTCACGCTGCTCCCGCGTCAGCAGGTCCACCTTGTTGGCTGCGATACCCACCGGCTGTCCTCGCGGCGATCCCACGAAAGCCGCAGCAGCGGGTCCGAGCGGCTCGCAGACATCCGCGACCAGAATAACCGCGTCAGCTTCCCGGATTGCCTGCCGCGACGCTTGCTCCGCCATGTGAGCCGGTTCATCGCCCGTGGGACACTCGTCACCGCGATCGTGACTCGTCAGGCCTGCGGAGTCCACCAGCAGCACTTCGCCCCCCGGAAGCGTCATCGGGGCGACCAGTAGATCCCGCGTCGTGCCCGCCGTCGCCGATTGAATTGCCCGGTCCATCCCCGTCAACCGATTGAACAGCGTGCTTTTTCCAGCGTTCGGCCGGCCCACCAGCACCACCGTCGGCAGCACCTCCAGCCGCTCGGCGGCCGGCGCGGCACGGCATAACTGCTCCAGCGGGGTCAGGATTTGCTCGATGGTTGCGCGGATCCGCCTCGTGGAGATGAATTCCTCCGGCTCCTCGGCAAAGTCGATTCGGGCTTCGATCGAGGCAAGCAGGTCGGCCAGTTCATCGCGCCACCGCGTCGATTGCCGGCTGAGCTGTCCGTGCAGCAGGGCCTCTGATGCCCGAAGTTGCGAGTCATTCTGGGCCGAGATCAGGGCCGCAACTCCCTCGACCTCCGTCAGGTCCATCGCACCGGCCAGGAATGCGCGGGCGGTGAACTCGCCCGGCTCAGCCGGGCGGGCCCCGGCCCGCTTCAGTGTGTCCAGCACCATCGCCAGCAACGCCGGCGCGCCCGGTATGTGAAGCTCGATCAGGTCCTGTCGCGTGTAGCTTGCCGGCGAGCGGAAGATATAGGCCTCGGCCGGCACGCGCGCGTTCTCATCCACCCGCGCCCGGCCGCTGAGCCGACGCCACCCGCCCGTGTCCTTAAGCCCCGGCCCCTCGACGCTCTCGAAGACCGTGCCCGCCAGTTCGCCCGCCCGCGGGCCGCTCAGGCGAACGATCCCGCGCGGACTGGTGCCCGGCGGCGAGGAGACGGCCACGATCGTGTCTTCCAGTTGGTCGAACATGTCTCACATCGGGCGGGATGATGTTCGCAGGCGGAACACGCGCCATCAAACGACGAATCGCTCCTGGCAGAGCTTTTCGAGAAGGTTCTCCATGAAGTCGGCGGCCTGGACGGAGATGACCACGCTGGTGGTCGGTTTGACGCTCTTGGCCATTTTCGGGCGACACTGGCCCGCCTGCGGCCCGGACGTCGTGACCTCGATGGCCACGCTGGCCCGCATGAACAGTTGAGGCCACAGAATCACTCCGACGGCCGTCGCATCGTGAACCATGAACCGCCCGCGAGCCCCGTCGATCTCCTGCTCCAGCGGGAAGCGGATCATGTCCGCCAGCAACTGCCCGCCGCGCGTCCGGCCGCGCTGCAGATGGGCCACGTGCGACTCGTCCATGACCACCTGGCGGGTCACGTCCAGCGGCACAACCGTGACCGGCAGGCCTGACAACAGCACCGCCGAGGCCGCCTGCGGGTCCCGGTGAAAGTTGAACTCCGCATGGGGCGTCACGTTCCCCTTGTACCAGACTGCGCCGCCCATCACGACGATTCGGCCTGCCCGCCCCAGCAGTTTTGGCTTCTTCGCCAGAATGGCTCCCAGGTTCGTCAGCGGGCCGATCGCCAGAATCACCAGGTCCGAGCCATGCTGCTCGATCGCTTTCTCATACACCGAAAGGTAATCGCCGGAATGAAAGTCGGACGGTGTCTTCAGGTCGATCCCGCCCAGGCCGTCGGAACCATGGACGTGATGAGCGCGCGGCCCCTGTTCTGGTTGACTGAGTCCCCGACCGACGGGCGGCCATGTCGGCCACTGCAGGCCGGCCAGCAGTCGGCCCACGTTCGCCGTAGCCTGGTCAAGCGATACGTTCCCCTCCACGCTGGCGATTCCCGCGACCTGCAGCTCCACCGCGTACAGCGCAAGAGTCACCGCCACCGCATCGTCCACCCCCATGTCCGTGTCGATGAGCACCGGTGTCGCCATAACCACGCCCGTTGGTCGAGATGACCGCGTTGACAGGATCTGGCCTACGCGCTACAGTCGCCCCCACATTGTCGGAGGGCTTGCCGCGGTGGTCAACAAGGACGAACTGCTCGACCGGTTTCGCCGGGTTTTCGGTTCACCAGCGCCGCGCTGGCTGGTACGGGCTCCCGGGCGGGTCAATCTCATCGGCGAGCACGTGGATTACAACGACGGCCTCGTCCTGCCGATCGCCATGTCCCAGGCCCTGCACGTCGTCGTCGCCTCGACCGACGACGGCCGCATCGCCGCGCACTCCACTGCTTTTGATCAGACCGTGGTCTTCCCCGTCGGCGACCCCGGCAGCCCCGGAGAACCCGCCTGGGGCAACTACGTCCGCGGCGTGGCCGCGATGCTTGCCCGCCGCAAGATCCCTCTCCGCGCCGGTCGGCTCCTGATTCACAGCGACGTGCCGCTCGGCGGCGGGGTCAGTAGCTCGGCCGCTCTCGAAGTCGGCGTTGCTCTCGCCCTGCTGACCCTGGCCGGGGCCGCTATCGACCCCGTCGAGCTGGCCCTCCTGGCCCGCCAGGCCGAACACGAATACGCCGCCTCGCCCTGCGGCATCATGGATCAGTTCATCTGCGTCTTCGGCCTGCGGGATCACGCCCTCCTGCTCGATTGCCGTTCGCGCGAGTTTCGGCAGGTTCCCATGGTCTTCGACGACACCGAACTGGTCGTCATGAACACCCAGGTCAGGCACAGCATCGGCGGCGGCGAGTACCCCGTCCGTCAGCGCCAGTGCCGCGAAGGATTGGCCGCCTTGCAGACCATGTATCCGGGGATCAAAGCCCTGCGAGACGTCAACGGGCGGCAGCTTGAAGACGCTCGTGGCCGTATGGATGACGTCACCTTCCGCCGATGCCGCCACGTGGTCACGGAAATCGAGCGTACGCTTCAGGCCGCCGACGCCCTTCGGTGCGGCGACGCCGGCACCTTTGGCCGACTGATGACCGCCTCGCATGAGTCCCTGCGCGACGACTATCAGGTATCCTGCGTGGAGCTGGACGCGCTGGTGGAACTCGCCACGAACATCCCCGGCTGCCACGGTGTCCGTATGACCGGCGGGGGGTTCGGCGGCTGCGCGATCGCCCTGGTTCGCCGAGCGGCCGAGCAATCCCTGCGAGATACGATCCGCCGCCGGTACGATACACGGTTCGAGCAGCCCGCCATCGTGTACGCGACCACCGCCGCGCAAGGCGCCGCCGTGCACGAGTCATGAGCGCGCGGAATACCGGGAGCCGGCCATGTCCGCTTCAATCTCGATTACCGAAGCCATCGCCCTGATCGGGGGCCGCCGGAATCTGTCCCGCCGGCAGATGCAGGCCGTCTTCGAGCAGATCATGACCGGGCAGGTGTCGGCCGAGGATATGGCCGGGTTTCTCAAAACCCTCGCCGCCAAGGGCGAAACCGTCGAAGAGATTGCCGGCGCCGCCGACGTCATGAACGACAAGGTGACCCGCGTTCGCTGCGACGCCGATTGCATTGATACCTGCGGCACCGGCGGCGACGGCATCAGCACGTTCAACGTTTCAACCACCGCGGCGATCATCGCCGCCGCGGCCGGCGCCACCGTCGCCAAGCACGGAAACCGCACCCACACCCGCGTCAGCGGGTCGGCCGAGGCGATCGGCGAACTTGGCGTGAACCTCGACGCCCCGGTGCCGGTCCTCGAACGATGCCTCCGCCAGTGCCGCATCGCCTTTCTCTACGCGCCCAACCTGCACCCGGCCATGAAGTACGCCGCCCCCGTCCGCAAGGCCCTCGGCATCCGAACGATCTTCAACCTCCTGGGACCTCTAACCAATCCCGCCGGGGCCAGGCGTCAACTGCTCGGCACGTCCCGTCCCGAGTTGACCGAAACACTCGCCGCGGTCCTCGCGGCCCGTGATGCGACCTTCGCCTGGGTGGTTCACGCCCACAACGGCCTGTGCGACCTCAGCATCACCGGCCCGACCCGGGTGACCGAGGTCCGCGCCGGCCGAACGCGCACCTTCGAGATATGCCCCGACGACCTCGGGCTGGAGCCCGCCCCGCTTGAAACCCTGCTCGTCGATTCCCCGCAAGCCAGCGCCGCCGCCATCCGCGACATCCTCGACGCACGGGATCGGGGACCACGCCGACGTCACGCCCTGCTCAATGCCGCCGCCGCCCTGCTCGTCGCCGGTCTGGCCGACGACCTCCGCGCGGGCCTGACGCTCGCCGCCCGGGCCGTCGACGAAGGCAAGGCCCGGCAAACCCTCGAACGACTCGCCCGGATCTCGAAGTCAGAATCGGATGGAAGTTGATATCGGCGACGGCGCGGATCCCCGGCGATCCGTGGTCAGGGCTTGGTTGTGCCTGTCAACATAAGGACGCACGTTGTACTGCCGATCGAGGAGTACGAACGTCTGGCTAAGTTGGATATGATTAAGAATGCACTCACCAAGCTGGGCCAGTCCGAAACCGAATGGGTGGATGCGGATTCGCTCGGACGGCAACTGGTCAGTGAACGCATCGTGCGGGCTCGCAAGGCCGCCGGCCTGACGCAGAAACAGCTCGGGAAGCGCTTGGGATGCCCCAATCCCAGATTTCCCGGATCGAACGCAATCCGGATCACACATCCGTCAACACGCTCAAGCGCATCGCCCGTGCCCTGGACGTCGACGTTCGTCATCTCATCTGATCGTGTTGGTTTACGGACCCTCGGTGAGAATCGGGATCATGCCGGCTGAGCCCAGGGCGGCCAGGATCGCCTCCGCGTACCGGCGGGCGCCTCGTTTGTTCGGATGGCCGACCGAGGCGTACAGGCACTCCAGGGATAAATCCGAGCCTGATGCCTTC
>DATIKE010000133.1:0-5778 GCA_035477895.1 Phycisphaerae bacterium
GGGCAGGAGTGGTTAATCTTGCTGGAACACGTCCTGGTTATGGCGATCGGCCTGGCGGCGGGTATGTTCGGCGGCATGCTCGGCGTCGGCGGCAGCGTCATCATGATCCCTGCGATGACCCTCCTTTTCGGCCCCGCCCAGCAGCTTTACCAGGGCGCCGCCATGATCATGAATTTCTTCGTCTCGCTGCCTTCGGCCTGGCAGCATCGCCGTCAGCACGCAACGCTGACCCCGATTCTGCTGGTCACCATCCCGTGCGCCGTTGTCGGCGTCATCGTCGGTGTCTGGACGAGCAGCGGCCCCTGGTTCCACGGCCACAACGAGGTACATCTCTCGCGCATCTTCGGCGGTTTCCTCTTCTACGTGGCGGCTTACAACATCTACCGCGCAGTGAGCCGGAAGCGCCTGCCGAACATGGACGCCGAGGCCGCCAGTCGCCTCCCCCGCTGGAAGATCGCCGCCGCTGTCGGCCTGCCGACCGGTTTTGTCGGCGGCCTGTTGGGCGTCGGCGGAGGGATTATCGCTGTGCCCATGCAGCAACTGTTCCTGCGCGTCCCGTTGCACCAGGCCATCGCCAACTCAGCCGTCACCATCGTGCCTCTCAGCCTCCTCGGCGCGTTTTACAAGAACTATACCAACGCAGCCGCTGGTGTCCCGTTGGCGGACAGCTTACGCCTGGCGCTCTTTCTCATTCCCACCGCCATGATCGGCGGGTTCCTCGGCGCCCGCTTCACCCACCTCATGCCCCGACGCCTCCTGCGTGCGGCCTTCATCATTCTCATGCTCTACGCCGGCTACGCCCTGCTCAGCCGGCCGGTGCCGGTGATTCCCTCGCCCGCCGTAGCCGCGACGGCTCCTGTCGACTCCGCCCGCGAGTGACGCGACCTGCTCCAGAAAGCCCAGGTAGGCATCCGCGTTGAACACGGCGCCACGTCGATAGAGGAGCTTGGCCGAATGAATATCGACGCACCCAAAGACTTTCACGCTTCGCCGTTGCCCGGTGGTCGGGAATGTGGGCCTTCGAGAAACTCGATACGATTCGCACGACGCTGCTACATCGTGCCGGCCGCCTGACTCGCCCCCAAGGCGTCCTCACACTCACCCTCAACGCTAACTCCTGGCTCCGTCAGCGCTTCACCCGCCTGCTCCACGCCCTCCAGATCATCGAGCCCGCCGCCTGACGCCTGATGCCTCGGAATTATGCAACGCTGGGGGTTTTAAGGCATCCGAGGGTTCCCGCGGCCGTTCCAAAACTCCCGCGACATGCCGGCTTCGGGCGTATTTCGCAAAACCGCTCCCGAAAAAGGGCAGAAGTCGAGCTTAGCAGTACAGCGCAAAGTGGCGGGTTTGCCCCGGGCGACTTCCGCTGGCGTCCCTGAAAACACGGGTCAGATTGCCCAAATGGACAACCTTGCGCTGTGCCGTTAGTGTCTGTCCCGGTTGGTGTGGCACGGGCGTCTCGCCCGTGCCACACCTGCCTACCGAGACAGGCTCTTATGGAGACGCCCTCATGGATGAGTCAGATTCCGCTCGACCCCTTGAGCCGGTCGGCGACGCGGCACCTGCCGTTGTTTCGCCTCCGCCCGCTTACGGCTGGCGGTTGCATCGCCGGATGTACGACTGGGTCCTCCACTGGGCGGACACGCCTTACGGCGCCCCGGCCCTGTTCATCCTCTCGTTCGCCGAATCGAGCTTCTTCCCCATTCCGCCGGATGTTCTGCTGATCGCCCTGGTACTGGGCGCCCCACGGAAGTGGTTCCGGTTCGCCCTGATCTGCACGGCGGCCAGCACGATCGGCGGCATTGCCGGTTATGGCATCGGCCTGGGCTTCATGGACACGATCGGCGATCGAATCATCAGGTTTTACCATGCGGAACATTATTACGAGCAGGTAACGAAGTGGTATCAGCAGTATGACTATTGGATCGTGTTCATCGCCGCCCTGACGCCCATCCCCTACAAGGTGTTCACCATCGCCTCGGGCGCATTCGGCATGAACCTGCTGGGCTTCACGCTGGTGTCGATCGTCGGCCGGGGGGCGCGGTTCTTCGCGGTGTCGATTCTGCTGTACTGGTTCGGCCCGCCGATGAAGCGGCTGATCGACAGGTACTTCGACCTGTTCTGCGTGGTCTTCGTCGTGCTGCTGGCGGGGGGATTCCTGGCCATCAACCTCATACGGTAGAATGCTCCCTCGGAGGCGACGAAGTGTGCATCCTGAAACCCTGAAATCCGACCGGCCGCCTGCCTGCCGCAGGCAGGGGTTTTAGGATGCACTCGAAGGCGGATGCGAGGTCTCGATATGGACGACGCCCAGCGCAAAGCGTTGCTCGCATTCGCGCGAGCGGTCATCCGGTCACGACTGACCGGTGGGGCGGCGCCGCCGGCACCCAAGCCGGCGCCCGAGCCCGGCCGCTGCAGCGGGGCGTTCGTCACGCTGCACAAGTACGGCGAGCTGCGCGGTTGCATCGGATGCTTTGCCGACAACGTCAGTGCTGTCGATACGGTCCGGGAGATGGCCGTCGCCGCCCTGGGCGACACGCGGTTCCTGCATAAGCCGGTGACCGCCGCCGAACTCGACGAGCTGGACATCGAGATTTCCGTGCTCTCTCCGATGGAACGTACGGCCGATCCGCTGTCGCTCGAACCTGGCGCGCACGGAATACTGATCCGGCGGGGCGGGTGCAGCGGCTGTTTTCTCCCGCAGGTCGCGACCGAGCAGCAATGGACGAAGGAGCAGTTCCTGTCCTATTGCTGCTCGCACAAGGCCGGGCTGCCCGCCGACGCGTGGAAGGACTCCGACACCGAGGTTTTCCTGTTCACCGCCGAGGTCTTCGGAGAAGAGGAATTGGGCGGCGGCTGAGGCCGGCGAACGTCGGTCCGAAAGGCGTCTCGCAGGCCCCTGGCGGGCCTGCCGGGGGTTCTGTCGCAACCGGGCTCCCGGCCTCATCGAGGACGGACAGGTTTTGTCTCCGACCTCCGGATCGGAGCTGGAATAACCATCATGATTGGAATGACGATCTGGTCGATTCTGCTCTTACTGGTGGCGATGGGGTGGCTGCTGCGTCACCGCGCGATCTCCGAAGGCGTGCGCCGGATGAGCGTGCTGAGTGAAGGAACATTCGTCGGCCCGCCGACGGAAACACCGCTGGTCAGCGTCCTGATCGCCGCCAAGGACGAGGAGGCCAACATCGCCACCGCCGTCCGGACCATGCTCGAACAGGACTATCCCAACTTCGAGCTGATCGTCATCAACGACCGCAGCACCGACCGTACCGGGGAAATCCTCGAGGCCATCCGGGCCGAGCGGGGCGACGATCGCCTGAAGGTCGTCCACGTCAGGGAGCTGCGCGAGGGCTGGTTCGGCAAGAACAACGCGATGCGCGAGGGGGTAACGCTCGCTCGCGGCGATTGGCTCTGTTTCGGTGACGCCGACTGCCGGCAGAAATCGCGGAAAACCCTTTCGACCGCGGTGCGCTTCGCCCTCGCCGAGAAAATCGACTTCCTCTCGCTGCTGCCCGAGCTGGAGATGAACAGCCTCTGGGAGCGGATCATCCAGCCGGTCTGCAGCGCGGTCATGATCCTCTGGTTCATGCCGGAGAAGGTGAACAACCCCGCCTCGCCGGAGGCCTACGCCAACGGCGCGTTCATGCTGATGAGCAGGTCGTGTCACGAGGCGATCGGCGGGTACGAGGCCGTCCGCACCGAGGTCAACGAAGACATGCACATGGCCCGGCTGGCCAAGGAACGCGGCCAGCGCCTGTTCGTCATCCAGAACGACGGGCTCTACAGCGTACGCATGTACACCACGTTCAAGCAGATCTGGCTGGGGTGGAGCCGGATCTTCTTCGGTTGCTTCGGGACCTTCCGACGCCTGCGATTGACGTTCATGATGCTGACCATCATGAACGTCTTCCCGTACCTCAGCCTGATGATTGCCGCCCTCGAACTCGGTTTCAGGGGTTGGGCCGCGGCCGGCGGCGGCTGGCAGGCGGTCGCCGCGGCGGCCGCGCTCGTCGTCGTCTTCCAGCAGTCGGTCATCATGCGTTTCTATCGCGTGAGCGGAGCCGATTGGCGACTGGCCCCGACCTTCATCATCGGCGCCCTTATTTGCATCGGCATGCTCATCAGCGCCATGCTCAAGCTCGGCGGCCGATCCGCCACCGTCTGGCGCGGCACCACCTATCGCGCCGACAAGGTCGTCTGATTCGCCTGATCACGGCCTGGCCCGTCGCTGGCGCTTCGGGTTCTGATCACCCGCGCAGACCCAGCCGCCTAAACTGTCACGGACACCGCTCCGGCCCTCGACTGGCCCCTGTCTGGCCGCTGGTTTTGATGGCTGGTAGAATACCCCGTCCGCTCGCATGTGCCGGTGTGGGGCACGTCGCGGGCGGAGCCCGACGGTGGACCGACTTTCAAGGTACGCGTGCTCATGGCCCGTAAGATCCGTCGCGACAACCTGCGATCGCTCTGGCTGCATCGGCTGCTGGATATCGGCGTCAACTGGCTTGCCGTCACCCTTGCCTATGTGGTCAAGGAAACCCTGCGATTTGGCATTCCCACCGAGCCGGTCACCGCGCGGGTCGTCGTCCACACGTTCGTCGTCGTCGCCCTCATCTGGCTGGGCGTCGCCAGCGGGCTGGATATCTATCGCTACAAACGCCGCATGTTCAACGAGATCGTCGTCCTGATCGGCGCGCTGATCCTGACCATCGCGTTCCTGAACACCTACGTGTACTTCACCCGGCCTTTCGAGAACTTCATCTACCCGCGTTACGGCATGATCCTCTACGCGGTGATAGGGGCCGCTCTGCTGGCCGGCTCGCGGGCGATCAAGTTCGCCGCCCGCGGGGCCCTGCACCGCCGGGGCCTCGGTGTTCGGCGCGTCGCGATCGTCGGCACGGGGCCGACCGCCCGGCGGCTGGCCGCGGCTTTTCGCGAGGACGAAGCCCTCGGATGCCACTTCGTCGGCTTCCTGGCCGACGAACCCCTCCGCGACGAGACGCCCGATCTCATCGGATGCGCCGACCAGATCGAGGACATCATTCATCGCCGGCGAATCGAGGAGATCGTCATCGCCCTGCCCGGCAACAAGCATCAGCGGGTCCTCGATGTCGCCCAGCGCTGCCAGGCTCTCGATGTCCGACTGCGCGTCGTGCCCGATTTCTTCGAGGTCGTCATGATCCGGGCCTCGCTCTCGGAGATCGACGACATTCCACTCATCGGCCTGCGCGATCCGGTCATCACCGGCTATCAGAGCCTGGTCAAGCGGGTGTTCGACATTGGCGTGGCCGTGTTCTGCCTGGCGCTGGCGTCGCCACTGTTTGTCGCGATCGCGATTCTGATCCGGTGGGATTCGCGCGGGTCGTTTCTCTTTCGGCAGGTTCGAGTGGGGGAGAACGGCCGCCCATTCAATATGTACAAGTTCCGTTCGATGGTCCCCGATGCCGAAAAACGCCTGTCCGAGCTGGTGAAAATCGGCGAACTGCCCGAGCCGGTGTTCAAGATCCAGGACGACCCGCGGGTGACCCGCGTGGGGCGCTGGCTGAGGCGGCTGAGCCTGGACGAGCTGCCCCAACTGTTCAACGTGCTGAAAGGCGACATGAGCATGGTGGGGCCGCGCCCGGAGGAGCTGCAGGTCGTCAAGTACTATCAGCTTTGGCACCGCAAGCGGCTGAGCATCAAGCCGGGCATCACCGGACCGATGCAGGTCTCGGGCCGGGCCGAGCTGCCGCTCGACGAACGCATTCGGCTGGAACTCATGTACATCAGCCGATACTC
>DATIKE010000134.1:0-18165 GCA_035477895.1 Phycisphaerae bacterium
GTTATCTGCTCGACCGTGTTGTCGACAAAATCGCCGATCTCGACCAGCGGCGGGTCACGGTCTATCCGTGCGCCTATTCCGATTATGCCGAGAGCAAGCGTGTCCGCTCGCTGACCGCCGAACGTGAATTCGAGAAACAGCAGGAGTGGCTGAAGCACCAGCGTGAATATGCCGAGCGGGTGAAGGCCGACAAGTCGCGCGCGAAGCAGGCCCGGGGGCGGCTCAAGGCCCTCGATCGCATGGAGCGTCAGGGCCGTATCCTCGATCGCCCCGTGGCCTCAAGGCGCAAGCTGGCCATCCAGTTCACACCGTCGCGCCGGGCGGGCGACATGGTATTGCGTTGCGAAGGGGTGTCGAAGTCCTACGGCGAGGTCGTGTTGTTCGATCGGATGGACCTGGAGATCTGCTGCGGCGAGAAGATCGGCATCGTCGGGCCCAACGGCGCCGGGAAAACGACGCTGATCCGCATGGCCATGGGCCAGGTCGAGCCGGACGCGGGCCAGATCCGCCTGTACGAGAACCTCACGGTCGGGTACTACGACCAGGAGCACGCCGGCCTCGATCGCGAGCACCGCGTCATCGACGCGATCGTCCCCGGCGTCCACGGGCCGGAGGAGCATCGCGTGCGATCCTTCCTGGCCCGCTTCCTGTTCACCGGCGATGACGTGTACAAGCGGGTGGGCGACCTTTCCGGCGGGGAGCAGAGCCGCGTGGTGCTCGCAAGGCTGATGTGGGCCAATCCGCAGGTGCTCATCCTCGACGAGCCGACCAATCACCTGGACATCCCCGCCAAGGAGGCGCTCGAAGACGCTTTCATCGCGTATGAAGGCGCGATTCTTCTGGTCAGCCACGACCGCTATTTCCTGGATCGGGTGGTGAACCGTCTGCTGGTGTTACCCGAGCGCGGGCGATACGAGCTGATGCCGGGCAACTGGAGCACCTACGAGCAGCGGCTTGTGGAGGAAGAAGCCCGCCGTCGAGCCGAAGCTGAGGCCGCCCGCGGAATGGCTCGCCAGGCCGCCCGGCCGGGCAGAAAGCGGCAGACAGGCGCGACGGGCGAGGTAGATGACTCGCCCTATGCGAACTGGTCGGTCGGGCGGATCGAGGAGGCGATCATCGAGCGGGAGGAACTGCTCGAGAAGATCGAGCACCAATTCGCCGACCCGGGCGTCTATCGCGATGCCGCCCGGGCCCGGTCACTGCGCGCCGAGGCCGATCGGCTGCGCACGGAGTTGGCCGACCTCAACAATGCCTGGGAATCCTGTGCGGATTAACTTGCCGGGGCAAGTTCCGTGGGCCGGAAAAGCGGGTGGCGGCCGGGGCTGTTTCGGCCTAACATTCAGCACGCGCTGCCTGGTCCGGGGGTTCCTTCCTAGGGAGAGATGATCGTGCGAAAGTACCTTGCCGCGGTTCTGGTTATCGGAATCGGTCTGGTCGCCGCGACGGCCTGGGCCCAGAAGAAGGACGAGAAGGTAAGCGCTCCCGAGCCGACCAGCCCGCCCTCGGGACGCGCGGTCGTGATCAAGGGGGTCGTGTTCGAGGACCTCAACGGCGACGGCCGGCGCGACGAGGGCGAGCCGGCGCTGGCGGGCATGCCCGTTTCCGACGGCCTGTCCTTCCATACGACCCCGGCCGACGGCCGATACGAGTTCGCAGCCCGCGAGAAAACCCGCGGCTCGGTCTTTGTCTGCACGCCGGCCGGCTGGCGAGCTTCCAAACAGTTCTTCGTCACCGCGAACTTCGACGAATACGACGGCAAGATCCAGCCGGGCGACATCGGCCTGGTCCGCGACCCGGCCCGGAACACCGACCGCTTCTGCTTCGTCCAGCTCAGCGACACACACGTCACCGGCGGCGAGGATACGATAAAAACCATGATGGCCGACATCGATGTCGTCAACCGCCTCACCGACACGCCGACCTTCATCGTGACCACCGGCGACCTGGTCAACACGGGCAAGAAAATCGAGGAGCTCAAGGGCTACATGGAGGGCACCCGGAACGCCCGCTTCCCGTTCTATAACGTCATCGGCAACCACGACTACGGCGGGGATATCCGCGACACGCAGAACTACGAGAAGCACGTCGGGCCGTCGTACTATTCCTTCGACGTCGGGCCCTACCACTTCATCGCCAAGGACATCATCTCCAAGAAGGAAAAAGACGGCAGTGGTGCATATGATCGCCAGATGAAATGGATGGAGGAGGACATTCGCCGCAACGCCGTCGGGAAACGCGTCATTCTGTTTCAGCATTACCTGCCGGCTTATCGCGAACTGGACTGGCTGGCCGAGCACAACGGCGTCGCGATATTCTCCGGTCACTGGCACGGCCGGCGCGAGCGGGTCTACAAGGGCGTTCTCGACGTGAACAGCGCAACCACGCGGTTCGGCGGCATCGACCGCAGCCCCCGCGGGTTCCGCGTCATCCACGTCGACGGCCACAATATCCGCTGCGAGTGGCGTCTCGGCGGGCAGGACAAGCGGGCCGAGATCATCCAGCCGGCCCTGGGCGGGACCGTCGGCGGCGAGACCATCGATCTTCGCGCCCTGGCATACGATTCGGCCGTCCGCGTGAAGCAGGTGCGTTACCGCATTTTTGACGGGGACAAGCCCTCCGGTCCGCAGGCCCGGCCGCTGGTTGAGGGCGACCTCTGGGCCCAAGGTTCCTGGTCGTGGACCGGCCGGTGGCAGGTACCCGCCGGCGCGCCACGGGGGCCTAAGTTCATCCGGGTCGAGGTGACCGGCTGGAATAATGAGAAGTGGCAAAAAGAGGGATCGTTCATTCTTGGCGACCAGGCTCCGCCCGCGGTCGCGGCCGGCGAGAACTGGCCCTTCTTCCATAACGACGCCGGGCACCGGGGCTACCTGCCCGCAGGCCCCAGGCCGCCGCTGTCGATCGCCTGGGCCGCCAACGTCGGAGGCACCATCCACATCTCCAGCCCGGTCATCGCCGACGGGAAGGTCTACGCCGGCTCCAGCTTCGAGTCATCGCTGGACGACTGTGCCGTCACCGCCCTGGACCTGGCGACCGGCCGGCCCATCTGGAGGGCACCGGTCGACTCCTCCGTCGTTCACAGCCTGGCGGCTCACGGCGAAAACGTCCTAGCCGTCACCCAGGCGGCCACGCTGTATTGCCTGGACAAGGATGGCTTCCCGCGATGGACCTCCTCGCTGGCCCGCGAGTACAACACCCGCTGGGAAACCAGCTTCCCGGTGACTGACGGCAAGACGGTCTACGCCGGGCGGTGCAACGGATTCGGAGCCTACGACCTGGCCACCGGCGAGCCGCGGTGGCGCCAGCCCGGCGGTGCGGACTGGTGGCCCAGCATCTATGCCGGCCCCAGCCTCGGGACCGACACCGTCTACCAGGGTGGTCCCTTCGTGCGGGCCCTCGACCCGGCCAGCGGCAAGATCCTTTGGAACAACGAGAAGATGTCCGCCTCGACGGTGGCCGTCGTTCCGGCGGTCGTCGAGCGCGACGAGCAGGGCGATCGGCTTTATGTGTTCAATAACGGCAAGACGCTCCGCTGCCTCGACGGCAAAACCGGCAAGGAGATCTGGGAAGCCAATGGCGTAGGTCAGGATGGAACATCGATCAATATGGTGCCTCTCGGCAACGAGACCGGAACGCCCGCCGTCGGCGAGGACATCGTTTGCCTCGGCGGCACCGACGCCAAGGGGAAAGGCAACGAGCAGTTCCCGGCCGCCATGTACGGCTTCGACAAGGCCACCGGCAAGCTGCGATGGAAATTCCCCGTCGGCCAGGGCGTCGCTCCGACCATCCCCTACCAGCGCGAGTCCTGCACCATCACCAGTTCACCGGTCATCGTCGGCGATATCGTCTACTTCGGGTCGAGCGACGGTTGGTTCTACGCCCTGGGCGCCAAGGACGGCCAATGCGTCTGGAAGTACTGGTTTGGTCTGCCGATCGCCTCAACCGTCGCGGTCAGCGGCAATACCGTCGTCCTGGCGGTCTGGGACGGCACGGTCTACGCGCTGACCGCCGGCTCGTGACCGCTTGACGGTTTCCCACGGGTCGAATACCTAAGTCTCTTCCGGCGTCATTCGTCTGAGCCCAGATTGCGGAAACGGGAAAAGGCTTCGTATGGAAGGGTCATTGCATCTCGTCGACTGGCTGGTCATCGCCGCTTATTTCCTGGCTGTCTTCGGCGTGGTCTGGTGGGGCGAGCGGAGCAACCGGCACACGCGCGACACTTCGGCCGGCTACTTTCTGGCTGGTCGCAACGTCGGCTGGTTCATCATCGGCGCGTCGCTGTTCGCCTCGAACATCGGGGCCGAGCACCTGGTCGGACTGGCCGGGGCGGGTGCAAGCTCCGGCGTGGTCTTCGGGCAGTACGAGTGCCAGGCCTCTGCGGTGCTGCTGATCCTCGCCTGGCTTTTCGTGCCCTTTTACATCCGCGCCGGCGTGTACACCATGCCCGAGTTCCTCGAACGCCGTTACGGGCCGGCCGCCCGGTGGTACCTGGCGATCGTCTCCATCATCGGCTACGTCCTCACCAAGATATCGGTCACCATCGCCGCGGGCGGCATCGTGTTTGAAGCTCTCGGCGGGGTGAACTTCTGGACCGGGGCGATCATCGTGGTGGTGGCCACCGGCGCATACACGATCATCGGCGGCCTGCGGGCGGTCCTCTACACCGACATGTTCCAGATGTTCGTGCTTGTCGGCGGATCGGCGGCCGTGGCGGTTGCCGGCATCAATGCCCTGGGCGGCTGGAACGAGATGTGCCGCATCGCAGGGCCGGACATGATGAGCATGTGGAAGCCCTTCGCCGACCCCAACTTCCCCTGGACCGGCGTTCTCTTTGGCGCCCCGATCGTGGCCGTCTGGTACTGGTGCACCGACCAGTTCATCGTCCAGCGGGTCTTGTCCGCCCGGAACATCCATCAGGCCCGGTTGGGGTGCATCTTCGCCGGCTATCTCAAGCAACTGCCGCTGTTTCTTTTCGTGATCCCGGGCGTGGCCGCCTGGTGCCTTGCCAAGTCCGGCCGCCTCACTCTGGAATCCGCCGACCACGCCCTGCCCACGCTGATCGGCACCCTTCTCCCGGTCGGCCTGCGCGGCCTGGTGATGGCCGGCCTGCTGGCCGCACTCATGAGTTCGCTGTCGTCGGTGTTCAACTCCTGCTCCACGCTGGTGACCATTGACGTTTACAAGAAGCTCCGGCCGCAAGCCTCCGAAAGACGTCTCGTTCTCGTCGGCCAGATCTCGACCGCGATTCTGGTCGGCCTGGGGCTGGCCTGGATTCCGTTCATGCAGCTTATTTCCGGTGAGATCTATCAGTACCTTCAGTCCGTGCAGGCCTATATTTCACCGCCCGTGGCCGCCGTTTTCCTGATCGGCGTCATCTGGAAGCGGGTCAACTCCAAAGGCGCGATGGTTGCGCTGATCACCGGCTTCATCCTCGGGGCGGTCCGCCTGATTGCGGAACTCAACAAGTCCAGGCTCGGCGATGGCCTGCTGCTGACATACGCCAGCATCAATTTCATGCACATGGCCGTGTTGTTGTTCGCGATCTGCTCGGTGCTGATGATTGCCGTCAGCCTGTTCACCCGGCCGGAGTCCGAATCGAAGCTGACGGGCCTGACATTCGCCACGGTTGATCGCTCGCCGGAAGCTGCTGCCGCCTCCGGCTCGACCCCGCGTCAGCGCACCATCCAGATCTGGATGAGCATCAGCGTGCTGGCCGTCCTCGCCGCGGTGTGGCTGTATTTCAGCAAGCTTTGAGCCTTTTCGGCGGGCGGATCGGCCCCGCGACGGCTTCGCCGGAGGGAGGCAGTCCGCGTATACGGCCCGACACCGGATTGTCGACTGATTCATGAGAGCTTTGACGATCCTGGCGGCCGGTCCGCTTTGAACATACGAGGCAGCACGTCTCGGCCGCAGCCGCCCGGAATCACCGGCCCGCACAAGTGGCTTTCGAATTCCTTTGTGGTATCATTCCGCCCGATCCCGCTTGGACGGCGGCAAGCCCCGTCTGCTCAGCGTGTCGCCGTGGGATTCAACCGTCCGGCCAGAGAACGACTGAAAGCTCGCTTGGGGCGAGCAGGTGAATCGTGCGGCCGCATCCCGGCTGTTCCGGAGGCGATCGTGGACTACCGCGAATTCATTGAGGATCAGGTCGGTGAGATCAGATCGACGGTGGGGTCGGCTGTCGCCATCAACGCCCTCAGCGGCGGCGTGGACAGCTCGGTGGTGACCGCCCTGGGGTACCGCGCCCTGGGCAAGCAACTGAAGACCGTGTTCGTCGACAACGCCCTGATGCGCGAGGGCGAGCCCCAACATGTGCTGAAGACGTTCCGGGACCTGGGCATCCCGGTGGAACTCGTGGACGCTCGCGAAGAGTTCCTCTCGGCACTGGCCGGTCTGACCGACCCCGAGGAAAAGCGTCGCGCGATCACGGACACGTTCTACAGGATGGTCTTCGGCCGACTGGTCCGTGAATCAGGGGCGAAGTTCCTGCTTCACGGGACCATCCTCACGGATATCGAGGAGACGGTCGCCGGCATCAAGCGGCAACACAACATTCTCGAACAGCTCGGGATCTGCCCCGAGAAGGCATACGGCTACCAGGTTCTCGAACCGCTCAAGACACTGCGCAAGGACGGTGTTCGGGAGGTGGCCAAGGTTCTCGGTCTGCCGCCGGCGGTCTGGCAGCGGATGCCGTTTCCCGGTCCGGCGCTGGCCGCCCGGGTTGTCGGCGAGGTCACCCGCGAAGGCCTGGCCGTCGTCCGCGCCGCCACCACCGTCGTCGAGGAGGAGTTGGCCGCGACCGGGGCATTTCAGTACCTGGCGGTCCTGCTCAACGACCGGGCGACGGGAATCCGCGACAACCGGCGTGAGTTCGGGCGGATCGTGGTCATCCGCTGTGTCGAGAGCATCGACGCCCGCGAGGCTGCCGTGACACGCCTGCCATGGGAGACGCTCGAGCGGATCTGCCGGCGGATCACCGCGATTCAGGGCGTGAACCGCTGTCTCTATGACCTTACCCCCAAGCCGCCGGCGACGGTGGAATACATCTGATCCGCCTGTTCGGACGGGCGAACCAACGACATAGCGAGGAGAAAGCACGATGCCCAAACGCAGCGACATTCACAAGGTGATGATCATCGGTTCCGGTCCGATCGTGATCGGCCAGGCCTGCGAGTTCGACTATTCCGGCACCCAGGCGTGCAAGGCATTGCACGGACTGGGCTACGAGATCGTGCTGGTGAACTCCAATCCGGCCACCATCATGACCGATCCCGGCATGGCCGACGCGACCTACATCGAGCCGCTGACCTTGGAGGCGGTCACAGAGATCATCGCCAAGGAGCGCCCGGACGCCCTGCTGCCGAACCTTGGCGGGCAGACCGGCCTCAACCTGGCGTCGGAGCTGAATCGGGCCGGGGTCCTCGATAAATACGGCGTACGTATCATCGGCGTCCAGGCCGACGCCATCGAACGCGGCGAGGACCGCATCGCCTTCAAGGAGGCCATGAACAAGCTCGGCATCGACATGCCGAACAGCACGGCGGTCTACTCCGTCGAGGACGCCGAGAAGGCCGCGGCCGCGCTGGGCTATCCGGTCGTGATTCGCCCCGCCTACACGATGGGCGGCACCGGCGGCGGGCTGGTCTACAACGTCGAGGAACTCCGCGTCGTCGCCAGCCGCGGCATCGCCGCCAGCCTCATCGGCCAGATCCTTGTCGAGGAATCCGTCCTCGGCTGGGAGGAGCTTGAGCTGGAGGTGGTCCGCGACGCCAGGAACCGGATGATCACCGTCTGCTTCATCGAGAATGTCGACGCCATGGGCGTGCACACCGGCGATTCGTACTGCACCGCCCCTATGCTGACGATCGATCCGGAACTGCAGAAGCGGCTGCAGAAATACTCGTACGATATCGTCGAGGCGATCCAGGTCATCGGCGGGACAAACATCCAGTTCGCCCACGACCCCAGGACCGGCCGCGTCGTCGTCATCGAGATCAACCCGCGCACCTCGCGTTCGTCCGCCCTGGCCTCCAAGGCGACGGGCTTCCCTATCGCCCTGGTCTCGGCCAAGCTCGCTGCCGGCCTGACCCTGGACGAGATCCCCTACTGGCGCGATGGGACGCTCGACAAGTACACGCCTTCGGGCGACTACGTCGTCGTCAAGTTCGCCCGCTGGGCGTTCGAAAAGTTCCGCGACGCCGAGGACAAGCTCGGTACTCAGATGCGGGCCGTCGGCGAGGCGATGAGCATCGGCAAAACGTACAAGGAGGCCCTGCAGAAAGCCATCCGGTCCCTTGAAACCGGTCGTTACGGCCTCGGGTTCGCCAGGGATTTCAACCGGCGGTCGCTCGACGAGCTCCTGGCGATGCTGCGCGAGCCGTCCAGCGAACGCCAGTTCATCATGTACGAGGCCATTCGCAAGGGCGCCACCGTCGAGCAGCTTCACCAGCTCACGCACATCAAGCCGTGGTTCATCCGGCAGATGAAGGAGCTGGTCGACCTGGAGCAGAAGATTCTGTCGTACAAGGGCCGCCGGTTGCCCGACGACCTGCTGACTCAGGCCAAGAAGGACGGATTCGCGGATCGATACCTCGGAAAGCTGCTGGGCATTCCGGAGCGGGATATCCGCGGACATCGCGCCCGCCTGGGCGTCGTCGAGGGCTGGCACCCCGTACCCGTCAGCGGCGTGGATGACGCAGCCTACTATTATTCGACCTACAACGCGGCCGACATGGTCACCACCTCCGGGCGGCGCAAGGTCATGGTTCTGGGCGGCGGCCCCAACCGCATCGGGCAGGGCATCGAGTTCGACTACTGTTGCGTCCACGCCGCCTTCGCACTGCGCGACATGGGCTACGAGACCATCATGGTCAACTGCAACCCCGAAACCGTGTCCACCGATTACGACACATCCGACAAACTCTACTTCGATCCGCTTACCATCGAGGACGTGCTCAGCATCTATGAGAAGGAGAAGCCCGAAGGCGTCATCGTCCAGTTCGGAGGGCAGACGCCCCTGAACATCGCCCAGGAACTGGCCGCCGAGGGCGTTCGCATCCTCGGCACCAGCCCGGACACGATCGATCTCGCCGAGGACCGCGACCGGTTCCGGCAGATGATGGATAGGCTCGGGATACCGATGGCCGAGTCGGGCATGGCCAGCACGCTGGATGAAGCCCTGCGGATCGCGTCGAGCATCGGCTACCCGTTGATGGTTCGTCCGTCATATGTGCTCGGCGGGCGGGGCATGCAGATTGTCCGCGATGAGGACATGCTCCGTGAATACGTCGCCGCCGCGGTCGACGTGACGCCCGAGCGGCCCATCCTCATCGACCGCTTCCTCCAGAATGCCACCGAGGCCGAGGCCGACGCGATCTCCGACGGGAGCGAGGTCTTCGTGCCCGCGGTCATGGAGCACATCGAGCAGGCCGGCATTCACTCGGGCGACTCCGCCTGCGTCATCCCGCCGATCGGCATCGACGCCCGGCACATCAAGACCATCGAGGAATACACCGCCACCATCGCCCGTGAGCTCGGAGTCATCGGGCTGATGAACATGCAGTACGCCATCGCCGACGACAAGGTCTACGTGCTGGAAGCCAATCCCCGGGCCTCGCGCACCGTGCCGCTGGTATCCAAGGTCTGTAATATTCCGATGGCCCACATCGCCACCCAGCTCATGCTGGGCAGGAAACTGCGCGACATGAGGCTCAAGCGCGGCACGATCGGGCACTTCGGCGTCAAGGAGTCCGTGTTCCCGTTCAACATGTTCCCCGAGGTGGATCCGGTCCTCGGGCCGGAAATGCGGTCCACCGGCGAGGTGCTGGGGCTGGCCGACACCTTCGGGCTGGCGTTTTACAAGGCGGAAGAGGCTGCCAAGCAGGTCCTGCCCATCGAAGGCACGGTTCTGATCTCGGTTACCCGGAACGACCACGAGGCCGTCTTGCCGATCGCCCGCCGATTCCGGCAATTGGGCTTCCGCATCATGGCCACCGAGGGAACACATGCCTTCCTGGCAGGCAAAGGCATCGAGTCCGAACCGATCAAGAAACTCCACGAGGGTCGCCCGAACATCGCCGACGCGATCAAGAACGGCGAGATCCGGCTCGTCATCAACACGCCCCTCGGCAAGCAGAGCCAGTTCGACGATTCCTACATCCGCAAGACGGCCGTGAAACACAAGATCCCGTACATCACCACGCTCAGCGCCGCCGCCGCCTCGGCCGAGGGTATCGCCGCCCGCCGTCGCGGAGCGGGCGCGGTCAAGTCCCTGCAGGAGTATCACCGCCTGATTGTCTGAGCGCATGCGGAGAAGATGGTCATTGCTGTTTTTAAGAGCCTCGAAGGGGTTCTTGCGCGTGGCGAGACCCCTCAGCCCGCGGGCGAAACTCCGGGCTTGGGCCTGGGACTCTGACATGCCTCAACCAGGGCCAGGAACTCGATGTTGCCCTTCCGGCCGATGATGGGACTCTGGACGGTCCCGGTGACGCCCAGTCCCAGGGCTCGAACCCGTTCAAGTGTTTCCTCCAGAACCTGCCGTGCGGCGTTCGCGTCCAGAATGCCGCGCTTGCCTTTCGCGCGGTCGGCCTCGTAGTGCGGCTTGATCAGCGTGATGATACGCCCGCCGGCTTTCAACAGCCGGACCGCGCCGGGCAGGATGTGCTGCTGTCGCGTCCAACCCACGTCGATGGTCACCAGGTCGATGGACTCGGGCAGAGCGACGTGCATGGCGTTCGTCCGTTCCATCGCGACCACCCGGGCGTCTTTTCTCAGGCGGTATGCCAGCGTGCCGTAGCCCGTGTCGATCGCATAGACTTTCGCGGCCCCGCGTTGAAGGAGGCAGTCCACGAACCCCCCCACGTTGCTGCCCAGGTCCGCGCAGACCATTCCTGCCGGGTCCACCCCGAAAGCGTCCAGGGCGGCGGCCAGTTTCTCACCACCCCGGCTGGCAAACGGTCGCTCGATGGAATCCCTCACCACCGCTCCTTCCGGGACAATGATTTCCCGGGCTCGGCCGGCCAGTCTGCCTGACACCGGCTTGATGGATCAGCCGGCGCGCAAAAAGAGGCGAGCGACCGCCCGGGGTCACCCGCCTTCGCTCGTTCATCGGCCACGAAGCCCGCACGGGACCGCAGCCGACCGGAGAATCAGCTTCCGCTCTTCAGCAGGGCGTTGAGCTTGCGCTGCAGGCAGGATTTCTTCCGGCCGGCGGTGTTCTTGTGAATCGTGCCCTTGGCGGCGGCCTGGTCGAGCTTCTTGATCGTCGCCCTCAGCGCCTCGGCCGACTTGGCCTTGTCCCCGCCCTGCACGGCGCTGCTGTAGGACCGGACGACCGCGCGGACCTGCCCTTTCTGGCCCCGGTTCCGGGCGCGGCGCTTGGCGTTCTGACGAATTCGCTTCTTGGCTGACAGCGAATGAGCCACTGGCAAGTCTCCTTATAAACAAAAACTCCTCAAGCCATCAGGGATGTCCGGGCCTGGCGTCCGAGCCGTCGCCCTGATTCTTGAGGTCATCGATCCTCTTGCGGACCTCACCGTTCCGGTAGTTGTAGTCCCATTGTATGATCTGGCCGTAGATCTTCAAGGCGTCGTCCTTCTGGCCCGCCGCCTGGCAGGCCATCCCCAGCCGGAAGTTGAGATCCTTGCCCAAATCGTCATCCGGCGGTTCGTGGGTCCGGATGGCCTCCTTCAGGGTGTCGACCGCCTGGGCATGGTAGCCTTTCTCGAAGAAGCACCGGCCGATATATAAGTTACATCTGCCACGGATCTTAGGATCGTTCCGGGCCTCCTGGAGCATCGGGATGGCGTCGTCGTACCGCCCGGCCTTGAACAGCCGGATGCCGACCTCGTATTTCAGCCGCAGGTCGGTCGGATATTGCTCGTTCCGCTCCTGGTACACGCCCAACTCGAAGCGGAGTTGTTCCCGCAGATGTTTCTGGACCGCCTCCCGGTTGCCCCTGTTTCTCAGTTGCAGGGCCTGGCGTCGCAACTGGGCCATGCGGATATCGTCCGCCCGTATCTTGAACCGATAGTCCCCGGATACCTTGTAAGATTCGATCAGCACGTCGATCGCTTTGATCTCGTCTTTCTCGTTTTCCCGCTTGCAGAGCAAAGTGACCAGTTCGTTGATCTGATTCCGGTCGGCCGGGTCGGTTTCCAGCCGCTTCGCCGCGGCCTCGATCAACTCTTCCATCCGTGCGTCGCTTTGGACCACCCGGTCCTTGTCTTGCAGGGCCCGCTGTCCCTCGCTGTCCCTGACCGAGTCGCGGAATGAGTCGGCCGTATCATACTGGCCTTTCAGAATGGTCAGTTTGCCGGACACGTCCCTCAGATCGGTTGAGATGGTCATATCCTGGGGCTTGAGACTCCGCATCCTGTCCAAAGCTCGGACGGCGCGCTCATAGGCCTTGATGGCAAGGGTCGGATCGGTCTTCTGCAGGCGGTCTCCGATCTCCTCGTAGACCTTCCGCATCATCGCATAGCGATCGAGGCTGGGTTTTCCCTCCCGGTCGGCCGCGTCCGCCAGGATTTCTCCGATCCACATGGCCGTCTGGTCGAACCTGGCCCGGGCCGCGTTCTTGAACACCGCCTCCATGTACTGAATGTTGCCCGGGGCCTTGGCCAGCATGGCCTCGGCGTTCAGCATGGCCTGCTTGGGGTCCTTGCTGCCGGCCTTCAGCTTGAGGCCGTCGGTGAAGGACACTTTCTGGGGCCCGCGAAACAGGGCTGCGGCCCGACAGGGTTTGTGCCCCTCGTCCACCGCCTCGGGCCAGAAACTCAAGCCCGTGATGTAGCTCTCGATGGCATAGTCGTAGTTCTTCTTGCCCGCCAGTTCCTGGCCTTTCTCAAACCACTTGCGGGCCCGGGCGATGTCCGGCTCGGAGAAGTTCGCGGCTCCGTCGGTGCTGTTTGTCGAGGGTTGATCGCTCATGGATGACTTCAAGGCTGGGATAACAAGATGCCCGTCTTCTTGTGCTAAGAGTGCGTCCTAAAACCCTGAAAACACACCGGCGACCTGCCTGCCGCAGGCAGGGGTTTCGGGTTTCATAACACACTGTAAGTATCGTAAACTTCTGGGGTTGGGGGGTCAAGCGGCCGATGGATGCCCCGGGTACTTGCTCCGGGGTGTGGTATGGTGCCGATCGGAAGCTAGAATGGGATATGTCCACGCCTTCGGGGAGGCCTGTTGTGTCTGTCTGCCGGGGCCGAGGAAGCAGCTAGCCGTCATGGTGGTCGAGACATTGCCGACACGGATCATCAAATACCCAGACCCGCGGTTGCGGCGTAAGTCCGCGCCCATCGAGGTGTTCGATGACTCCGTGGTCACCCTGGCCGAGCGGATGATCGAATTGATGCACGCCGACAGGGGAGTCGGCCTGGCCGGGCCGCAGGTCGGTGTGAACCGGCGAATCTTTACCTGCAACCCCACGGGTGAGCCGGCCGACGACCTGGTCCTGATCAATCCGGAGCTGGTGGATCTCGTCGGCTCTGTCGAGGCGGACGAGGGCTGCCTCTCGGTCCCCGATGCCGTGGTCCAGATCCGCCGGGCGCGCAAGTGCCGTATTCGGGCGTTCGACGTTCACGGCCAACCTCTTGAGATCGAGGGGGAGGATCTGTTGGCCCGCATCTGGCAGCACGAATTGGACCACCTCGACGGTCGGCTGATCATCGACCGCATGAATGACACCGACCGCCTCGCCAACAAGAAGACCTTGGCCGAACTCGAGGCCAACTATCGCAGCAAGGCCGTCAAACGCTGATCTCCCCCGTTTCGTGGTTCTCTGCCGTTCCAAACCCTCAAACCCGGGACGGGCTGTGGCTGTCCTGATTGGGGAGGTCGGGGCGTACCCAAACGGGGCGCTTGGCGACTCTCCCGGCTTACCGTATACTCAGGGGTCAGCACGGGTCGGCACTGAACACAATCAACTCCCATTGGCGGTCTCATGAGACAGCGAATCCTCGACTATCTGCTCAGCCTGCTCAACCCCGAGGCGTACGGACTGGGGACCATCGCCGTCGAGATGATCTTCATCGGGATCGTCGTCTACTCGATTCTGCGGTTTCTGCATGGGACGCGCGGGGCCCGGCTGCTTCAGGGAATCGCCATCCTGCTGGTGGTCGGTTTCCTCGTGGTCACCCTGGTGGCCGAGCAATTGCATCTGGATCGGATCGTGGTGTTGTATCGGCCTCTGGTGTGGACCATCTTCCTGACCGCACTGGTCGTGTTTCAGCCCGAGCTGCGCCGCGGCCTCATGCGCCTCGGGGAAACCCGGTGGCGCCGCGACCGACTCGGTGGGATCGAGCAGGTCGCGCGGCCGATCGCCACCGCCTGCGCCAAGCTCTCCAAGAATAAGATCGGCGCGTTGCTCGCCATCGAGCGCGACGTCGGGCTTTCCGGTCTCACGGACCAGGGCGTTCGGCTCGACGCCAAGCTGACGCCCGAGTTGCTGGACACAATCTTCTATCCTGGCGGCGCGTTGCACGACCTGGGTGTGATCGTTCAGCGCGGGCGGATCGCCGCGGCCGGCTGCCCCTTCCCGCTGGGCGATGCCGAAGGGCTCGACCGTTCCATCGGGAGCCGTCACCGGGCGGCCATCGGCCTGAGTCTTGATTCCGACGCCATTGTCGTGGTGGTGAGCGAGGAAACCGGGGCGATTTCCGTGGCGGAGAACGGCCGGCTGCACCGGCACGTCCCGCCCGAAGCCCTGTTCGGCGTGTTGAAACGTTACTTGGCCCGCAGCCCGGGCAGTATCCGCGGATGGATCGAGGAGCCGGAGCCTCCACCGGCGCCGCTTCGACCCGCCGCAACGACGGAAACGCGATTGTCCGCCCCTCCGGATGATGAACGGTCGGTGGAAGACGGTGCGGCCGATGATCGCGAGACGGCTTCCGGACCGACCGACATACGTCGGGACGATCGCTCCACTGAGGCGGCTTCCGCATGAAGAGTCGGGCCCAACTCATCCTGGCGACCTGCGGGCTCACCGTGCTGATCTGGATTTACGCCGATCTGATCAGCCAGGAGGCCTACGAGGCCACCCTCAGCGTCAAACTCAGCGTGCCGACGGCCTCGGAAGCGGTGATTCAGGTTGCCGGGGCGCCGGGTGCGTCCGAGGGGGGCTGGGAAACGACGGTCACAGTTCCGGTCACCACCAACCTGGTTGGTTCCAAGGGCGCCATCGCCGAGATCGAACACCTCAAACGCACCAATGCCCTGGTCATCGAGGTGACCGTCACCGACACGGAACCCCAACCCGCCGACGTGCTGAAACGGATCGATATCCGCCAGCGAGTGTCGGAATGGGCCCGTAAGAACAGCCTGCGGGTGTTCGACCTGAGCCCGTCCTTCATCGATCTCAAGGAGGACCGCTATGTCTCCATCGACCTGGCCGTCGAGGCGTCGGCCGGCGTCTTCGCTGACAAGCTCCAGGGGCCGCCTCGCGTCGAGCCGGCCAAGGTCAGGGCCCGGCTTCTGGCCAGCGAGCGGGACCGCCTGGCGCCCGCCGATCGCAAACTGCAGATCTCGATCGAGGAACAGCTCCGCACCGGCTCCCAGGAGGCCTTCACTGTTTCCCTGGCCGGCCGGCGATGGCAGGGGCTGGAGGTCACCTGCGTTCCCGATCAGGTCCGGGTGACCGTCCAGCGCCGTCACGATCTCATTACTCATCGGATAACCTCTGTGCCCCTCTACGAGCTCTGGCCCGCGTACCGCCCCGACCAGGGCCTCTTCCACATCGACTACGAGGACGGCGAATCGCCGCTCCAGCACATCGAGGTCGCGGTTCCGCCCGGCACCCGCCTGCCGACCAACACGGACGTGGTGGCCTATGTGAAGGTCGAGCCCGACGACCTCAAGCAGGCCAGCCAGGACAAGGCCGCCGAGACCGCGCCCGCCGGCTCCGCCGGAACGCGGACCGCCATCCCGCGCGAGGTCAAGTTCATCTTCTCACAGGAGTTCGAGGGTGTGACGGTGATCAGCCCGACGCCGATCGTGCGCCTGCGTATTGTTCAGGCGGACGCGCCCGCCGCCGCGCCGTGATCGGCTCGCCGCACGCCGGTCAGCCCGCCGGGTTCTGCATCTGCCGAGCCACCAGGAACACGCCCAACAGGATTATTCCGACACCCAGCCATTGGCCGGCGGTCAGCGTTTCCCCCAGGTACTTCCACGCCACCAGCGCGATGATCGCGAAAGCTCCGCCGACCATGATCGGGTAGGCCACGCTGATCCTGATGCCAGACAGCGCATACGTGTACAGCACGACGTTCGACGCGAAGAACGCCAGCCCCAGGATCAGCACCCAGTTGCTCAGCATCGAGTTGACCCACGCCCCGGGGCCCTGCGCCGGCCCGAGGCCGGATTCCCCGAGCCGCCGGACGCCGACCTTCATCATCAAATTGGCCGCGGCGTTCAGAATCAGTGCCGCCGTCAGTGCGATGCCGTATTTCATCATTGGTCGTTCCGTCCTTTGCTCCCGACAAAAACGGGAACAGGCACGTGGTCTTCGTTGCCTGCCTGCCACAGGCAGGCGTTTGCGGCCGTTGCAGGATTGAATTTGTCGACTGCCGCTCCCGCCTTCGTCGCATCCAGCGAGCCGGTCCCCGTTTTTGCCGCCTGCCCGTCATGTGGCCCGGGGCCGGCCGGGATTGTATAAGAAGGTTCATGGGCGGGCACGCGGCCCGTTTCAGCCGTCTCCTGCCAGGAGGATACCCCGATGTCCACGTACGTCCACGCGGTCTTCTTCACCTTTCGCGACGCCGTACCGCCGGCCGAAATCGACAGGATGGTGCGGGACGCCGCCGAACTTTCGGCCATTCCGTCCGTTCGGAAGCTGCATTGCGGCCGGCGCGACGACACCATCCGCCGACCGGTCAGCGACACCGCCTTCCACGTCGGCCTGCTGGTCTGTTTCGACGATCGGCAGGGCTACGATACCTATTCCGCCCACCCGGTTCATACCGACTTCGTCGCCCGTTACAAGCCCCTCTGGGCCGACCTGAAAGTCTGTGATTTCATTGCTCCATAAGACGCACTCTCAATAGGCAAGGGAATCCGCCCAAGGTACCGGCTGGCACCTGATGGGGGCCGGGGTTAGTATCATCGAAGTACCCAGGTGGCCGGGTGACAACCAGAGATTATTCGACGCGAGGGCGCGAGCATGTCACGAACGAAACTGAATCGACGGACGTTTCTGCGGAACGGGGTGGCGGCGGGTGCGGCCGCGATGGCGGTCTCACGGATGTCGGCGGCCGGCGCCGCCCGGGTCATCGGGGCCAACGACCGGATCAACGTGGGCATCATCGGTTGCGGCGCTCGCGGCCGATGGCTGATCATGAACTCGATCCAGGTCGACAGCAAGGGCGTGGCCATCGTCGCGGCATGCGACGTCTTCAAGTCGCGCCTCGAAGAGTACCGAAGCGATCGGGAGAAGGCCCTGGGACTCAAGCCCAAGGCATACCAGGACTACCGCAAACTGCTTGATGACGGCGACATCGACGCGGTGGTGATCGCCACACCGGACCACCAGCACTGCGGGATGGGGTGTGACGCGATCCAGGCCGGCAAACACGCATACATTGAAAAGCCGCTGCCCGGCCTGGTCTGCGACCTGCCGGAACTCAACACGCTCCACGACACGGTCAAGAAATCAAAGCTGGCCGTGCAAATCGGCACTCAGGGCGCGAGCTGCCTCGGGGCCCAGGCGATCAAGAAAGCGATCGCCGAGGGCAAGCTCGGCAAGCTGTTCCGTGTCGAGTCGACGGAAACGCTCCACATCCCTTACTGGATGAACTACAAGGGACCGGCCACGGAAGCCGAGACCGACTGGAAGGCCTGGCTCTACAACCGGCCCAGCCGCCCTTTCGACGCGAAACTGCACGCGATGTGGATGGGCTACAGCGAGATCACCAGCGGGACGATCGGCGGGTGGATGAGCCATTTCGTCAACCTCGTGCACTTCGTCACCGGCTGCGGTTTCCCGAAATCCGCCGTCGCCTGGGGCGGAAGGTACGCGCCTACCAACGACCCCGACTGCACCTGCCCGGACCAGACGGACGTGGTGCTCGAATACGCCGACGGGTTCCACACGCAGTTCACCAGCCACTTCGGCAGCGACATCGACAACGAGAAGACGCTGTTCATGTTCGAGAACGGCTCGATCCGATGCAAGTT
>DATIKE010000135.1:0-29712 GCA_035477895.1 Phycisphaerae bacterium
GCGGTACTCAGCGTGACGCCCGCCAGCCGGGACGTCGCGGCCACGGCCGGCAGTACCACCTTCACGGTCGGCAACACCGGCGGAGGCTCGCTGGACTACACCTCCGCGGTGACGGTGGGCGGCAGTTGGTTGAGCATCGCCAGCGGCGGCAGCGGGACGTGCCCGCCGGACCAGACGCTCACGCTCAACTACACGGCCAACACCGGCGCGGCCCGCAGCGAAACGGTCCGGGTGACCGCCGCCGGCGTGAGCGGCAGCCCGGTGGACGTCACCGTCAACCAGGCCGCCCCACCGGCGGAACCTCTGGCCCTGCAGACGGTCGTGTCCAGACGCACCCACGGTGCCGCCGGAACCTTCAACATTCAGTTCTACCCGAACATCAACGCCGTCGAGTCGCGCAGGCAAGGTGTCAGGGTGGCGATTGCCACTTTTAACCGCAACGTTTTCTGCGCAGGCGGGACCTGTGACGAAACAGACATCGATTACTTCGTCACGAATGGCGGCATTACGGTGGGCACTATTACTACTCAGGGTAACGTACTGACCGTCAACCTGAGCGGAATGGCCACGCCGAATCAGTTGTTCCTTGGTTTCTCCGGCATCGAGGACAGCGAGGGGCAGACGGTGGGTGATTACGGCTGCATCAGGTTCCTGTCCGGAGATACCGACGCCAACGGAACGGTCAACAGCTTTGACCTTATCGGTGTTCGTTCCAGGCTGGGACAGGCGGTGACCTCGAGCAATTTCCGACGCGATGTGGACGCCAGCGGTGCGATCAACAGCTTCGACCTGATCGAGGTGCGAGCCCGTTTGAACCAGACAATCGGGCCTTGCCAATGATCCGCCGGGGTGGATGACACCACTCCGTGGATTTGGCGGCACGTTCATATGAGTTGACTTTCCGGGGCCCGGTTTCGTGCCGGGCCCCTTTGCTGCGCCTGCGAGGCGCATTGCCGTTTCACCCGCCATGCGACCGTGCTTCCGTGGGCGGTCTTGTGTGTGAGTCTGCCCGCTACCATAATGCCCGCCATGTCGAACGTACCCAGACCGAGAATTGTCGTGGCTGAGAAGCTCAGTCCGTCGGCCATGGCACGATTGGAGGCGGCAGGCGAGGTCGAGGTGTTGTCCGCCTGCGACGAAGCAACGTTGATGTCCGCGGTCGGGCAAGCGGACGCTCTGGCTGTCCGGACGTACTCCGAGGTGACCGCCCGGGTCATCACCGAGGCCGGGAAGGCCGGCCGGTTGAAAGTCATCGGCCGGGCCGGCGTCGGCGTGGACAACATCGACGTCAAAGCGGCAGCCGAGGCGGGCATCCCAGTGGTCCACACGCCGGCGGCGTGCACCATTGCCGTGGCAGAGCTGGTCGTAGGGCTGATCGTCGCCGTTCAGCGGCGGATCGTGTCTTTCGATGGTCGCATCCGGCAGGGGGAGTTCGCTTCCCTCCGTTCAGAGGGAAGGCTCATGCCCGAACTGCGCGGCCAGACGCTGGGCGTGATCGGGATGGGGCGGATCGGCCGGGCGGTGTCCCAGCGCATGCGCAACGGCTTGGGCATGCGGATCATCTATCATGACATTCGCGAGATCGGTTACCTGCCTTTCGCGGCCACGTCGATGCCGAGTCACGAGGCGGTCTACGCCGAGGCCGACGTGGTCACCATGCACGTGCCCCTGACCCGCCTGACCCGCGGGATGATCGATGCCGGGGTGCTGTCTCGCTTCAAGGAGGGCTCGGTGCTGATCAACACGTCCCGCGGGCCGGTCGTGCAGGCCCGGGCGTTGGCCGACGCCCTGGGATCCGGCCGCCTGTCCGGCGCGGCCATCGACGTCTTCGATCCCGAGCCACCGCCTCCGGATCACCCTCTGTTATCAGCACCGAACTGCGTATTGACGCCGCATGTCGCGTCCAGGAGCAAGGAAGGACTCGCGGCGATGAACGATGTGGTCGATGACATCGTAGCAGTGCTGCAAGGCAAGGCACCGCAGTACGTGGCCGACCCGGAACTCTGCTGAGGGCGGATCGTCCGGCCTCGGCCCGATAATGCTTTCAGCGAGGTAAACGCACTCATGGCCAACTATCTGGTGACGGGTGGCGCGGGCTTCATCGGTTCACACATCGTGGAGCGACTGGTGGCCGACGGGCAGTCTGTCCGCGTGCTGGACAACTTCTCGACGGGCAAACGGCAAAACCTGGCGCCGTTCGGCTCGAAGGTGGAAGTGCTCGAGGGCGATCTGCGCATCCCCGAGGATTGCCGGCGGGCCTGTGACAGCATGGACCATGTTTTCCACGAGGGGGCTGTCCCCTCGGTGCCGAAATCCGTGGCTGATCCGATCACATCCCACCAGGCGAACGTCGACGGCACGTTCAACCTGCTGATGGCCGCCCGCGACGCGAAGTGCCGTCGGGTCATTTACGCCGCCAGCAGCAGCGCGTACGGCGACCAGCCGGAACTGCCCAAGCGGGAAACCGCCTGCCCGTCGCCGTTAAGCCCGTATGCGGTCAACAAGCTGGTGGGGGAGCATTACCTCCGCGCTTTTTATCTGTGCTACGGGTTGGAAACAATCTCCCTGCGTTACTTCAATGTCTTCGGGCCGCGGCAGGACCCGAAAAGCCAATATGCAGCCGCGATCCCGGCCTTTGTGACCGCCCTCTTGAGGGATGAGCCCCCGATCATCTACGGCGACGGCGAACAAACCCGCGATTTCACCTTCATCGACAACGTCGTCCACGCGAACCTGCTGGCGGCCAAGGCGCCCAGGACCGAGGGGCAGGTTATTAACATCGCCTGCGCCGAGCGTATTTCGGTCAACGACATCATTCGCCTCATCAACCGGCTGCTTGGCAAGAACGTTGTCCCGAAGTACGTCGATCCGCGCCCGGGCGATGTCAAGCACTCGTTGGCGGCCATCGACCTGGCCCGACAGATCATCGGGTTCGAGCCGGTCGTCAGCTTCGAGGAGGGCCTGCGCAGGGCCATCGACTGGTACAAGAAGAATCTGTGATCGCCGCACACCGCCCGGCCGCCACTGTTCGGTTCCCGGCCAATCGGCGGTCGCTCAGGTTTGTTCATGCGATCAGCGTTTCGAAATTGTCGCCCACGCCGTCGCGATATGTGGCCGCCGCTCTGGCGGCGACGGCCGTGGTCGATGGCCGCCCTCATCCTGGCTGTCCTGATCGTTGCGGCAAGCCGATGGACCTTCTCGGCCGGTCCGGACCATGAACGGTATCACAACCGCCAGTTTGTGTGCGTGCAGGTAGTCGACGGTGATACGATCGACGTGGACGCTCCGGACGCCGGCCTCGCGACCACTCGCGTTCGCTTCTGGGGTGTCGACACGCCCGAGACCGCCAAGAGCCGGCAGGGCGAGATGTACTTCGGCCTGCAAGCCTCGGCTTTCACAAAGTCCTGCGTGGATGGAAAGACTGTTCGACTTGTTCTGGCGCCCGACCAGACGCGGGATAAGTACGGCCGTCTCCTGGCATACGTCTACTTCGATGAGCCGCCCCGGATGCTCAACGAGGAGATCATCGCAGGAGGCTTCGGCTACGTCGACTCGCGGTTTGACCATGTGTGGCGGCAGCGTTTCATGGATGTCGAGGGGCGGGCCCGCAAGCAGGGCCTCGGGCTTTGGGCCGAGGTGCGACCCGACCAGATGCCAGAGTGGCGGCAACGCCGCGAGGCGTACAGGGCATCGCTCACCCGCCCGGCGGCGAACTGATCATCTTTCCACCACTCCGATGCCCGGCCTGTCGTTCAGCGTCAACCGCCCGTGCTCCCCGCCGATGCCTTCAAAGGGATCGTCGCCGAGCAGAAGGTGGCCATCCAGGTCGAGCCAGTCGGCCAGCGGGGCGAGTTGGGCTGCCGCCGCGATACCGACGGACGTCTCGATCATGCAGCCAAGCATCACCTTCAGCCCCGCCGCCCGGGCGACGTGAATCATCTTCATTGCAGGCCGAATACCCCCGCACTTGCTGAGCTTGATGTTGATGCCGTCGAAACAGCCGGCGCACTTCAGCACATCCTGTACGTTGCAGCAGCTTTCATCCGCTATCACTGGGCACAGGCCCGCCGCCCTCACCGCCGGCAGGGCGTCGTGGTCGCCGACCGGTGTCGGTTGCTCGATGAACTCCACCCCGTAGCGCTTCCCGATGTGTCGACACCGCTCGAGCACGTTGCCCGAGTTCCATCCACAGTTGGCGTCCACTCGCAATGCCTTGTCGGGAGCCGCGGCTCGAATCGCCGACAGGATCTGGTCGTCCTCAGCCGTCCCGGTCTTCACTTTCAGGATCGGGTAGTCACCCGCCTCGCGGACCTTCTGCTCGATCACATCCAAGTCGTCAATACCGATCGTGAACGAGGTCAACGGTAGATGCTTTGGGTCCAATCCGAACCATTTCCAGACCGGGATGCCGAGCAGTCTGCCGGCCAGGTCGTGCAGGGCGATGTCGATCGCGCTGATGGTCGCCGGCTGATCGGGGAAGTGCTCCCACATCACCCCCAGAATCTCCTCGAACGCGAACGGATCGTGCCCGAGCATGCCCGCCGCCCGCTGGAGCGTGTCCTTGACCGAGTCGATCGACTGGCCGTAGTAGCTGGCCGGCGAGGCCTCGCCCCAGCCCATCTGCCCGTCATGCTCGATCTGGACGAACAGAATCTCCCTCTCCACGTCCTTTGTCCGCGCAAGGCTGGCGATGTTGAACGGGTGGCGGAGGTGCAGTTTACGGCGGTGCCAGGTCAATTTCACGGTGAGAACCCTTTAAGGTTTATTGCTGTCTTTCCTTGAGCAACTCGTCGAAGGTTCGTTTGTAGGCCGCGTGAGCCGTCCCGTCGAATAGTACGAAAACCGCCTGCTCGATTCCGGAGTGTTCGATCAGGCCGTCGCGCACGGTCGCCAGGGCGATGCCGGCGGCCTCGTTCAGCGGATAGCCATACACCCCGCAACTGATGGCCGAAAAGGCGATGGTCCGCAGGTTGTTCTCGGCCGCCAACTGCATGGCCGAGCGATAGCAGCCCGCCAGCAGCTCGGGCTCGCCCGAACGTCCGCCGTGGTAGACCGGCCCGACCGCGTGAATCACGTGCCTGGCCGGCAGCCGGTAACCCTTGGTGATCCTGGCCGACCCGGTGGGGCACCCCCACAGTGTGCGGCATTCGGCCAGCAACTCGGGCCCCGCCGCCCGATGAATCGCTCCATCGACCCCGCCGCCACCCAGGAGCGACGTGTTGGCCGCGTTGACGATGGCATCCACCGCCTCTCGCGTGATATCACCCTGCTTGAGCAGCATCTTTTCAGCCCACTTCGGCCTCATCGCCCGCAGTATAGCTGTGTCATAAAAGAGGCGTCAATGTGTGACGATTCTCCGTCGCAGTCCACTTTTGCTGAGCCTGGCCAACGCGTCGCGTCGATAAAACCCGGTTGAGCGGGGGATGCCCGAAGTTGGAGCCGCCGGACAGGTGGTGTTATCATGCCCTCGTCCAGCCGGTTCGCCGCACCGGGGTACTTTTCACGGGAACAACCTGAGTGAACAATAACCTGCATCAGACGCCTTCTCGTCGTACTGGGGCTGAACGCCTGGAAACCGGGCCTCGTTGCCGTCAACCGATTCTGTCGGCCGTGGCCTGCGCCCTGTTGATGTGCGGGGGTTGCGGCCCGTCCAATCTGCGGACGCCCGAGCGTCTCGAACGGGGCTATGTCATCGTGCTCCCGGGCATCGAGGGCCGCAGTCACCTCAACTACAACGTCGCCAAAGGGCTGGCTGACGGCGGGGTGCCTGCCGCCATCGAGATCCACGACTGGACGCTGGGCGGTTCGTTCCTGACCGCCGTGCCCAGCCTGCGGGCCGAGGGCCACAATCGCAAGGAGGCCCGCGAGATCGCCGCCAAGATCGTTCGCTACCAGGACCGGCATCCGGGTCGGCCGGTGCACCTGATCGGTCATTCGGGCGGGGGCGGCGTGGCGGTGTTTTCCCTGGAGTCGCTTCCGCCTGACAGGCAGGTCACGAGTGCTATCCTCCTGGCCCCCGCGCTTTCTCCGGATTACGATCTTCGCGGCGCGCTGCGGCACGCCCAGCAGGGAATCTATAACTTCTATTCGCCTTATGATGTCGGCTTCCTGAAACTCGGTACGAGCATGGCCGGGACTGTCGACGGACAGTTCACCCGATCCGCCGGGGCCGTCGGCTTCACGATGCCCTGGGGGCTCAGCCAGGAAGACCGCCGCATCTACGCCTCGCTTCTGCATCAGCAGCGGTATCTGTCCAAAATGGCGGAAAGCGGAAATAGCGGCGGCCATACCGGCTGGTCGAACCGGACTTTCGTGGCCCAATGGCTGGCCCCGTTGATTAACTCGCAGGCGGATGTGCAGACCCGGTACGCCGCGGAGCAGGCCGGCAACTGACCGGCCCCTGGGCAAGGTGCCGGCAGGGATCGGGGTGCAGGACTGGCGGTTTCAGGGGGTCCGATAGCCGCACCATGGCGGTGAGGGGGCGTTACTTCCGGCCACATTGTATCCGTGCGGTTCTATCTTTAATCGGATCTATTGTGGGGAATATTCCCCTGATGGACGGGCGGGTTGGCTTCATATAATGAGATATTCTTCAGAGTCGCGGAGGAAGGCGGACGCCGTGCAACGGCTGCGATCATGAGCGAGACAGGCACGAAGCAATGTAGAATCCTGCTGCTCGACGCCGTGCGGGTGCGTCAGCCCGAGCTGGTCGAGCTGCTTCAGCAATTGGGCGAGGTTCATGTCGAGGGCGGCATCGAGTCGGCGCTCAACCTGCTGCGGCAGGGGCGTTTTGACCTGTTCATCGGTGGTTCCGAGGAGTTCCTGGCGGGCGAGCAGGTCGCCCTGAGCATGCAACTGACCACCGTCCTGGACACCTTGGGCCAGGCGGTGTGCCTCATGGACGTCCACGGCAGAATCCTCTGGTCCAACTCCAAGCTCAAGGAAGTTCCCCAGGAGGCCCTGGAACGGATCGAGCGGCACGTCGCCGACGCGTGCGCCATGCCGCAGGAGCCCGCTTCGTTCGGACGCCCGCGCTCGCTCAGCCTGATCAGCGACGGTCATCAGTTATTCGAGGCACGAATCACGCCGATCCAGGATCCCCGGGGCGCCACCCGCCTGGTGGTCGCGTTCAACGATGTGACCCGGGCTCGCCGGCTCCAGCAGAAGATGGATGCCATCGACAACGCCGGCCGCGAACTGGTCCGCGTCGACGCCGAGCAGATCAGCAGGATGACCGCCCGCCAGCGCCTTGACCTCCTCGAATGCAAAATCATCCGCTTCACCCGCGAACTGCTCAACTTCGACAACTTCGTGGTCCGCCTGCTGGACAAGAAGACCAACCGGCTGGAACTGGTGCTGTGCGCCGGCCTGCCCCCCGATGCCCAGCAGATCGATATTTTCTGCTCCCCCGAGGGAAGCGGCATCAGCGGGTATGTGGCCTTCACCGGCCGAAGCTACATCTGCCCCGACGTTTCACAGGACCCGCGATACCTCCAGGGCATCGACAACGCCCGCTCATCCCTGACCGTGCCCCTCTGGCTTCACGACCAGGTTGTCGGAATCTTCAATATCGAGAGCGACAAGCTCGCGGCGTTCCGGGAGGACGACCGTCAGTTCGCGGAGATCTTCGGCCGGTACATCGCCATCACCCTGCATATACTCGATCTGCTCGTGGTCGAGCGACATGAGACGACCGGCCGGCTGGCCAGCAACGTCTCCGCCGAGATCTCCGGGCCGCTCAACGAGATCCTGGCCGACGCCAGCATGCTCATGGAAGACTATATTGGTCACGACGACCTGCGGCACCGGTTGCAGTCCATCGCCGACAACGTCGTCCGGATCCGCGACGTCATCAAGCAGGTTGCCGAGCCGGTCAGCGGGATCCTGGGTTCGCGGACGCCCGAGCCGCAGACCGACCCGCTGCTGGAGGGCAGGGGCGTCCTCGTCATCGACGACGAGGAAATCATTCGGCAGACCGTCCACGACGTGCTGGCCAGGTACGGATGCCGGGTCGATACCGCCCGGGAGGGCAACGAGGCCATAGCCCTCGTGCGCCAGCGTACGTACGACCTGATCGTCAGCGATATCCGCATGCCCGGCAGCAACGGCTACGATATCTTCAAGGCCGTCAAGGAGGCTCGCCCCGGCTGCCCCGTGATGTTCATTACCGGCTTCGGGTACGATCCCAGCCATTCGATCATCCGGGCCACCCCCGAAGGCCTCGCCGCCGTCCTCTACAAACCTTTCAAGGTCGATGAGCTACTCGCCGAGGTCCGCAAGGCCCTCGCCTCACAGGCCCGAAAGGACTGAGTGTACAAGAACCGGTCGCAGCAATGGATTGGCCCCGGCTTTCGCATCGTCATGATGCGCGCCGCGGTTGTCAACGTTCCCGTAATCCCGGAGATGTGACCGTGCCTATCGCTCCATGTCGTCCCAGGTGGTCGTCCGCGATGACCGACCGCCGCCGGTTCATCAACCAGATGCACCATCGGCCGGTCGATCGATGCTTTAACATGGAGTTCGGCTACTGGAATGAGAACTTTCGGAAATGGGACATTTTCCGAGACCACAATATCACCACCAATCCCGAGGCGGATCTTTTCTTCAACTTCGACCGAATAGAGGTTTTAGCTGGTGATGTATGGCTTTGCCCAGCCTTCGAGGAGCGGATCGTCGAGGATCGCGGTGCGACCCGCATCATTCAGAACCGCGAGGGATTGCTGGCCGAGGTCCCCACGGACGGCCACGATACCATCCCGCGTTTCACCAGCAGCCCGGTGGTCGCGCCCGACGACTGGAAACGAGTGAAGGACACGATGCTCCGCAGGTTCGATCCCGCCCGGCGGGCGGATATCGATGCCCTCAGGCGGCTTCACCCGCCGGACCGTGACTATCCGCTTGGCGTCTACTGCGGCTCAATGATCGGCAGAATCCGCAATCTGCTCACCTTTGAAGGCCTTGCCTACGCTTGCCGCGATTACCCCGACATGGTCGAGGACATGGTCGAAACCTGCTGCCTGCTTGTCGAGGATGACTTGGATCAGGTGCTCGGGCGGATCGACTTCGACTTCGCCGCCGGCTGGGAGGACATCTGTTTCCGCAGCGGGCCGCTGGTCACGCTGGACTTTTTCCGTCAGGTCGTCGTGCCGAGATACAGGCGAATCGCCTCGCGCCTGCACATGCACGGCATTGACATCTGGTACACAGACTGCGACGGCGACATCCGGCATATCCTGCCGCTGATGCTGGAGGCGGGCCTCAACTGTCTTTTCCCCTGCGAAGTCCACTGCAGCGGCCATCCGGGCGAACTGCTGGACCGTTACGGACCCGATCTGCGGATCATGGGCGGCGTGGACAAGATGGCCTTGCTCAAGGGCCGCGAGGAGATCCGCGCGTACCTCGAGTCCGTCGCGCCGTGGGTTGAAAGCGGAGGATTCATTCCGTTCTGCGACCATCGCTGCCCGCCCGACGTCGCGCCCGCGGACTATCTGTACTACCTGGACCTGAAGGAACGAATGTTCGGCCGTCGGTAAACGACGTCAACCTCCACTCTCCTGTCCAATTACACTGATTGCTTACAGCTTCACGACGGACAGGTCGGCGTGAGTTCCCAATCCTTACCCATTGTAGTAGGATGGCCCCGCCGGCAAGGTCCGGCATGACTGAACCGTGATTGCGATCACTCGATTGGGGGAGGAATTGTGATGTTGAGGATCAGGGTGTTGGTGTGTCTCCTGGCGTTGATGGCTCCCGCGCTGACAGCCGGTGCAGCCGACACCAAGGCGACCGTCTCGGCCGGCAACACCGACCGGCACGATACGCCCGTCAGCGTGGACCTCAAGCTGACTGCCGAGCAGATGACACAGCCGATCTGCGTCGTCTCCGACGGCAGGACACAACCCGCCCAGGTCGAACCGCTCGCTGACGGCCAGGCCCGCGTCTGGTGGATCATTGACAATCTGCCCCAAGGCACGAGCCGGACTATAGAGATCCAGCGGGGCAAAGTCTCGGACCCGCCGGCTTCTGAGGCATTTTCCTGGAAGGACACTTCCAGGGATAACGTGAAGTCCAGAGACCTGTGTTTCGGCGATCGGCCGGTCCTTCGTTACATGTACACGCCATTCGACGGCACCGGCAAGGACACCATCGACATCACCCGCAAGCCCTACTACCACGTCTTCGATCCCGACGGCAGCCGGCTCATCACCAAGGGCGAGGGCGGCCTCTACCCGCATCACCGTGGCATCTTCTACGGCCACAATCGCGTCAAGGTCCATGGCCAGGAGAAAACGCTCGACGTCTGGTCCGCGTCGGACGCCCACCAGATCCACACGAAATTCATCCGCGAGTTCGCCGGCCCCGTCCTCGGCGGGCACGTCGTTACCGTCGACTGGAAGGACCTCGAGGGCAAGACCTTCGCCACCGAAACCCGAACGGTCCGCGTTTTCCGTTCACCTCGGGGCCAGACGCTCATCCAGTTCGACACGACCATTGTCACGTCCGGCGGCCCCGTCGCCCTTGAAAGTTCTAATAACCACCACGGAGGCGTGCAGTTCCGGGCGGCCCAGGCGGTGGCCGAGAACAAGCAGGACACCCGCTTTCTGCGGCCCGGGAAATGGACCACCATGCCCGCCGACAAGGCCATCGACACCGAGCAACATCCGGACTTCAAGGATCTGCCCTGGAATGCCACCCAATACAAGCTAGATGATCGGTCTTACACCGTCGTCAATCTCTGCCACCCGAAGAACCCGCGCAACGCCGAGATGTCCGAGCGCGATTATGGCCGGTTCGGCGAGTACTCGACGTGGAAGCTCACCAAGGACACTCCTTTGTCCTTGACGTACCGCTTCTGGGTCGTCGCCGCCCACGACGTGAAGCCCGCCCAGGTCGACCTCAAGGCGGCCGATTTCTCCAACCCGCCCAAAGTCAACTTGGACTGAGACCCATCGCGGCCGGGTCAGGGGAATGAAACAATAAAGCAATAACGAACAAATTGCGCCATTGGAATAAAGTATGCCATTGATTGAGGGGAGCCGTGCCTCTTCGCCCGCGTTTTCTTTGCCGAAAACCGGCCGAGGAGGCCGGCCGCAGTGGTATAATCAATTGGCCGACGTGAGGCGGGCTGCGCGCAATACTTCGACGCTGCAAGGGGAGGCCAAACGTCGTAGAGTGCGATTTCAGGTCGAGACCTTGTATGGGTACAGGGTTGTTCGTAAACCAGTTGTTTCGTCGGCTGGCGTTCAGAGGGGAAGGCCCATTTCGCGGAGCAAGTCCACTCCTTATGGAGAGGGTGACATGGTGAGAATCAGTCTGCGCAAGGCGCTGTCCCTGTGCGGGGTACTGTGTGCGATCCTATCGCTTTGGGCGGCACCGGCCCGCAGTCAGAGCATTCTCGACCTGCCATACATGGACGGCTTCACGATGCCGCTCGAAACGCCCGTCGACCCGCAGGCGGCCCAGGTCGCGCACCTGGTGCACCGCGCCGGGCTCCTGGCTGACGAGAGCGGCCAGACTCTTCTGCCGTTCGGGACTTGGTTCGACCGGCTTGATTGGGTCGATGACATCGCCCACGTGTATCTCACCATCCCTGTTGAAGCCGGCGTGGATTGGCTGACGCCGATCGAGGTGGAATATCTCGGCGAGGTCCTCAAGTCGATTCTCATCGCGGACCCGCCGGCGGCCGGTGCGCTGGTCATGGCCCGCCTGGGCGAGCAGGGCGAGTACAAGCGCCTGACGGACTACCTGTCCGCGGAGCAGACCAAAAGTGTGCAAGAGGCGGCCGCCCAGGAGCCGATCGCTCAGCCGACGGCCATCGCCGGGCCGGTCTCGAACGGCGGGACGCAGCCTTCTGGCGCGCTGTCCGGCGTCGTCGTGTACACCACGGCCGGCCACGGCTGGACCTACACCGGCACTTCCTGGGGGCTGCAGCGCGGCCTTACCGAAGGCATGGTCGAGGATTACGGCAACATCGATCAGCTCAACTACTTCGTGGCTTATCTCTTCAACGCCGGAGCGACCGTGGTGCCGTTCCGGCCGGTGGGATACCAGCGCACCCAGATCGTCCTGGACAACGACGACCCGGGCGTGACCTACACCGGTTCATGGGCCAACGCCTTGACCGGCAGCTCGACCAAGTACTACGAGAACCAGGTCACCGTCAGTGGCGTGGCCTACCGCATCGCCACGGCCGCGGTGAGCGAGTCGGCTGTCGCGAGGTACACGCCGACAATTCCGACCACCGATTTTTACCCGGTCTACGGCTTCACGCCTGAGGTTTCCAACCCGGTCCGGACCACCTACCGCATCTGCCACAGCGGCGGCACCAGTTCTGTCGTGGTCGATCACCGGCTGGTCAGCAAGGGCTGGATCTGGCTTGGGAATTATTACTTCCTCGCCGGCACTTCCGGTTATGTCGAGATCTCCAACGCCTCGCCCGACGGCGGCAACGTCGCCGCCGATGCCATCCGCTTCGGAAACGGCGTGGGCGATGTCTCTCGGGGCTCCGCCGGGACAAGCCAGTATCCCCGCGAGGAAGAGGCCATGCGTTACTGGGCCCACAGCGAACTGGGCAACAACGCCGTCGGCTTCGGGACCAGTGTCTGGGAGACCACCAGCGACGATTCCGGCGACAACGTCGGTACCGGCGCCCGCTGGGGCGCGGAGATGAACCGCACGGTCTTCAACAACGATCGCTGGCGGCGCGTCTACCTGGAGTTTCACACCAACTCCACGCCCGCCGCCCGCGGCATGGTCACCCTGATCACCGACTGGGGCCCCACGACCTACCAGTCCCAGTACGCCCACACCCTGGCCGACAGCTTCGAGGCCGACATGGCTGCTTTGAACGGGCAGTTCGAGTTCAACTGGTGGCTTCGTGGCATCTACAACACCTACACCAGCACCTACGGCGCGATCTCCACCAACAACAACGGCAACGAGTTCGACGCGACCATCATCGAGGTGGCTTTCCACGACAACCCGACCGACGCCAAGCTGCTCCGCGACAGCAAGGTACGAAATGCCACCGCCCGTGCATCTCTGAAGGGCATGATCAAGTTCCTCCGTAACAATATACCCGGGAGCACGATCCCCCTGGCGTTCCTGCCGGAGTCGCCCGAGCGCGTCCAGGTTGTCACCAACACCAACGGCACCGTCACCGTGTCCTGGACCGCGCCGCCGAGTGGCGGTGCCAACGGCGACCCGGCCACCGGCTACAAGATCTACCGCTCTACCAACGGCTACGGGTTCGACGCCGGCCTCAACGTCGGCAACGTGACCGCCTACGTGCTCGGCGACATTCCCGCGGCCCAGACCACCTACATCCGCGTGGCCGCCTACAATGCCGGTGGCGAGTCCATGCCCTCCGAGACGCTCGCCGTGCGCCGGCCGGCTTCCGGGCGGTCCGACCACCTGATCGTCAACGGTTTCGACCGACTGACCCGTTTTCAAAACATCACCCAGTCGGCTTACGTCGGCACGTTCGAGCGCCAGATACTCCGCCGGACCAACGCCTACGATTACGCGGTGCAGCACGCCCAGGCCATGGCAGCCAACAACGCCACGTTCGACACCTGCTCCCGAAGGTCCGTCAACGACGGAACCGTGAACCTCGCCGCCTATCAGGCGATCATCTGGATCATGGGCGAGCAGTCCAGCGATGCCACGCGCACTTTCAACTCGACCGAGCAGAGTCTGCTGGGTTCCTATCTCGTCGGTGGCGGCCGGATGTTCGTCAGCGGCGCCGACATCACCTATGACCTCATCAACCAGGGCGGCGGCGCCACCTTCTGCCAGACATACCTGAAGGCCAACTACGTCGCCAACGACGCCAACACCTACACCGCCACCGGTTCCGGCGGCATCCTCGCGGGCATCGGCTCACTGAGCTTCAGCGCCCCGGCTTTCGAGCCCAAGTTCTACGCCTACAACACGGCCAACGGCGCCTACGACGTCGACGCGCCGGATCAGATTTCCGCGCTGTCCGGGGCCCAGGCCATCCTCACCTACAGCGGCGGGACGGGCGGGACGGCCGCCGTTCAGCACGACGCCGGCACCTTCCGCACCGTCACCTTCGCCTTCCCGTTCGAGATGATCAACTCCTCCTCGATGCGGACCACGGTCATGGGACTGATCATCAATTATCTTCAGGCCGCTCCGACAATTCGGGCGGACTTCGATCTCGACGATGACGTCGACCTTGAGGACTATGCCAGGCTGCAGGCCTGTTTCAACGGCGACGGCCCGATCCCCGACGGCTGCTCCCAGCAGGACATGAACTTCGACAACAAGGTCAACCAGGACGACCGCGCCGGGTTCATGCCCTGCCTCAACGGCCCGGAGGTGCCGCCGGGTTGCTGAGAATGCGCCCCGGGGCCTGTTCGGCACCGGCGCCTGCCTGTGCGTGTACGCACGCAGACAGGTCCCGCCGATGTGTTTTCATACTCCTGGAGTCTTGCGGCCGAAGACGTGCGCGAGTTGCATGCGTGTTTTTCCGCCGGGTTCCATTTTGGGTTGCGATCCACGAAGTCGCCACGGCGACTCGACTGGGCGAGAGGCGGAACGCCTCAGAGGTCGGATCGACGGTCTCGTCTGTCTCAAGGCATGTTCAGGTATCTCAGTACACCCTTCCGCGGCGCCTGTCCATGTCGCCCGAATCGTTCCCGGAGCGTGGAATGAGGGCTGAGTGGAGCGAGCGGTGGTTTCATTAGCCGTATGTGTGGACTCGGATCGGACTTCGCGTCGATCGGCCGCGCACGCTCTGGCCGAGCGGTTCGGCGTGCCCGCGGCCGCGCTCGATTCACCGGGTTTCGAGGCTTTTCTCGTCGTCACTGATGATCGGCTGGAATTGCGGGCCGCCAATGCCCCCGGGATGGGGCCGGTGTACGTTGATTTTCTGACCGGGGCCATGCGTCGCCGACAGCGCGAACCTGGCTCGGCCGGCCAGATGATCGCCCGGGCGGTCGGGTACAAGGGGCAACCCCTTCGCATCGTCGACGCGACCGCCGGCCTCGGGCGCGACGCGTTCCTGCTGGCCGGCCTCGGCTGCACGGTCACCGCCGTCGAGCGGTCCCCGATCGTCGCCGCGCTGCTGGCCGACGGCCTGCGAAGGGCGGCCGACGACCCCGAAGTCGGCCCGATCCTCCGCGATCGTCTGCTTCTGGTGGAGGCCGACGCCCGGGCGTTCCTTGAAAGCCTGTCCGAGACCAACCGCCCCGATGTTGTCTATATCGACCCGATGTTCCCGCACCGCACCAAGAGCGCGTTGGTCAAGAAGGAGATGCGCCTGTGTCGGCTGGCGGCCGGCGACGATCCCGACGCCGACGAACTCTTTCGCGTCGCGCTGACCGTCGCCCGCAGCCGCGTCGTCGTCAAACGCCGGCTGCGGGCCCCGGTGCTGGTCCGCGAACCCGCTTTCTCCTACAAGGGTCGGGCCGTTCGCTTCGACGTCTATCCCTGCCGGTGAGTGCCCGCCGATTCTGTCATACACCGTGCGATGGTGTTGCGACCGACGGCCGGATTGATCACGGGTCGTGACCGACTTACGATGGTTTTGCCGGTCGCACGCCCCGGGCGAGTGGCGGAATGGCAGACGCTAGGGACTTAAAATCCCTTGGCCGAAAGGCCGTGCGGGTTCGATTCCCGCCTCGCCCAGTGCCTCTGTCCTGGTCTTATAATCCCTGTCGCCCCGTCAATCGTACGAGCGCACACCAATCCGAAGTCCGATAGTGCCGTGCGCTATCAGAACACCACCCCCTGCAACCCAAGCTATGTCCCGATCTGGCCGACACGTCATGCAGGTTCATCTTCCTCGGTTCCCGGCACGCGGAGGTGGCGGGACGTGACGTGTCGAAAGAACAATCGCAAGTATGGATCCGCGTGGATCGTGCCGGCGGTATTGCTGCTGGCCGGCTGCCGGGCCTCGGATCGCCACGTCGAGCTGCCTTCGCCGCAGGCCCAGACCCGGCCGGCGCCGCAGGCGGCTCGCCGACCCGCTTTGCCACCCGCGGACACCGAGCCGTCGCGTCTGACGGCCGGCAAACGCGTGCTCGTCGACGCCGGGCACGGCGGACGCGACCCCGGGGCGTGGCAGGCGACCCTCTCAAAACTTCCAGAGAAGACGATCAACCTGGGAATCGCCCGCGGCCTGGCCGCGGCGCTCCAGCGGCAGGGGGCTGCGGTCCGGTTGACCCGCTCGGAAGATGAGTTCATCGACCTGCAGGACCGGGCCGACCTGGCCCGGCAGCAGCAGGTCGATCTGATGATTTCCGTTCACGCCAACTCGGCGCCCGGTTCGAATGCGTCCGGGGCGGAGGTCTACATCTGCCGGACCGCCTCCGAGGCCAGCGAGCGGGCCGCCCGTCAGATCGAAAGCGCCTTCAAGCGGGCCGGCCTGGCCTGCCGGGGCATCCGCAAGGCCAATTTCGTGGTCCTGGCACGTCATCCCCGACCGGCCGTCCTCGTCGAGTGCGGATTCCTGACTCACCCCGACGACGCCCGCCGGCTCAACGATCCCGCATTCCGCGCCAGAATCGCGGCCGCGATCGCCGACGGCGTCACTCGTTATCTCCTGCGGGAACCCATCCCCACCTCCCCGACCGATCCTCTCGTCGCCGACCGGCAGTTGGTTCCCTGATCGGGGCTGTACTCGCCTGTTGGGTTGTTCGGGGGCTTGCTCGAACGAGAATCCTCGGTCCAGCAACGTTTCCTTTCACTTCCCAGCCGGTGTGACGACCACCGTGATGCTGCCTTTCTCAATCGGCCGAGCGAGGTTGATCCCGATTCGCGTCGGCGTCCGTTTGGCGATCAGATTCTCGTGAATCTCTTCGGCCTTGATGGAGATCTCACCGCCCTGGGCCGTGATCGCCACGTCGACGGCCTCCTCGCCGTCCTGTACGCGCAGCCGGCCGGGACCGGTCTGCTTCCATTGCCCGAACGTGATCAGTGCCGTCCCGAATGTCTGCGGGCTTTTGAACACGACCTCATCCTTGATTGTCAGCGAGCCTCCGCCGGCCCGCGCGTACACGAACGTGCGCTGCAGTTTTTCCAGTTCCGGCACGTCGTATGCCGACCGGACATCCAGCACCAGCAGGTCCTCGGCGTCGGTGAAGTTCGTTCGCAGGACGTCGCCGCGTGCCTCCCGGCCCGGCTTCTGCAGCTTGCCCGCTACGATCGGCACCGGATGGCCGAACGAGTTAATCACCTTGCTGTCGTAGCGATGCTCGCTGAACGTTCTCCTGGTGTAGACCTCGGCCCCCGCATCGACCAGCACCGCCTTTCCGTTTACGACCGCCAGATACGACCCGACATCATTGTGGTTGTGCTCCTCCGCGTTGTGTCCGCCCTTCATCGCCACCGCGATCCGGCAGTCCTCGTGCTTCCCCGGCCGGCCGATCAGCACGCCGCCCTTGTCAAACCACGTACGCTCGGGCAGGGCGGCCACCCTGGGAGCCGGCTTGCCCGACACGCGGTTCGGGAACAGGTATGTCATGACCGAATACAGGGGCGCCTTGGCCCACGACGTCGGCCGATCGTGCCCCGGAGGCAGGGCCAGCTCCCATCGCCGGGCGATGTAATCGAGCAGATGGCTTCCCGGCTGGGCGTTCACCGCGCAGTCCGCGAAGCCCGGCGATATCCCCGGGACGATCTCGATCCGCAGCCCGTATATCGCGATCTGCCTGACATGCTCGCCCTTCAGCAGGTCGACTTTCCCGTCCGTCGCCTGCAGCAGGGTCTCGGCCAGCAGGATGTAGTTTCCGAACCCGTAGTTCCAGTACCCGACGCCCTCGGTGCAGTATCCATCGGCCGGGATTCCGTCCAGGAAATGCCTTGAGTACTTCTCGGCCGCCGCGACGCAAAACGCCCGCTCCTCGCGCGAGTCGATCAGGGCCAGGGCCGACCCGGTCACGCCCGCGAGGCACACCGCATTCCAGTTGTTGTGTCCGACAATCCACCAGTTCGCCTGCCGCCGACCCTCGATCATGTCCTTGAACGGTACGAAGAGTCGCCGTTGTGTCTGCTCGCGGATCAGGTTTCGGGCGTCCGCCGGCAACTTGTCGCCCATTACCCAGTCGGCCGTCGCCAGCGTCCACCCGACCGCCACCGATGCCAGATCGACGTCGATCACCTCGCCCTTGAAGTTCCGGTTGGATGCGTCGTGGGCCGGGTAAATCCAGGTCTTCTCCTTCGCGATTTCGCGCAGCGTTTCGACGAACGCGGGCACGAACCGCCCCTTGTTTTCGACGCATTCCGCCAGCGCGAATGTCCCCAGCCGCCCGCGCCGATCGAACATCACCTTCTGACACCGTTCCCGGTCGCCGGTGCGCGAATAGTCCAGGTACATCTCGTCGGTCATCTCGGGCATCGGCTCCCCGAGCAGCTTTTCCGCCTCGGCCACGACGCCCTTTGTTGCCGCGCTCACGGCGGGCGACTCCCAAGCCGCCCGGTCGGCGATCGGCCGGCCCAGCCCTGTCGGTTTTTCCGGCAGCATCGCCGCGATCTCCCGCACCCGACCCGCGTCGACGCCGTCGACGCTCCTGGCGTCTGCCGCAACCGGCGGAAACAACCAGAACGCGATCGAAACGATCAGCAACAGGGTACGATGGTTCATCGATGGCCTCCTCTTGGCTTGTGGGATGGTCTGCACTCTAAGGCAGATCGCTCGGGCTCGGGCGGCTTCCACCTTCCCGCTCCATTTTCTGTTTCATCGCCAGCGCGAGGTTGCGCTGGGCCTGCGACAGGCCGGGCGAGCACTCAATCGCCTTGCGGAACGCCGCGATGGCCTCATCCAGATGCCCCCGCGCTACCTGGGCCCGGCCCAGGTTGTTGTACGCGATCGCCAGGTTCGGGGAAAGCTCGATGGCCTTGAGCAGCGGAGTGACGGCTTCATCAGCCCTGCCCAGGTCGATGAGCACATTCCCCAGGTTGTTGTAGGCCATCGCGCCCCGAGGGTCGATCTCGATTGCTTTCCTGAACGCGGCGACGGCCTCGTCGGCCCTGCCCTGCAGGTGCAGACCGTTGCCCAGGTTGATCCACGCCTCCGGGTAGTCGGGCCTGAGTCGCAGCGCCCGCTCGGCGTAGAGGACCGCCTCATCCGCGTGTCCGAGATCGACGCAGGACTCAGACAGGTTGCTGCAAACTTCCGGCGAGTCGGGATTCGCCGCCAATGTATGCCGCCAGAGCGACTCAGCCGTCATGTAATAGGTCGCCTGCCGCCAGGTCAGGACGGTCAGCACGCCCAGGATAGCGACCGTCACCGCGCGGGTCGATCGGGCCGGTCGGCCTGTGCTGGTTCCGGAGGGCGGTCCATCGGGTGGCGTCGTCCGGTTCAGGATGCGGGTCAGCCCCGCTGCGAACAGGGCGATGATCCCGATATCCGCAAGGTACACGAAATGGTCCGCCACGAACGAGAGACGCATGAACGCGATATTCACGAAGCCCAGCACCGGCAGCATCGTCCCCCAGAAGAACAGACAGGCCGCCGCCGGTCCGCGGCCGATGACCCGCCTCGCCGCCAGGAGAACGAGCGGCACCAGAATCGCGGCCAGCGGGAACAGGTACTGCGACCACGAATGGACGTCCACGTTCCAGCGGGGATAGATGAAGCTGAGATGTGTCGGCCAGACGAGTTTATACAGATAGAACCACAGCGCCCGGCCGGCGATCAGGCACCGCTCCGGCAGGGTGAACGCATACAGTTCGCCGCGGGCACCGGACATGTGTTTTTCGGCCCACGTGGTGATCAGCCCCGCGGCGATGGCCATCGCGAACAGCGGGAGCAGCGGAGCAACATCCCGCCAGCCAAGGCGGCCGCGCTTCCACCAGAGGACCAGCAGGATCGCCGCCGGAAACGTGCAGGTAATGGTCTTGCTGAGCAGGGCGGCCGCGAACAGCAGTACCGCGGCCCCATACCAGCCCCAAGGCGACTCGGCGACCTTCGATTCATCCACAGGGCCGCGGATCGTCGCGAATCGAAGATAGGCCAACGCCGCCAGCAGGTAGAACAGAGTCGACAGCACGTTCTTGCGTTCCGCCACCCACGCCACGCTTTCCACGTGTACCGGATGCACCGCGAAGATCGCCGCCGCCAGCCAGGCGCCCGGAACCGCCAGCCGCCGCAACACCAGCCAGACCAGAATCGCGTTGGCCGCGTGCAGCAGAATGTTGACCGCATGGTAGCCGGCGGGGTTCAGCCCCCAGAGCTGATGCTCGATCCAGAAAGTCGTGAACACCATCGGGTAATACTGCGACAGCGCCCGCAGGTCGAACCAGATCGCCCGCAGACCCCCCAGACCCGTCAGCGTCGGGTTGTCGTGAAGATACGCGAAATCATCGAAGACAAAACCGGCCCGCATCGCCGGGAGGTATGCCAGCAGCGTCATCGCCGCGATCGCGCCGGCCGCGATCCGGTCCCTTCCTTTCGATGATGCATTGTGCGGAATCATCATGGCGTTGTCTGCCGTCAAAGTGCCCTCTTTGGTCCGCGCTTCCCCCCTTTGGGCCGAACAAGGCCATCTGTAACCCATGTCTGGGAATCGCCGACTGGATGGCACGTGACGCCGAGAGACTGTTGCCGTCACCGTAAAACCTGTTGTCAATTCCCTACGGGATGGCCTGATGGTCCCGGTCCCGCGTGCGGTACAGGTTGCTCACCTCCGCGTGGGCCGGCAGGGAGGGCTGAGCGGGGGTCGGCGAGCGGCCGTACCAGTAGGCCGTCGAGGCGTACCAGTAGGGATGCAGCTCGCTTGCCGGCCGGGGGTTGATGAACGCCATCCGGATCCGCCGCTCGAACGCGATCGCGTCGGCGGTGTGGAAGCGGTACATCGTCACCATTGACCGCAGGGGGTCCCTCAGGGGCACGCCGTGCACCGGGCCGGCGAACTCGCCCTCGCGGAAGTACCACCCGCCGTTGAAGTAGTCTTCCAGCCCCGTCCCGACGATCCGCGGCGACTCCCAGTCGTCGTCGATGAATACGTACTCGGGGGCCTCCAGGTAGCGGAAGTAGTTGAGCGGCTCGCCCTGCATGGAGAGCATCACCCCGGCCAGGTGGCCGCGACCCTCGGCCTCCAGCACGACCGCCTCCTCGATGCCTTGTCGCCGGGCGGTGTGGTACTGCGCGCAGAAGTAGCCCGTCCCGGCCGGCGCCTCCGGCAGCTCCTGATAGCTGACGTTGACGAAGATGTCCGGCACGATCCGGGGATGGCGGTTCTCGAACTCGATGCGGAAGCCCTTGGCGAACGGCATCGGCCAATAGCTGAAGAACCCGCCGGACGACGTGCCGACGAACCGCGAGGTGAACGAGTTGAACTCGCAGTGGCCGGCCCCGAAGAAGTCGCCCACCGGCACCTCGACCGCAGGCGTCGGCTGCCCGTCCCAATAAATCCGCATGATGAGGGCCTTGAAAACGGTCGGGGCGACCTCGGCCGCCGGGTCCCAGTTCCGCCAGAACCACCCCGGGAACGTCAGCCACAGTCGGCCGATGTACCCCGCGCCCGCCGCCTCGGCCACCGTCACCCGCCGGCCGATGGGCAGCAGAACGGTCTTGTCCCGAGTTTTGGGGTTGAAGGTGGTCGCCTGCCGGGAGATTCCCGGGGGAGTGCGGGCTGCTTCGAGCCAGAGACTCATGGTTTGGCCCCCTTGTTTTCGATGATTACATTCGTCAGTCACGTGCCGGCGCGTCATCCGGTTTGACGCGGATGCTACCACAGGTCGGCCGTTTGCGGAAAGACGCACTTGCGGAGCAGGCAAGACGGGGACTGCGTTCTGCCTGCCTTGGGATGGAACGACGATGACGCATCTGCTGCCTTATCTTGGCGATCTGCACAAGCTCTTCGACCTGCATTGGTCGGGAACGATCCTGGTGTTTTCGTCGGTCTTATGCGGGCTGATGATCGGCCAGGAGCGTGAGTCCAAGCAGAAGCCCGCCGGCCTGCGGACGGTCGCGCTCATCTGCGTGGGGAGCACCATTTTCACGCTCGCATCGATCCTGATCGCCGCCGACGCCGGGTCCGACCCCGGGCGGATCGCCGCTCAGGTCGTCACCGGCATCAGCTTTCTCGGGGCCGGGGCGATCATTCGCGAGCGCGGGACGATCGTCGGGCTGACCACCGGGGCGACGATCTGGGTCACGTCGGCCATCGGCGTGCTGATCGGGTCCGGCTACGCCGCGGGCGGGATCGCCCTGACACTCGTGGTCCTTGCCATGTCGCGGGGGGCCCAGATTCTCGAACAGTGGACCAGCGGTCCGTGCCGGCTGACCTCGTTCAATGTGCGTTACGATCCCAAAGGGGGGCGGACGCAACTCCGGCTGGTCCGCATTCTGGACGAGTATCGCATCCCCGATGCCAACTGGACCATATCGGCCGAGGCAGAGCACGAGGTCGTGCGGATTCGCTGCTGCACCGTCCACCGGTCGCATCGCGCGGTGGTCTTCGAGATCGCGGGGATGCCGGAAGTGATCGACATCAGCCCGGGTGTGCTGTCCTGCAGCAGGCAGATTCTGTCCTTCGCGGAGAACGAATCGGGTGGTGAGCGCGGAAGGGAGTAAAGGCCGGGACGGCGAATTGCCGATGTCAGTAAAAATGTCTTTCGAGGCAAAAAAGGTGTTGACGGCCCCGAACTGACTTGCTAAGTTCTTTATTGAATCCCGTACGCGTCACGCGGGATTGTTTCTCTTGAAAGGAGAAAGTGTCATGGCTAAGAAGAAAGCCAAGAAGAAAGCCGGCAAGAAGAAAGTCGCTCGCAAGAAGAAATAACTGCGACTTTCTGCAAAGCTAAGCCACATGTACGGGGCGTTCCGACGGTCGGAACGCCCCGTGGCTTTTATGTGAATCCTCTCGCGCGAGAAATCATTGCTCGCGCTGGCGCGTTCCTCTTTTCGCTTCCGATGCCGTCACTTGCCTGCGGATGAATCGCGCATGAAAAAAAGCGCGGGCGTTGGGCAACCGAGAAAATAGCCGCCGCTGACGAGAATCCGTCAGATTTTCGGACGATTCGCGGGTGTTCATGGACGGGTCATGTTCGAGCTTTGTCGGTTCTTCTGCGGGGTGGGCCGCAAACACACGCTGCCGTCTTGCTGGCCCGCTCAACTCCGTTCGGACGGGTCTTTCCAAAGCCGTCGCCTCAGTTGCCCGGTTGGTTACTCCGGCGGTGGGCTGGGGTTGGGGGCGACATCGGCGCGTCGGGTCTTCCGCGGTTGCGAGGGCATCTGGGCGACATTGAGCACGTAGTGGGTCACGGGGATGCACAAAAGCATTCCCCACACGCCGAAAAGCCGTTCCGCCGTAAGCAGGATGATCAGTACGACCACCGGGTTGAGGTGGAACCGGGCGGCGTAGATCCGTGGATTGAAGACATAAGCTTCCAGCAGATGCACGACGACGATCATCCCCAGCGCCAGCAGGGCCCGGTCCAGGCCGAAGTCATTGAACGCGATCAGGATGATCGGCACCGATGAGATGAACACGCCGAGCACCGGAATCAGCCCGAGCAGGAAGACGATCGTGGTCAGCAGGACGAGCGGCTGGATTCCGAGGATGAACAACCCAGCGCAGGTGATCGCGGCGTTCAGCAGGGCGATCATCATCTGGCATTGGAAGGCCTGGCCGACGGCCTCGGAGAACTCCACGACGCTGGCCGCGGCCTCATGAAAGAATCGCCCCGTAGGGCTGGTCCGCCACTGGGCCAGGTCGCGCTGGATCTTATCGTAGTCCAGCACGATGAGAAACGACAGCAGAATAGCCAGCAGGAACGTCAGCGTCCCGCCGACAACCCCGTTGATGAAGCGGCGGAAGATCTCGCTGAGTGATTCCGAGCCGTGGCCGCTACTGGCCGCGGCCGGCAGGAAGCCCAGCACAAACTGCTGGAGCTTGGTGGCCAGGATCTGGGTGGTCTCAGGCTGAGGAGCGGGCTGGGAGGCGGTTGCCTCGGAGTCGCCATGGGGAGTGTCGTCTGAAAGCTCGGTACGGAGGTTGGCGGTGATGTACTTGTTCAACGCGGGCTGCAGACCGTACCGGGGGGCGGCTTTCTCGATCTCTTCGGCGAGGCTGTAGAACAGATCGGGTACCCGTCGTGAGAACTTCGCCCCCTCGTCCCACAGGCGCGGGATGGCGGTTTTCGCGAGCAGGATCAGCAGCACGATCGCCAACAGATAGGGCCCGACGACCGCCGCCCAGTACGGAGCCCGCGTGCTCCGCATGAGGAGTTTCGCGGCGCCCCGCATCAGGAAGCCGAAAATGAAAGTCAGGAAAACGAGCGAAAAGAAGTCGCGCAGCAGGTAGAGCCCGGCGAAGAAGATGATCCACATCACCGCCCGGCGATTCAGGTTGTAGAAACGTTGAAGGTCGAGTTCCACCGTCCGGCTCCCTTTGATTCGCGCGGGGGATCATAACCTCTCCGGGCCGGATCGGCCAACGCCCATGTCGCGGCGGCACGGAGGGGTTCGGGAGTCCTCCAAGCATTTCCCCCCGTTGCGATGACCGGTCAACAATCGAATTTGCCTCGCGAGAGGCACCATCGAAGACTCCCGGCCCCTTCAAATCCCTTTGCTTGACAGTGCCCGATCGTTGCCGGATGCTTGCGGCATGGCCTCCGCACAAGCGTCCACCGCGATCGACCTCAGCGTCCGCATCGGACGACTCACTCTGCGGAATCCGGTCATCACCTTGTCCGGTACGTGTGGGTACGGCGACGAATACGGGTCTTTCGTCGATCTGAGCCGGCTCGGCGCGTTCACGACCAAGAGCGTGACCCTGAATCCCCGTCGTGGCAACCGCCCGCCGCGGATCGTGGAGACGGCCGCCGGCATGCTCAACGCGATCGGCCTGGCGAACGTCGGGCTGGATGCGTTCGTTGCCGAAAAACTGCCCGTGCTCGCCGGGCTTGGCGTGCCCGCCCTTGTGAACGTGGCCGGCCATACGCTTGAGGAGTACGTGAGGGTTTGCGCCATCCTTGATCGGCAGCCGGCCGTTGCCGGGATCGAGCTGAACGTGAGTTGCCCGAACGTCTCCGATGGCCTGGTGTTCGGCACGGACCCCCTGGCGTTGGGTGAGTTGGTCCGGGCGGTGCGGGAGGTGGTTCGGCGGGCGGTGCTGATCGTCAAACTGTCGCCCAACGTTACCGACATCACGAAGACCGCGGCGGCGGCCGTCGAGGGCGGAGCCGAGGCCCTGTCGATGATCAACACGTTCGTCGGCATGGCCATCAATGCCGAAAAGCAAGAGCCCATCCTGGCCAACGTGACCGGCGGGCTAAGCGGGCCGGCCATCAAACCGCTCGCCCTGCATCTTGTTCACAAGGTGTATCGCGCCGTGGCGGGACCGGCCGGCGTGCCCATCATCGGGATGGGGGGCATCTGCGACTGGCGCGACGCGGTCGAGTTCATTCTGGCCGGCTCGACCGCCGTAGGCGTGGGCACCGCTCTGTTCGTCGACCCGGCCATCCCGTTGCAGGTGATCGACGGCTTGACCGACTATCTACGCAGACACGGGCTCACCTCGGTACGCGACCTCGTGGGGCGCCTCCAGGTGCCCCATTCCGCCGGCGCATGCACCACGCCCGGTGAAAGCCGATAAGAGTGCATCCTAAAACCTCGAAATCCGACCGGCTGGAAGCCGGTCCCACACGCCTGCCCGCCGCAGGCAGAGGTTTCAGGATACACTTCAAGGCTGTCCGATCCTTACCAGATCAGTCCGATGCGTTGAAGGGTCTCGTCGTGCCGGGATAGCGCGTCGGTCAGTTCGTCGAGCGAATCGAAGAATAAATTCACGCCGACCTGTCGGAGATTCTTCGGAAAGGCGATCCCGGTCTTCATTCCGACGACCCGGGCACCGGCCTGGCCGGCGGCATAGGCGAAGGGCACGCTGCTTGCGACCGCCAGCGTGCTGGGGTGCTCGCCCATCATCTCCAGGATGGTTTCCATTCTTCGCTGTGGTTCCCGGGGCAGAGCAACCTTTCTGTCGAAGTGTATCCACAGGTCGAGGCGGTCCAGCGTGGTATTGATGCCCGCGCGGTTCTCGCACAGCGTGGCCAGATGGCACGCGCCCATCTGCTTGAGCACCCGCAGGTTCGTGCCCGCTCCCTCCTGGGCAACGTCCACGACCATCAGATCGGTGCTGTTGATCCGCTCGTCGCGGACCCGCACGTAGTCGGTCGCGTGATGCGGCTTGCCCTGACGGACGAAGGCCGAGTCCGGCGAGCCGGTACGTACAAGACGCCAGAAATCCTCCTGGTTCGGGCCGGCCAGCCCGATCGCCTGCAACGCCGCCCGATGGGCCGCCCAGTACCGCGGCCGCACGTCGATTACAACGCCTTCGTACTCGATGATGGTGTTGAGGAAACCCCTCACATCAGTTCTGCGATCTGCACGGCGTTCAGGGCGGCGCCCTTGCGGAGCTGGTCGCCGCTGATGAACATGTCGATGCCGTGCCCGTCCGGCTGACTGATGTCCTGGCGGATCCGGCCGACGAACACGTCATCCTGGTCGCTGGACTCCAGCGGCATGGGGAAATAGTTCTTCTCACGGTCGTCGATGATCTTCACGCCCGGGGCCGACCTCAGGATCTCCCGCACCCGGTTCTCGGTCATCGGTTTCGAGAACCGGATGTTGATGGACTCGGAGTGGGCCCGCAGCACCGGTACCCGCACGCACGTGGCGGTGATCTGGATGGTGTCGCAGTGGAACATCTTGCGGGTCTCCTTGACCATCTTGACCTCCTCTTCGTTGTAGCCGTTCTCCCCGACCTTGCTGTTGTGGCTGAAGAGGTTGAAGGCGATCTGGTGCGGCAACACCTTGGGGGTGATCTTCTTGCCGTCCAGGAAGTCCCGGGCCTGCTCCTGCAGCTCGACCATCGCCTGGTACCCGGCGCCGCTGGCCGCCTGATACGTGCTGATCACCAGCCGCTCGATCGGGTTGACCTTGTGCAGCGGCCAGACCGGAACGACCATGATGATCGTCGAGCAGTTCGGGTTGGCGATGATGCCCTTGTGGGCCCTGGCATCCTCCGGGTTGACCTCGGGGACGACCAGCGGCACGGACGGGTCCATGCGGAACGCCGACGAGTTGTCCACGACGACCGTCCCGGCCTGGGCCGCGATCGGGGCGAACTTCCTGCTGATCGACCCGCCCGCCGAGAACAACGCCAGGTCGATGCCCTTGAAGCTGTCTTCCTTCAGTTCCGCGACCGTGTGCGTCTGGCCCTTGAACGTGATGGGCTTGCCTGCCGACCGGCTCGAAGCCAGGAACGTGATCTTCTCAAACTGGAAATTCCGCTGCTCGAGGACGCGCAGAAACTCCTGTCCGACCGCTCCAGTTGCGCCGACGACGGCTACATGCCCACCCATGATTCTCACCTGCTCCTTAAATGCATTTCGGGCTTCGGCGGGGCCACCGCGACCTCCGACGGAAGCTCGACTGCCTTATAGATGCACAGCCTTGTAAGGATACCGTTTTTACAACCCCCAGGCAAAGTCCGGGAATAACCCAAACGCCCCCGGGGCGTCTTCCCGACTTCGTCGGGTCGGCTTCCGGGCGGTTTTGGATCAGTCGCCCTGTTTTTGTTTCGATAAGCCCTGGGGTGCGTGCGTTATGCACACCGGACCGGGCGATACGGAGGAAGTCCATATGTCGCGGAATCGGCTCATGATTGCGGTTTTACTGGCAACCATGCAGGTGCCCCTCTGGGGCCAGGTGGCGTCGCAGGTGCTCAGCGGCGGGCAGGCGTCCCCGACCGTTCAGCCAGGACCAGTGGAGCTGGCCCTGGACGTGAGAATCGAGAGCAGCATCCCCCTGGGCGTGCTCGAGTTCACGTTCGAGTGTTCGCAGCCGGATCTCTTCGTCTATGCCGACCCGCCACTGACGATGGGATCGCCCTGGACGGTCGGCGACCTGATGATGGGGGGCGGGTCTCTGACCGCCGGCATGAGCCTGTCCGCGCGTCCAGCCATTACCTTCTTCAAGTGGGATCTGCCGGACTACCCGGCCGAGTCGTTCCCCTCGACGGTCGTGACATTCAAGGTCCGCTCCGTCGGCGACCTCCCCGCCGGCGCGGTTTATACCTTTAACCTCGGCGCGACCACGCTGCCGCCGTTGTGGATGCACTCCTACGACGACACCTACGACAGCGGTGATATCGATACTACCGACCGGTTCACCCTGACCGTGGCAGATGACGGCGGGGGTGGCGGGGGTGGCGGAGGCGGCGGAGGTGGTGGAGGTGATGGAGACGGCGGGGGCGGAACCGACCCGGGCACGGACGACGGAGACACCGACGGCCAGACCGAGCCGGGTAATGACGGCACCGGGACTGACCCGGATTCGGGAACCGACCCGGGCACGGACGACGGCGGCGTGGTGATCGTTGATGATGGATCGACAAATACCGGAGACGACGGCACCACCGATCCCGGCACGGGTGGGGATACCGGCTCGCAGGAAGAGAATGAGGTTCGGCCGCCGGCCCCGCTTTTCTTTTTCTGCGGCTCAGGCGCGGGCGTTGGAATGGTGCTGCTGACCGCTGTCGGCCTGTTCCTGATCCGGCGGCGGCGGTTCTGACCGCGTTCCCCCGTGAGGCTTGACACCCCGGATGCCGGCGTGGAACGTAGTCGGCTGGTTTCCGCAAGAAGGAGCTGGCCGATGTCCGAACTTGTCCGCCTCAGTTTGTCCCTGGAAAAGCCGTTGTTCGACCGGCTCGAGAAGCTGGTCGCCCGCAGCGGGTACACCAACCGATCCGAGTTCGTCCGCGATCTGATCCGGGCTCAACTGGTCAAGCAGGAGTGGGACGCCAACGCCGAGGTCCTCGGCACGATCACTCTCGTCTATGATCACCACCGGCGCCGCCTGGGCGAGAAGCTCACCGACCTGCAGCACGAGCACCACCACGCGATCCTGGCCGTCACCCACGTCCATCTGACCCACGACCTGTGCGGCGAGGCCATCCTGGTGCGGGCCAAGGCCCGGCACATCCGGGAATTGGCCGACGCCCTCCGCCGCCAGAAGGGCGTCCTCCACGCCGAGCTGTCCATGGCCAGCACCGGCCGAACCCTGCGCTGATCCAAGCACATCCGGTTTCGTTATTACATTCCGGAGATCCGTAATATGGCCTCTTGACGCCGCCGGCCGGCCGGTTTAGGATACCAGATATTACGAATTATATATTCGTAATATTCCGGGCATCGGCAGTCAGAAAGGAGCGATCGTGATGCGAGGTTTACCGGGGAAAGCGGCGGCGATGTTGAGCCTGAGCCTGAGCCTGGGCCTGACGTTCCAGACGGCCCGGGCGGAAACCCATTGGGAGATTCAGGCGGTCGACGCCGCGGGCAACACCACACACCCGAAGGTCATTCGGCCGGGCAATCCGTGGGCACCCTCGAAGCAGATTGTGATTGAGGGCGTGGTAACCGTCGGCCCGGGCGAATTCGTGAACACCGATACCCAAATGCTGATCGCCTTCCAGGGCGAGGGCAGCGACCATGCCGGCACCCAGATCTGGTCCGGCGCGTTCTTTCAGGAGTGGCCCGGGCCGTACGGCGCCTATTTCGGCCTGCTGCCCGGCGACCGAATCCGGGTGACCGGTTATGCCGCCCAGTTTGTCGGCAAGACGAACATCAACGAGCAGCATTCCGATGATCCGGCCCGCGATTTTGTGATCGAGTTGATCGGCCGTCCGGGCATGCCCGTGCCCGAGGTCGTGCCGAGCGTGGCCGTGGCCAGGACCT
>DATIKE010000136.1:0-12365 GCA_035477895.1 Phycisphaerae bacterium
AGCCGCAGGAGACGCCACATCATCAACTATCATAGAATCGGCCGCTCGGACGGTCAATTTGAACAATCTGCTCAAAGCGGGAAAGCTCGGCAAGGCAAGCAAAGGCCCCCGCCCGTTGCGGCCGATAACAATGGCAGATAAAGTGCTTTCCAGCAGGACTTTGGGAGTCATCCTCATGCCTTTTACCGTCGGGGCTCAGCACTTGAGATGGTTCGCCCTGTTGGCCGGTTCGCTCGCCCTCCTGGCGGCGGGTCCGCTTCAGGCGGCAGAGGACAAACAGGCGCCGGCGGCCCCCCCGGCCTACGATCCCGCCAAGTACATGAGCCCCGACGAGATCCGCCGCGGGATGAAGGGGTTTGGCCGCACCGTACTGGCCGGCACCGAGATCCAGACCTTCGAGTTTGAAGTCCTTTCGGTCATGAAAAACGCCTTCGAGCCCCGGCAGGACGTGATCCTGGTCCGTTGTTCCGGGCTGGGGCTGGAGAAGACGGGGGTCATTGAGGGGATGAGCGGCTCGCCCTGCTACGTCCAGGACGACCAGGGGCGGGAACGGATGATCGGGGCGGTCGCCTTCGGCTGGCCGCTGAGCAAGGAGCCGATCTGCGGCGTGCAGCCCATTACCCAGATGCTCGGCATCCCGGCGGTCCGGGACCCGGCGAACCGTCCCAGACCGCCGGCCACGAACCCGGCGACCGGCCCGGCCGCGACCGTCTCCGGACAAGGCCTTTCGATGGGAGAACTCCTGGCCGCCGTCCACCCCGACCCGATCGATACCCGCTCCCGACTGAGCATCTTCAATGATGATATTGCGCGCCTCCGCTCGCTCTCGCCACGAACGCCGGAGCGGGAACTTCGCCCGTTGGCCCTGCCGGTCATGGTCTCGGGAGCCGGTACTCGTACCCGGGCCTGGATCGAGAAGCGCTTCGAGCCCCTGGGCCTGCGACTCGTCACCTCGGGCGCGGCCTCGGAAGCGGACAAGGCCTCGGCCGGGGCGGCCGGCTTCCGTCCCGGGTCCGTCCTGTGCGTGCCCCTCATGACCGGCGACCTGAGCATGGATGTGATCGGCACGTGCACCGAGGTCATCGACAACAAGGTTCTGGGCTTCGGGCACGCCCTGTTTGCCCGGGGGTTCACCGAGCTGCCGCTGGCCACGGGCATGGTTCACACCGTGTTCCCGTCCGTGCTGGCCTCTTTCAAGCTCGGCGCCGGCCTGAAGACCGTCGGCACGCTCTGGGGTGACGAGCAGACCGGGGTCTTCGGGATCTGCGGCGCTTCGCCGGTGATGGCCCCTCTGAAGGTTACGATCCGCGACGAGCGCGGCCCGCGGACGTTCCAGTACCAGATGGCCCGCGACCGGGCCATCGGCGCGACTCTGGTCGGTTCCGCGGTGGCCGGCAGCATCTTCTCGCACAACGAACTGCCGGACGACCACGTCATCAAATACCGGATACAGATCGAATTCGAGGGAGTGGGAACTTATGAGACCCGGAACTTCACGAGTCTCGCCGGCGTGTCCGGAGTGGCCGAGGATCTCATGGTCCCGGTGATGCTGATGTCCTGGTCGCCGTTCGGTGAAGCCCCGATCGCCCGGGGCAGGATCGACATCGAGATCGAGTCGGGGACCCGGTCGGTCCGGATCGACCGTTTGCAATTGCCCCGGCTGACGTACCGGCCGGGTGAAACGGTTTCGGCCCGCGTCCGTTATCAACATACCCGAAGCGCGCCGATGTACACCGAGGCCACGTACGATCTGACCATCCCGCAGGACCTCCCGGACGGCGAGTACGCGCTGACCGTCGGCTCGGCGGACACCCAACTGGAGGCCCTGCGTCAGGAGAAGCCCCATAAGCTCCGGGCCGAGAACCTGCCCGACCTGCTGGACATGCTCAATTACGTGACCTCGTTCCCGCAGAACCGCCTTTACATGCGACTGGAGGTGCCCAAGGGCGGGATGGCGGTGGGCCGGCTGGAGATGCCGGAACTGCCCTCCTTCCGCCAGAAGATCCTCATGGACTCGCGCAGGCCGGACATCGTCGCCTACACCGAGGCCCTCGTCGTCGAGCAGGAAGCCGATTTCACGGTGAACGGATCGCTGAGCACCGCCATCAAAGTCAGCCGAAAGAAGGAATACTGATGCCGGCGGCGGGGCCTGCCCGGACATATAACTTCCAAGGAACCAACGACCCATGCACCGAACATCATCTCTCGCATTCATCGCGGCGTCCGCATTCGTACTCGTCCCCAACGCCCTGGCGGTCAAGCCGGCGACCTGGGTGCACGAGCAGCCCAAGGACTTCACCTCCGGTGACCTCGACAACATCGTCGTCACCAGCCGGGGCGAGGTAGCGCTCGGCCGCAAGGCGGACACTCTGCACGTGCCCGGCGAGGAGGTCGAGGCGGTCAACGCCCTGGCCCGCGCCGGCGACGGACGAATCTACGCCGCCACCGGGCCGCAGGGGATCATCTACCGCATCGACGGCGACAAGGTCGCCCAGTTCGCCAAGCTACCTGACAATGCCTCTGTGTTTTCACTGTTATTCACGCAGGAAGGCATGTTGCTGGCCGGCACGGGCGGGGCGAAGCAGGCCCGGATCTACAAAATCGACGGCAACGGCAAGGCCGAAGTGTTCCATGAGCCGGCCGGAGCCCGATACGTCTGGGCCATGGCCCGCGGGCCGCAGGGCGAGATTTACGCCGCCACGGGCATCGAGGGCAAGCTTTTCGTGATTCAGAGCAACGGCGGCAGCGGCAAGGTACTGACCAAGATCAAATCCAATAACATTCTGTGTCTGGCCTGCGGACCCGACGGAATGCTGTACGGCGGCACGGACGAGGACGGGCTGATTTACCGGTTCAACCCGGCGACCGGCCAGCCCTTTGTCATGTACGACGCCCAGGAAGCGGAGATCAGCTCCATTGCCGTCGATGCCGAGGGCAACATCTATGCCGCCACCGCCTCGGCGGAGAGCGCCCGCCCCGGCCGACCCGTCGCCGACGCGCCGGCCGGCCGACCCGATCGTCCCGAGAGCAAACCCACCACCACCCCTTCGGGTCCGGCACGGCCCGGTGATGCGGCGGCCGCGACCAGCCCCGCCGCCACCCGGGCCTCGGAATCCGAGAAGCGCCCGGGCAAACAGGATGGCGGAGACGAAGAGGCCAAGACCGTTCGGGTGATGATGGTCGCCAAGCCGATGGGCAAACCCGTGCAAGCCGACAAGCCCTTGCCGGTCGGCAACGCGATCTACCGCATCGACCTCGACGGTTTTGTGACTGAGGTTTTTCGCGAGTCGGTCATGATCCTGGCCCTGGCCGAAGAGGACGGCACGCTGTATGCGGCCACCGGAAACGAGGGCCGGATCTACGCCATCACTCCGAAAACCGAGAAGACCGTGGTCCTGGCCAAGCTGCAATCCCAGCAGATCACCTCCCTGCTGCGCCTGCCCAGGGGCGAGCTGGTGCTCGGGACGGCCAACCAGGCCCTGCTCGTAAAGCTCTCCGACGCGTTCGCCCCGAAGGGCACGCTGGTCGGCGAACCGCTGGATGCCGAGCAGATCGTCAAATGGGGCCGCATCCACTGGGACGTCACCGTGCCCGAGGGCACGAAGCTCACCGTCGCCACCCGCAGCGGCAACGTCGAGGACACCGAATCCGAGGCCTGGGACGCCTGGTCGAGCGAACTGGACGCGACCATGCCCCAGCAGATCGCCTCGCCGGGCGCCCGGTTTCTCCAATACCGATTGACACTCCAGACGACTGTTCCCAACACCACGCCGGTACTGCGCAAAGTGACCATTCCGCGTGTTGAGGAGAATCGACCGCCGCGAATCGGCGAGTTGAGGGTGCAGGCGGCGAGCGAGGCGGCCAAGGATCCATCCAGCCCGCCGAGGGTGAAGGCGATTGCCGGCGGCATGGGTGGAATGGGCTCCATGGGTGGAATGGGCGCCATGGGCGGCGAGAAAACCAACCCCCAGCCGGACTATTACTGGGTCGCGATGTGGAAGGCCGAGGACCCCAACCAGGACCAGCTAGAGTTCCAGGTCTTCGCCCGCGAAGCGGGCAAGGAGCGCTGGATCCGCATCGCCAAAGAACTCGAGGAGCCCTATCACCTCTGGGACACGCGGACCATGCCGGACGGAAAGTATGAGATCCGGGTCATGGCCGACGACACTCCCGGCAACCCGCCGGGTTCGAATCTGACCGACGCCCGGCTCAGCGACCCGTTTATTGTGGACAATTCGCCCCCGGACGTGACCGTCGGGGCGGTGGCGACCGAGGGCAAGGGCCGGGTGACCGTCAATGCGACCATGACCGACGCGCTCGGCTTCATCAGCGGGGCCGAATACAGCGTCAACAGCGACGAGAAGTGGATACCCCTCAATGCCCTGGACGACATGTTCGACTCCTACAGCGAGGCCGTCTCGTTCACCGTGGACGGCCTCGAGCCGGGCGATCATCGCATCGCCCTGCGCGTCCGCGATCGAGGCGGCAACACGCGGTACGTGACGCAATACGTCAACATCATGCCGTGACCGGTTCCGGGCCTTCGCGAAGCCCTGTTTCAACATGGCACACAAGCCCCGGTCGGCCCCGACCGGGGCGTATTCTTTGATTCCACCTCAACCCTTGCCAAGGCCCGCGGACAGGTTCATACTCACCTGCATGATGCTCACCACTTATCTTCTATCAGCGTTGATTCTTCCCGTGGCTGGAACTCCTTCGCCGCCCGGCGCCGCACGCGTCGTCGTGCTGCTGGGCGACTCGACCACGTTGTCCCACCGGTCGGCCGACGGCGACAAGCACCCCGAAAGTGTCCGCGCCGCCCTGCACGCCACGAACGGCTTCGAGGATGTCGTCGTCGTCAACAGCGGCAAGGGAAGCGATACCGCGTCGGACGCGCTGGGGCGGGTGGACGCGGACGTGGCCGCACACGACCCCGACGTCACGGTGATATCGTTCGGCCTCAACGATCAGAGCCGGCGAACGCCCGACGAGTTCGAACACGACCTTCGAGTGCTGATCGAGGCGATCCGCGCCCGCTGCCGGGCGGACGTGATCGTGGCCACCAGCACGCCGTTCGACGATCGCCATGCCCGGGCCCTCAAGTCGCCGTACACCCGGCCCGGCAGCCTGGATCGACACCTGGAGGAAAACTACAACGCCCGGACCCGCCGGGTCGCCGAGTCCCTGGGGCTGCCCTTGTGCGACCAGCATCGCTGCTTCATCGAGGCCGTCACCGCCGGCCGGTTCAAGATGACCGACCTGCTGGGCGATGACGGCGTCCACCTGACGCCGGCCGGCAATCGGCTGATGGCCGCGAACCTGGTCCCATTCATTACCGGGGGACTCACCGATTCGAAGGCCCGCGGCTATCCCGGCCTGCTGCCGCGCCCCAAGGAGTTTGAGGAAGCCGGCCAGCCGCTGCTGCTGGCCAAAGCCGGCGGCACGGTCACCGTGCGATTTCGAGGCGACGATGCCGTGGTGCGAACCGCCCGGCAGGATCTGGCCGACCACTTTGCCAGGCTCGGCGGCTCGATCAAACTCGTCGAGCGAAATCCGGCGATCTCCATCCGAATCACCGAGGAGGGGGTGACCAACCTGACGGCCAAACCGATTCCGCCCCAGGGATACGGGCTGATCGTCAGGCCCGATCCCGACGACCGCGGACCCGTGATCACGATCATCGGGTCCGACTTGCTCGGCGCCTTCTATGGTGTGCAGACACTCATCCAACTGCTCGATTCAACGCCCGAGGGCATCACCGTCCGCCAGTGCCGGATCGTCGATTGGCCGACGTTCACGTTCCGCTCGTTCAAGGGCCAATGCTGGTGGTATCGGGACAATCGGATGCTCGCCAGGTGGATGGACCGCTGGAAATGGAACGTGTTCGGGCCTTGCTACACGGACATTCTCCAGTGGCGCGAACCACCCGACGCCTACCGCCGGATGATCGCCGACCTGTGCACGATCGCCAGAAACCGCGGCACGACCCGCATCATGCAGCTCGGTAACCCGTTCGTGGTGAAGGCGGAGGCCATCCGCGCGACCTCCGAAGACGATCTGCGCAGACTGGCTGACCTGTTTGAGCTGTCGTTGTCCGGCGGCAGCGACGTGCTGATGCTCTGTTTCGACGATTTTGCCTACCTGCCGGACGAGGACAAGCAACAATACGGCGACCTGGCCGCCGCGCATACGAGCATCATCAATCGTTTCGCCGAGCGCATCCGGCAGGCACACCCCGGCGCGCGGATTCTCTTCTGCCCGCCCCCATACTGGCTGCCGAGCAAGGAGGAGGAGCGCCAGTACCTGCGCAAGCTGTCCGCAGGCATCCCGAAGGACATCTCCATCGTCTGGACCGGCCGCCATGTAACCACCGTCCGCCAGGAGGCCGAGCACATCCAGGCATATCAGGAACTTATCGGGAAAGACCGGCAGCTTTTTCTCTGGGACAACACGCTCAAGATGCCGCCCGGCTGGAGCAACGTGTTCCGCATGAACGCCTTCCTGGCCGACTGCACCGATCTGGCGACCAGTGCCTGGCCGAGGCTGGGGGACTTCACGAGGGGCGAGGCGGTCATCAACACCTACGGTCCGGGCGAGATCTACCGGGTGCCGCTCATGACCGCGGCCGACTACCTGTGGAACCCGCAGCAGTACGATCCACAGGACGCCCTTCGCCGGGCACTGTACTGGTTCGACGACAACCCGCGCGTCGGCCCGCTGGTCTACCGCTGGATCAACGGCCTGCATCAGCGGCTGTATACGTTGCGTGAGCGGTTTCTCAAGGCCCCGTCGCAGGAGGACCTGGACCAGATGCGCGGGCTTATCAGTCAATACAAGGACCTGTTCGCCCGGATCGAGACCGAAACCAAGAACGTGGTGCTGGTCGGCGAACTGAGGCCCTATCTTCGTCGGCACGTCGACGCCATGCCGATCATGACCGATGTGCTGGCCGGCCACACGACGTCCTCCGCGGACTCCGCCGAGGGCAAACGCCTTCTCGACAAGGCTGCCGAGCAACTATCCCGCCTGAGCGAGACGCTGGCCAGGCGCGATTCGTCGCTGGATGAACATGCTCTTTCCATGCGTGTGCTGGAGGAATCGAACCTCAAGGCGATCCGCGCCCTGGCAACCCGGGCGGCGTCGCAAACCGCGACTGCGGCATCCGACCCGTGATGCACCTCTTCCCAAAGAGCCGCGGGCTTGAAGCCCCGAGCTTTACCCATAAGCCTGCCTGTGCGTACACGCAGACAGGTACGCACAGGCAGGCGGCCCGAATTGGGATTCCATGCGGTTACGTCGCCCTCTCCGAGGCCTGCCTGTGCCAGGGGCAGACAGGGCTGACGCGATGGGGTTCGATCGTACCCCAGGTTCCGTCCGCCATCACCCGTGGCGGGCGTGGGCGGACTTCATCTGGGGCTGATGTTACGCCGTCCCACTGCGGGGACTGATGGTAAACGGCGATGCCCTTGTGTTCAAAATCAAGCGCTACACCGTCCCCGCAGGGACTGATGGGCGGGACGTGGTGGCCTGCCATGCCCCATGCTTCGTCTCGACGGGCTGGGACCCCGACAAACAGGATGGGGGTAAAGCCGAGCGCGCCCCCCGGTATGCCCGGAATTGTCCCCAATTGTCCCTTTCCGCTTGCATCGTCGGCCCGAAACGATAATCTGTAGGGCCGATCGCCCGGCGAGGCGCTGGGCGGCGTTCGTTGGTCGCCTACGCGAGGGCCCCTGCCATCATGTCTGCCTATAAGACGCCTAAAGCGCCGGAGCACAAGAGTCTTAAGAAGAACCAGGTTTATCTCGTCGCCAACGGTGACCTGCGGCTCTCCGCCAACCAGAACTGCTGGGCCGCCCAGGAGGAGATGGAAGCGACCCTGAGCAAGGCCGTCAAATCCCTCGGCTACGAGATCGTCCGGGCCCATAAGTACAAGCCGGCCGAGAAACACGGCTTCATCAGCTCGCAGAAGGAGGGCATGAACGTCTTCGCCCGGCTCGATCCCGAGGCACCGCTCATCGTGGCTGAGTCCGTGTGGCAGTACTCGCACCATGTGCTGGCCGGCCTGACCACCCACCGCGGGCCGATCTGCACCATCGCCAACTGGTCCGGCACCTGGCCCGGGCTCGTCGGCATGCTCAACCTCAACGGCTCGCTGACCAAGGCCGGCGTGAAGTACTCCACCCTGTGGAGCGAGGATTTCACCGACGAGTGGTTCCTCAAGAACCTCAGGAAGTGGCTGACCAGCGGCTCGGTCAAGCACCCGATCACCCACATCAAACCGCTCAAGAATATGAGAATCCCGTCGGCGGAGAAGGCCCTCGGGCAGTCCCTGGCCGAGCAGCTCATGCGCGCGAAAGCCATCATGGGCGTTTTCGACGAGGGATGCATGGGCATGTTCAACGCCATCATCCCGGACCATCTGCTGCACCCCACCGGGGTGTTCAAGGAGCGGCTCAGCCAATCCGCCCTATACTTCGAAACCACCCAGGTCAGTGATGCCGAGGCCCAGGAGGTCCGCGACTGGCTCGACGCCAAAGGCATGACCTTCCTGACCGGGCCGAACCCGGCCACCGACCTGACCGACACCCAGATCCTCTGGCAGTGCAAGATGTACGTGGCCGCCCTGCGGATCGCCGACGATTTCGGCTGCGATACCATCGGCATCCAGTACCAGCAGGGCCTGAAGGACCTGCTGCCGGCCAGCGACCTCGTCGAGGGCATGCTGAACAACGCCGATCGCCCGCCGGTCCGCAGCCGCGACGGCGGCCGCTCCCTCTACAAGGGCGAGCCGCTCCCTCACTTCAACGAGGTCGATGAGTGCATCGGGCTGGACGCCATCCTGACCTACCGCGTTCACAAGGCGATGGGCCAGCCCGTCGAGTCCACGCTGCACGACGTCCGCTGGGGCGACTGGGACCAGTCCGGCACGGTCAAGGACTATGTCTGGGTCTTCGAGATCAGCGGCTCGGTGCCGCCGGCTCACCTGGTCGGCGGCTGGAAGGGCACGTCGAGCGAGCGGCAACCCCCGATGTACTTCCGCCTCGGCGGCGGCACGGTCAAGGGCGTCAGCAGGCCCGGCGAGATCGTCTGGTCCCGCATTTTTGTCGAGAACGATCGGCTCAAGATGGATATCGGCCGGGCCGGCGTGGTCAAGCTGCCCGAATCCGAAACCGAACGCCGCCTCAAGGCGACCACCTACCAGTGGCCGATCATGCACGCGGTGACTTACGGCGTGACCCGCGATCAGTTCATGGCCCGGCACAAGGCCAACCACATCCACGTGGTCTACGCCAAGAGCGCCGCCGAGGCCGACAAGGCCCTGCTCGCCCGGGCCGCGATGGCCCAGGCCCTGGGCATCGAGGTCTTCGTCTGCGGAACAAAGAAGGATGGAAAAGCGTTCTGATTGAACGCGCAAACACCCTGACTGCTCTCCGGGACCGCAAGCGAACAGCTGCTTGCGGTCCCGTTTCTTTCAGAGCCTCAAACGGAGCTTGCGAAAACTCCAGGCATTTCTGTCAGTGCGAGGGGAGCAGTTCTACGAGACGATCCATCTCCTCAATCGTGTTGTAGAAGTGCGGACTCGCCCGCAGGCGGCCTTCGCGAACCGCGATCACCACATGATGCTCACGTTCCAGCCGGTCGCGCAGTTCGTCATGGCGATGCCGACCCGACGCAAACGCGACGATTCCGCTCGCCTCGCCGGGCCGGCGCGACAAAATGATCCGGTAACCCTTCCCTTTCAATCCCTCCACGAGCCGATCCGTCAGCATCAGCACCTGGTCACGGATGCGCTCGACACCGATCTCCAGGAACATTTCGATCGAGGCGCCCAAGCCATATACTCCCGCCAGGTTGTAGCTGCCGGTGTCGAACTTGCAGGCGGTGTCCACGAACTCGAAGCGGTAGTTGCCGAAATCGAGCGCGTCCTTCATGCACAGCCAGCCGGCCATCACCGGCTCGATCTCTCCGAGCAGCTCGCGACGGCAGTAGAAGATCCCGCAGCCCTCCGGCCCGCACAACCATTTGTGCCCGTCGGCCGACAGGAAGTCGATGTTCATTGCACGCACATCGATCGGCAGAACGCCGAGCGCCTGAATCGCGTCCACGCAGAACAGCACGCCGCGCTCGCGACAGAAGCGCCCGAGCGTTTCCAGGTCCATCCGGAAACCGCTGCCGTACTGGACGGCGGACACGGTGAGCACGTGCGTCCGCCCGTCGATCGCCTCCATGATCCGCTCCGTCGGGATGCGGCCTTCATCCTCGGGAACCATCCGCAGCTCGACGCCCCGCGATTTCAGGGCCATCCACGGATAGACGTTCGCCGGGAACTCGACGCCCGTGGTGACCACGTTGTCGCCGGACCGCCACTTCAGCCCGTTGGCCACCCAGCCGATCCCCTCGGTCGTGTTCTTGACGAAGGTCAGCTCGCCGGCGTCTGCGTTGATCAGTCCGGCCGCCGCCCGCCGCACCTGCTCCGCCCGCCGATAGAATCCCGCCCCCAAACCGGCCAGGTCCGTCGCCTGCTGAACGTACTCCCGCATGGCTTCGGCCGCCGGCCTGCTCAGCGGCGCGACACCCGCGTGATTCATGAACACATACCGCCCGGTGATCGGAAACAGATCTCGCCACTGACCAGCATCCACCGCTTGTTCTCCGACAGTCATCAGCATCAGCCTTCGGCTTCGCAGCCTCTCACATGCGCCTTCTCGGACCGCTCTGGCATACGAGCACTTCCGGTTATCCGTCCTTTACCAGGATAGGGGCATGGCGACTTTCGGCCAAACCCCAGGCCGTTTTTCGACCTTCGAGGCGCCCTGACCGATAAAACCGCCCCGGCAACCGACAAGCTCTCTCCATCCCGCCCATTCCTGCCATTCTTTTTGCCTCTGTCGGGAAATCAATCGTACGTTTGCCCGGTCTTCGCTCCGACCTCAGCCGAGCGAGCACTCCGGGCGGGAAAGAAGCATCGGATTTATTCGGACGCGGGGGGTTCAGGCCACCACACGTTGAAGGGGGTGGAGTGTGCACCGGTCAATCCATGCTCAATCGTTCCGCCTGGCGGGTCTTGCCCTGCTCATGCTCGTCGGCTGCCTTCCGGCCCCCACGAGCGACGGCCCGGACTCCGGCGGCGGCGCATCCTGGCCATTGCAGATCCTCTCCGATCGACCCGCCCAAGCCCACACGGGCAGCCAGTTCATCGAGTCCGAGCCCAACGACACCTTCGACAACGCCGGCGTCCTCGATAACGATGCCGCCGTCGAGATCCGCGGCACGATCTCCACGGGAAAAAGCCCGACGGACATGGACATCTGCCGCCTCCGCGGCGGCAACGCCGGCGACCGCGTTCAGGCCTCTCTGACGATCCACAACGGCAACGACCTCGTGCTCGGCCTGCTCGACGATCAGTTGCGGTTACTCGCCTACGCCGACCCGGCCAGCGTGGTCAATGGACCGCGCGTGGTCGACATCGTTCTGCACGAAGCGACGTCCGAACTGATCGCCCTCGTCGCCGCCCGCTCGGCCTCGGGCACCGATCGTTCCTACACCGCCCGCATCGAAATGATCTGGGGCGCCGGCGTGCTCGGGTACCAGCCGCAAACCATCGTGCTGAACTTCGACGGGGCAACCTCCGTTAAGATCGGCCGGCGGTCGCCCGTGTACGTCCCGCCATTCGACGCCGCTGTCATCGACGGCCGACTCGCGGGCCAGACCCAGACCCTCCGAGACCTCGTCGTCCAGCTCGTCCGCGAGGATTACGCCGGGCTGGATGTCGCGGTTTACGCTTCGGGAGATCCGGGCATTCCGCCGGGCGGGGTAACCACGGTCCACTTCGGCACCTACGACGCCGGCCTGCTCGGCCTGGCCGACAGCATCGACCCTTACAATGCGCAGTCCGACCAGAACGCGATTATCTATACGGACACTTTCAGCCTCTTCGGCGTGCTCAACCCGTCGGTTACGGAATACGCGCAGGTCCTGGCCAACGTCGCCAGCCACGAGGCCGGCCACCTGCTCGGACTGCGGCACACGGTCGATGTCCACGACCTGATGGACATCACTGCCACCGCCCGGCAGATGCTCTTCGACCAGTGGTTCCGCACAGCCGCCCTCCACGCCAGCGTCCTGCCCGCGGGCTACCAGGATTCCCCCGCCCTGCTGGCCTGGGCTCTGGGCGGCTCGCTGATCCCGCCGTCGACCGGCAAGATCGTCAACCTCCAGCGTCACGCCGCCGTTCTCAACGACCCCACCGATTTCCACATCCCGCGCGGATGGCTCGGCACCTGCGGCCTGGAGAGCGACACGCCGTAGCGCGGAACGAAACCGCGGCCGCGGACATTCTCGCTTGGCCCCCCCCATCATTATCC
>DATIKE010000137.1:0-2889 GCA_035477895.1 Phycisphaerae bacterium
TGCCCACCAAGACCGAGCAGGCCGACCTGCTGCAGGCTTTCGGCGGGCGTCACGGCGAGTGCCCGTTGCCGATACTTGCCGCCCGGTCGCCGGCCGACTGCTTCCGGACCGCCTTCGAGGCGTTTCAGATCGCCGTCCGCTACATGACTCCGGTGATCGTCCTGACCGACGGCTACCTGGCCAACGGGTCGGAGCCTTGGCGCATCCCGGACATCAAGACGCTTCCGCGGATCGAGGTCAACCACGAGATCGGCCCGGATGGTTTTCAGCCTTATGCCCGCAACGATGACCTTGCCCGGCCCTGGGCGGTCCCGGGCACCAAGGGGCTGGCTCACCGGATCGGCGGGCTCGAAAAGGAGCATCTGACCGGACGGGTGTCCTACGATCCGGTCAACCACGAAAAGATGGTGCGGTTGCGGGCGGCCAAGATTGCCAAGGTGGCCGAGGCCATCCCGGACGTCGAGGTGTTCGGCGACCTCGGTGGGGATTTGCTGATGGTCAGTTGGGGCGGGACGTTCGGCTCGGTGCGAACGGCCGTCGAGCAGGCCCGGGCCCGTAAGCGGTCGGTTTCCCACGTGCACCTGCGGCATCTCAACCCGATGCCGCGCAACCTCGGGGAGGTACTCAAGCGTTTCGACAAGGTGCTCGTGCCCGAGTTGAACCTGGGGCAACTCCTGCTCTTACTGCGGGCGCATTACCTGGTGGACGCCCGCGGCGTGAACAAGGTGCAGGGTCGGCCTTTCCGGGTGGCCGAGCTGATGGAAGCCATTGAAAAGACGCTCAACGGGGAAAACGCATGAGCGCGACGACGACTCTACCGGTGGTTGGCCTCCAGCCGAAGGACTTTGCCAGCGACGCCGAGGTGCGCTGGTGCCCGGGCTGCGGCGATTACTCGATCCTCGCCCAGATCAAGAAGGCCTTCAGCTCCTTGGGCAAGGACCCGGACAAGGCGGTGTTCATTTCCGGCATCGGTTGTTCGAGCCGCCTGCCGTACTACATGGCGACCTACGGCATCCACGGCATTCACGGGCGGGCACCCGCGATCGCGACCGGGATCAGGCTGGCCCGCCAGGACCTGGAAGTCTGGGTGGCCACGGGCGACGGCGACGGGCTGTCCATCGGCGGTAACCACATACTTCATGCGATCCGCCGAAACCTCAACATCAAGGTCCTGCTGTTCAACAACCGGATCTACGGCCTGACCAAGGGTCAGGTTTCGCCGACCTCGGGCATCAACAAGAAGACCGTCTCGACGCCTTTCGGATCGGTTGGCGGGCAGATCAACCCGTGCTCGTTCGCCATCGGCTGCGAGGCGACGTTCGTAGCCCGCACGGTGGACATGATCCCCGCGCATTTGGAGGAGACGATCAAGCGGGCGGCCGCCCATAAGGGTTTGGCCTTCGTCGAGATCTACCAGAACTGCAACATCTTCAACGACGGGGCATTCAAGCATGCCACCGACCGCGAGGTCCGCGACGATAGCCTTGTGGCCCTCGAACACGGCAGGGCCCTGATCTTCGGCAAAGAGAAGGACAAGGGCATCCGGCTCGGGCGCGGGTACCGCCCGGAGGTGGTCAGTCTGGGCGACGGCGGGGCCAGCATGTACGACCTGTTGATCCACGACGAGCGGGCGCCCTCGCCGGCGCTGGCGTTCCTCCTGAGTCGGCTGCAATACCCGAATTATCCCGAGCCGATCGGTGTGTTCCGCCAGGTGCAGACGCCGGTCTACGACCAGCTCATCGACGAGCAGGTCCACAAGCTCACCACCCAGTTGGGTCCGCCGGACCTGCAGGCCCTGCTGAACGGCCCGGAGACCTGGGAAGTGAATTAGAGTGCGTCCTAAAACCCTGAAATCACACCGGCGAGACCTGTCTGCGTGCGGACACGCACAGGCAGGCACGCAGACAGGCCGCAGGCAGGGGTTTTAGGACGCACTGTTAGGGGTGCCGTGATGATTTGTCCGTCGTGTGGACACGTGAACATGGCCGGCGCGGAGCTGTGCGAGTCGTGTCAGGGCAACTTGGCCGACCAGAAGCCGGCGCAGGCGCCGGCCGCCGTGCTGGAAGAGACCATCGCCACCGATCCGGTCAGCCTGCTGAGGCCCGTGGCACCGGTGACGGTCGAGCCCTGCACGCGCGTTCGCGAGGTCGTCCGCCTGCTGGCCGAACACAACATCGGCTGCGTGCTGATCGTTTTCTGTGATGCCCTTGTGGGCATCTTCAGCGAGCGGGACCTGCTCATGCGGATCGGCGACCGGCTGGACGAGCTGGCCGACACACCCATCCGCCACTTCATGACCCCGGCGCCCGAGACCCTCGGGCCCGGCGACAGCATCGCGTTTGCCCTCAACCGCATGGCCTTGTGCGACTTCCGGCACATCCCGATCGAGGAGAACGAACGGCCATCCGGCATCGTCAGCGTCCGGGACATACTGGCATACGCGACCAGACAGTTTCCCGAGATCCTGACCCCGGCCAACTGATGCCGGCCTGGGAATAATCGTCCGCTCCGGCCCGTGTTTTGCTTGGTTCCAAAAGCCGAAAAGAGTGGGATGAGGAAGGGACCGAAGCCTGTTGCGCGAAGCGTTGGTCCGCCATCACGTTGCGAGGACGAGTCCCGCAGACCCGCCGCCCTCCAGGCATCTATGGCAACACTTCCCATCTCCAACTGCCCGCCACCGGCATCATCGGGCCGTTTGCCCTGTAGCCAACAGGCGGATTCACGAGCAGACCCGGATCTGCACTCAATACGCAACTTACCCCGCCTCAAAAACGGTAAGTGATTGAAGGGCAATGGGTTGGGACCTGTTTTGCATTTCAAATGTAGCCACGTACATTTCAGATTTGTTTCTTGACTTCCATAGGAATATGATGTATTATTGGTCTGTAT
>DATIKE010000138.1:0-5299 GCA_035477895.1 Phycisphaerae bacterium
TCAGAGGCCGTCATCGAGCGGGCGCTGCTCAGGAAAAACGCGACCCCGCCGCAGCCCAGGGCCAGCAGCAGCAACGGCATCTTGGGCAGCGGCGTCAGAGTCAGAAAGCCCAGGAACACCGCCGCCAGGACCAGGGCCACGGGCTTGGCGGTCAGCTGCGCGAGAATGTCCTCCCCGAGATTCGACTTCGAGCTGCTCCGGGTGACCAGCAGACCGGCTGCCACCGACACGATGAACGCCGGAATGGCCGCGACCAGCCCGTCGCCGATGGTCAGCTTGGTGAACACCACCAGACAGTCCATGAGCTCCATAGAGTTCTCGACCATGCCCACGTAGATGCCGCCGATGACATTGACGATGGTGATGATCAGTCCGGCGATGGCGTCGCCGCGGACGAACTTCGAGGCACCGTCCATGGCCCCGAAAAAGTCGGCTTCGCGGGAGATCTCCTCGCGGCGCCGGCGAGCTTCGGCTTCATCGATCAGACCCGCGTTCAGATCGGCGTCGATGGCCATCTGCTTGCCGGGCATGCCGTCCAGCGTGAACCGGGCGGCCACTTCCGCGATACGCGTGGCGCCCTTGGTGATGACCACGAACTGGATGACGGTGAGAATGATGAAGATGATCACGCCGACGGTCAGCGAGCCGGCAGCCACGAAGTTGCCGAACACCTCGACGACGTGCCCGGCGGCCGCGGTCCCCTCCCGGGCGTTGGTCAGAATCAGCCGCGTCGTCGCCGTGTTCAGCGTCAGGCGGAACAACGTCATCGCCAGCAGCACCGACGGGAAAGACGAAAACTCCAGTGGATGACGCAGGTACATCACCGTCAGCAGGATCACCGCCGACACCGTGATGTTGGCCGACAGCAGAATGTCCAGTATGGAGGTCGGCAGCGGCTTGAGCAGCACGAAGATCAGCAGCATGGCGCCCATCGGCAGGATCATGCCGCGGTTAGATTCGAACAGCCGCATGGGCCGCGATTCAAGAACACCACGCATCACCGGCATTCCCAGACCTCACTGACTCCCAGCGGAGTCCGCTTCCTCGTCCGCATCTATTCCCGTTTTCAGTGCGTCCAACAACCCGTGTGTGGCACCGGCGTCTCTCCGGTGCGGTCACGGGCGAGACGCTTGTGCCACACCATCCGGGGACAGGCTCTCAGTTCATCGCATATTGCGCCATCGGCCGCCGGCGATAGCCCCGGCCGGCCAGCTCGTACACGTACGCCAGGATCTCCGCCACCGCCTTGTAGAACTGGGCGGGGATCTCCTGCCCCACCTCGACCGCCCGGTACAGGGCCCGGGCCAGCGGCGGGCGCTCGACCAGGGGCACGCCGTGCTCGATCGCGATCTCGCGAATCCGCCGGGCCATGAAATCCGCGCCCTTGGCCACCACCTTCGGCGCCTTCATGGCCCGTGCGTCGTACCGGATGGCCACCGCGTAGTGCGTCGGGTTGGTGACCACCACGTCGGCCTTGGGCACCGCCGAGCGGATCTGCTGCAGCGCGATCTGGATCTGCACGTCGCGCCGCCGACGCTTGATGTGCGGATCGCCGTCCATCCGCCGCATCTCTTCCTTTATTTCCTGCTTGGTCATCCGCAGGTCGCGATCGTGCTTCCACCGCTGATACGCCAGGTCGATGATCGCCAGGATCAGCAGGGCCAGGGCCAGACGCAACCCCAGCGTGAACAGAAGACCCGCGGCCGCCTCCACAAACGACCAGTGCGACAGCAGAGACGTGTTGGCCAGTTCCCCGATCCGCCCCTTCAGCGTCAGCCAGGCCACCAATGTCAGAACCGCCATTTTGACCAGACCCATCACCAACTGGACGACCGAACGGGCGCTGAAAATCCGCTTCAGCCCGCTCAGAGGGTTGATCCTGTTCAGCGAAGGCGTAAACGGCGTCGCCGTGAAAAGAACCCCGACCTGCCCGAAGGACGTCGCCAGGGCCAGTATGAACACCACCACCAGCAGCGGCAGGACCATCTCCGCGGTCGCCCGGCCGGCCCAGAACAGCATGGCCATCATGCCGTCGAGGCTGGTCGCATCGTCGCCCGGCGGCCCCAGGCAGTGCTCCAGGAACATCTGCAGCCGGCCCATCAGCGTCTCCCGGGTCACGTACAGCAATAGCAGGGTGCCCAGCAGCACCACCGCCGCCGCCAGGTCGGTGCTCTTCGGCACCTGCCCGCGCTTGCGAGCCTCCTCGCGACGTCGCGGGGTTGCCGGTTCGGACCTTTCTTGTGCGGTATCCGCCATAGCCGATCACCAGTCAAGCCGAATTACCGTTTCGATACCATCTTCTACCTCTTCAGGCACCCATTCCCAGCGTCGAGCGAAGCTCGTCCATCGCCTGGGTCAGCGCGTCCAGAAGCACCGGCTCCAGCGACATCATGGTCATGGCCATGAACAGCAGGCCCAGGGCGATCTTGATCGGAAACCCAACCGACAGCAGGTGAAGCTGCGGAATCGTCCGCGAGAGAAAGCCCAGGGTCATGAACCCCAGCAGCAGGGCCAGGATGATCGGCCCGCCGACGCGGACCGCCACGATGAACGACACCGCCAGCAGCTCGACCACCAGGACAGCGACCCCCTCGGACACCCGGAAACCCATGAGCGGGATCGTCGCGAAGCTGTCCAGGACCGCGCAGGTCAGCGCCCGATGCCCCCCCACCGCCAGAAAAATCACCATCGACACGTAGAAGTACAGCTCGGCGGCCACGGGCGTCGACGTGTCGATCGTCGGGTTGAACACCTCGCCCAGGGCCATGCCCGCCTGCTGGCTGACCGTCTGGATCGCCACCTGCACGCCGGCCAGCACCAGCGAAACGCAGAACCCGATCAGCAGACCCAGCGCCAGCTCGCCGACCAGCCCGGCCAGCGCGGTGGTCATCGTGACCGGCACCTGGACGGCCGGCCCGAGCAGCGGCATCGCCGCCATGCTGATCGCCAGAACCAGCAGGGCCTTGATCGACGTGGGGACGGACGCCCCGCTGAACAGCGGGGCCGACAGCATCAGCCCCGACACACGGGCCATCACCAGCATCAGCGCCGGCAACGCGACATAAAAATCCATAAGCTGCAGCGGCATACGCAATCAAACTCAACAAGTCGAAATATCAGAATGTCAAAACAGAAACATACAGCCAAAAGGGTGTAACTCGCCTTACGCGGCAAAGAACCCCCTGTAATCTTTAGAACGGCTGCCCGCCCAGCATTTCCTGCGTGTATTCCAGCAGGCGCCCGGACAACCACGGAATCAGCAGCAGCGAAAGCCCCAACATCGCGACGATCTTCGGCACGAAACTGAGCGTCTGCTCCTGCAACTGGGTCATGGACTGGAACAGCGAGACCACCAGGCCGACGACCAGCCCGATGCCCATCACCGGCGCGGCGACGATCAACACCATCAGCAGCGCCTCACGCCCCAGATCCAGTGCCTGTGTCACGTCCATATTCGTGTTCCCGCCGACCGTGTATTCCGAAACCCGCGTGTCAAGGGGCACCGGCATCCAGCCGGTGTGATTTCGGGGCTTCAGGATGCACTCGAAGCCGCCGGCGCAAACCGCCCCGCCGCGGCGATCATCACGCAAACCCCGTCATCAATGAGGCCGCCACCAGGTGCCAGCCGTCGGCCAGAACAAACAGCAGCAGCTTGAACGGCAGCGAAATCAGCACCGGCGGCAGCATCAACATGCCCATCGAGATCAACACCGTGGCGATCACCATGTCGATCACCAGGAACGGCAGATAGATCCGGAAGCCCATCACGAACGCGGTCTTCAGCTCGCTCAGGATGAAGGCCGGGATCAGCACCACGGTGGACACGTCCGCCCGCGTCACCTCCCGCGACGCCGGGATGTTCTCCTTTTTCTGGTACTCCAGGAACAGGAAGATGTCCTCCTCGTTCCTGGCGTGCTCGATCTGAGCGAACATGAACTCGCGGAGGTGCCCCTCCGCCACGCTCAGCGCCTTCTCCTGGGTCATCCCCGGCGCGTCGTCCAGCCAGGGCACGATCGCCTCGCGGTGAATCTTCTCGTACGTCGGAGCCATGACCAGGAAGGTCAGGAAAAGCGAAAGTCCGATCAGGATCTGGCTGGGCGGAAGTTGCTGCGTGCCGATCGCCTGCCGCAACAGGCCGAGCACGATCATGATCCGCGTGAAGCTCGTCGTCATCACCAGGATCGACGGCGCGATCATGAGCACCGTCATGATGACGAAGATCTTCAGCGTCGAGCTGACTTCCTGGCGGGTCTGGGCGGTGGGGATGACCTGTGTCAGGTCCGGCAGCGACAGGCGGGAGTTGTCGACCGGCCGGTCGGCGCCGGTCGGCGCGCTCTGGGCGCAGGCCGCCACCGCCAGCACCAGCAGCACCACCCCGGCCAACAGCCAGATCGAGCGTCCATGCCCGTTCATACCGCGCAACTCCGTCGCGCTTCAGGTTTCAGAGCTTGTGCGAAACACTCCATCCGAACCGCGTTCGTGAAAAAGCGGCCGGCTCCTGTTTACAATTTCCGCTCCCTTACGGTCGCGGTTCGGACCATCAGGCTGCGGGGGGATGCCCGCACCTTGTCTTCGTGACGGTTCTTTCCTTTGCTACGCCATTTCCTGCCGTTGGGTCAGCCGGCGGACCTTCTCCAGCAGGCCGCGCACCGCCCCGCCGGCCGCTGTCGAGGCGGCCGGCCCGTCGCCCGGCTCGACATACGCGCCGACCTCGTCGCCCAGGGCCTCGTCGAAGGCCCGGGTGATCGAGTCCGGCCTGCCGCTGGCCGCCTGCCCCAGAATCGCCGCCACCTGGTCGGGATCCTGCACCACGTCCAGCGACGAGATCCGTTCGCCCGAGACCCCCAGCAGCACCAGACGCCGGCCCATCTTCACCAGCATCAGCGACTGCTTGCCGGACAGCGGCAACCGGGCCACCACGTCCAGGACGCCCGCGCCGGCGAACATCCTCTTGGCTGGCAAATACTTCTTGACTACCAGGGCGATCCCCGCGATCAGCACCAACACGACCGTCAGCGGCAGCGCATCCCAGAGCGGCCATCCGCCCATGCCGGCGACCGGATGCTGCACGGCCTGCTGCTCGCTCGACCGATGAACAACGCCCTGCGGCGCCGCCCGGCGGTGGATCACCTGCTGACTCTCGGACAATGCGCCTGCGCCCGCGGGCCTGCTGGCCGGCTCGGCATCGAGCCTGCCCGGATCGGCGACCGGCAAGGCCGGCCCCAGAGCGTCATCGGACGCCGGTCCGTCCCCTGAACCCGTGCTGTCGGCAGTTTCCGAAGGCCGCGGATCCTGTTGG
>DATIKE010000139.1:0-2815 GCA_035477895.1 Phycisphaerae bacterium
GGGTGATCTACGCCGAGTTCCTCAGCATTTCCAGGCAGGCGGCAGTGATCAAGAAGTTGCTGCCCATCCCGCCACTGGAAAAGGCGGAGGCCGGGAAGGCCCCGGCCGGCTCGGAGGGGTACCTGCCTGAGCACATCAGCGAGCCTTCGGCGGCCGAGTTGCTGGGCGAGATGCTCCCGCGCAACGTGTTCGTCCAGATCTACAGCGCCCTGCTCGAAACCAGCGCGAGCGAGCACGCGGCCCGCATGGTGGCCATGGACAACGCCACCCGGGCATGCAACGACATGCTGACCAACCTCACGCTGGTCTACAACAAGGCGCGCCAGGCGGCGATCACCGCCGAGCTCATGGACATCGTCGGCGGGGCCGAGGCCCTGAAGGGGTAACGTAAACCAACTGCGTTCACTGCGGTTTCATAGGAGGTCGTTCAATGGGAGAGAACATCGGTAAGGTGGTGCAGGTCATGGGACCGGTCATCGACGTGGAGTTTCCCCAGGGCAAGCTGCCGACGATCTACACGGCGCTGACCCTCTCTAACCCCGCCATCAACGCCGAGGCGGACAACCTGGTGATCGAGGTCGCCCAGCACCTGGGCGACAACGTCGTTCGCACCATCGCGATGGACATCACCGACGGGCTGGTGCGGGGCATGCCGGTAAAGGATACGGGTGCGCCGATCCAGATGCCGGTCGGCAAGGCCGCCCTCGGCCGCGTGCTGAACGTGGTCGGCCGCCCGGTGGACGGGTTGGGCCCGGTGAGCCAGGAGAAGATGCGGCCGATCCACCGCGCCGCTCCGAAGTTCACCGAGCAGGATACCACGGTGCGCGTGCTCGAAACGGGCGTCAAGGTCATCGACCTGCTGGTCCCGTTCCCCCGCGGCGGCAAGATGGGCATGTTCGGCGGTGCGGGCGTCGGCAAGACGGTCATCATGATGGAGATGGTGCACAACATCGCCATGCAGCACGGCGGCATCTCCGTCTTCGGCGGCGTGGGCGAGCGCACCCGTGAAGGCAACGACCTCTACCACGAGATGAAGGACTCCGGCGTTCTGCCCAAGGCCTCGCTCGTCTACGGGCAGATGACCGAACCGCCCGGGGCCCGCGCGCGCGTGGCGCTCTCGGCCCTGACCGAGGCCGAGTACTTCCGGGACGAGGAAGGCCAGGACGTTCTGATCTTCATCGACAACATCTTCCGCTTCACCCAGGCCGGCTCCGAGGTTTCCGCGCTTCTGGGCCGCATGCCTTCGGCCGTCGGCTATCAGCCGACCCTGGCCGTCGACCTGGGCGAGTTGCAGGAGCGCATCACCTCCACCGACAAGGGATCGATCACCGCCGTCCAGTGCGTGTACGTGCCGGCCGACGACCTGACCGACCCGGCCCCGGCTACGACCTTCGCCCACCTGGACGGGACGGTCGTCTTGTCCCGGCAGATTGCCGAGCTGGGCATCTATCCGGCGGTGGATCCCCTGGATTCGACCTCGCGCATCCTGGATGCGACCTACATCGGCGACGACCACTACCGTACGTCGCGCACGGTGCAGCAGATCCTGCAGAAGTACAAGGAACTCCAGGACATCATCGCCATTCTCGGGATCGAGGAACTCTCGGACGAGGACAAGGTGACGGTGTCCCGGGCCCGCAAGATCCAGCGCTTCCTGTCCCAGCCGTTCCACGTGGCCGAGACGTTTACCGGCAAGGCCGGCAAGTACGTCAAGCTCGAGGACACGGTTCGCGGGTTCAAGGAAATATGTGAGGGCAAGCACGACGACATCCCCGAGCAGGCGTTCTACATGAAGGGCGGGATCGAGGAAGTTGTGGCGGCCGCGAAGGAAATGGCATCCGCAGAATAACCCTGAGGTGGTGCGATGGCTGGAACCATTCAAATCGAGATTGTGACACCCGAGAAAATCGTCGTTCAGGACGAAGCCCAGATCGTCATGGCGCCGGGCGTCATGGGGGAGTTTGGCGTGCTCATCGGCCACACCCCCTTTTTGACGGCGTTGAAGACCGGCCCGGTGCACTACACCGACGCTCAGGGTGCGGAGCACTTTGTTTTCATCAGCGGTGGGTTCGCCGAAGCGTTGCCGGACAAGGTCACCATCCTGGCCGAATCGGCAGAGCGGCGGCGCGACATCGACGTCGAACGGGCCCGGGCCGCTTTGGAGCGCGCCCAGAAACGCCTGGCGGAGATGCGAGCCAAGGAAGAGGTCGATTTCGCCCGGGCACAGACCGCGCTTCAGAGAGCGATCGTGCGGCTGAAGATCGCCGAAGGCCGATCCCAGGCGCACTGATCCAAGCCGGCACCCGGCGCCGACAACCGGAACAGACTCGAGGGCAAACCACAGCGGTTTGCCCTCGGTGTTTCTGTCGTCTGAGCGAGCGGTGAGCGTTGCTCGGCCATCCACCCCAATCCAAAAGGAAAACGGTCATGAATTCTGGCGTTGCCGTCATCGTTCTTGCCGCCGGGCTCGGCAAGCGCATGAAATCACAGAAGGCCAAGGTCTTGCACGACGTACTCGGCAAACCCATGGTGGTGCATGTCGTCGAAGCGGCCCGCCAAGTAGCCGGAACGGTGGTCGTGGTCGTAGGCAACCAGGCCGAGGAGGTCCGCAGGGTGGTTTCCCGGTCGGCGGATGTGCTGTACGCTGATCAGGATCGACAGTTGGGGACCGGTCACGCGGTCATGTGCGCCCTGCCGCACCTGCCGGCGGGCTGCGAGCAGATCGTGATCCTCTGCGGGGATACTCCCCTGATCCGCGCGTCTACCTTGAAGGGGTTGGTCCGCGATCACCTGGAGCACAGGCGGGATGTCACAC
>DATIKE010000140.1:0-1694 GCA_035477895.1 Phycisphaerae bacterium
GGCTCGACGTTGCGGTTCAGATACCTGATGATCTGGTAGATCTCGTGGTTTGCGTAGCTTTGGAGCAGGACGTCGTGCCGGATGATCCGGGATGCGATCTCTTCGTTGACGGAAATGGAAGGAACGGGCCTCATGGCTTACTCCGGGATCTCAAATGCGTCCACCCGCTTGGCTCGCGGACAGCTCGTTGGGTCACAGTCAAGACACCCCTTCCCGCAAGACGTACGGGACAGTTCCAATCGGGCTTGCTCCGAGCCGGCATCGTTGTATCGCCGAAGAGCCTTCTGTCGGGCGATCTCCAGCTCTCGGCACTCCGCCTTGTTCATTGTTCGTACCTCAGTCGCCGTTCGATTCGCTTTCGGGCCGGCGCCTGCCGCCGCAACCCCCGGGTCCGCCCCGGCCGCCAGTACATCCCGACCCAATCGTACTGCCGATAGTGCCGGTGCCAATGCCACCCGTAGACCATGCCCGACAACTCCCAGATGTCCGGCGTCGGCCTCATTCACACCCCAGGAAACTCGCCGTCTTCCGGACCGGCGTCGCCAGACACAGCGCCGTCGTCGCCCTCATCGTCACCCTCGTCGTCGCCCTCGAACAACCAATCCTCTGTGACCTCGGCCTTGACCAAGTCCAGGCACCCCATCACCGTCGCGTGGTGCATGTCGTACTCCCGGACATGAAACTCGACGATCCGGCGCAACTCGTCGATCAGCGCGGTGGCCGCACACCCTTCGGCCGGCAGTTCTTCGTCCGGTCCGCTCATTCAACCTCCCGCCCCAACAGACCCGTGGCAGGGCCTTCATTCCGTGCCGCCTCTGCGATCTTCTGGATGTCCGCCGTCTCCCGCAGGACGCCACGCAGCTTGAGCCCGTCCAGGTAGGTGACATGGTCGATGTCGCCCCGTGCCCGGGCGCGATCCAAAAAGTCCAGATCCTCGCCGGACCGGCCGAGCAGCTCGAAGTCGTCGCTGATGTCCACGCCGACATCCTCGGGCTTCTCCTGGCCGAGCCACTGGCAACAGTACGCGATCGCCTGATCCATGCCGCCCTCCATCAGGTGGACCCACGCCTGGAGTTCACATTGCCCCTTCCCCTCGTCGATCGCCTTGCCCGTCGCCGTCTGCCCCCCGGACGCCTGGACCATCAGAGGCCCCTTGGCCACCATGTCCATCTGCTCTTCGCAATGGCGCAGGGCCCCCTCGCCGGCTGCGATCGCCTGCCCGTCGTCGGACACCACCTTGAGGTCCGCATTCGGGCTGCCGCACAAGAACGCCTCATGGACGCCCAGTACGATCGGGCGTTTCTGCTCGTCATGGCTCAGACCCCGGCCGAACAGCACCTTGGCCATCGCGAATCGCAGGTTGTTCCGGTGGTCGCTGGCGAGCTGGTAATGATACAGGTTCAACTGGGCCAGATCGTCGAGCGGGCATTTGGCCGTCATGAATCCGGTCTTGTTGAAGTACACCGTCACCAGCGAAATCTTACCGATCGTCCAGGGTCCCTGGTCGACCACCACCCACGCCTCTTTGCCGTCGGCCCCCTTGACCTTCTCCCACAGCTCCCAATGGGCCTGCGGGACCACCGCCGCGGGATCGCCAAACGTGTAGGTTTCCCCGGCCGGTCCGGCGTAGATCACCCGGATGCGTTCTTTGGTTTCGAAGCCGAACCCGCCATCGCTTTCAACCGCCGTCTCTT
>DATIKE010000141.1:0-1659 GCA_035477895.1 Phycisphaerae bacterium
GTTGTACTCGGCGAACCCCAGCAGGAACCGCAGCCGGCCGTCTTCCCGGGCCTCCAGACGCTTCTCGATGTCCGCCCGTCGGCTGTCGAGAACCCGCAGGTCGGGCAGGAATGACCTGAAATCGACCTCGAACGCGTTGAGTGCGTCGAACATCCCGATCGTCTCGAAAAGGCTTTGGACACTGCTGACGTAGTCTCCGGCGGCCAGCAATGACACGCTCCGCCCGAGCAGGGTCAGCGCATTTCGCGGCGAGATCGCGCGGGCCAGGTCATAAGCCTCGGCCGCGCGGTAGTACCGGCCCGCCCGCAGGGCTTCCTCGGCGTACTTCAAACGCTGGTTCACCGCCGAGTCTTCGGTACCCACGAAGGTTCTGAGCGGAACGACTTCGACCGACTGGTCCATCAGCGCCCCGACCACCGTCGGGTTCGGAGCCGGCGCCGGCTGAGCGGGGGTGCCGGGCTGGGCCGTTCCGGGCGTCCCCGGACTTGCCGCCGGGCGCGTCCGCTCGATCATCCACGCATAGACATCCGTCACGGCTCCCGGCTCGCCCGGTCCGGGCGCGGGCGAGATCAACCGCACCCCGTCTTCCGCCGTCTTCTGAGCAACGGGTACCTTCACAGAAGCATCGCCGGGTTGGCCCGCCAGAAACTCGCCATCCATCGAGGCCCGCGCGAGAACCTGTTGAATCGCGGCATCCGTCGGCCCTCCCACCCGCCGATCCTGGGGCTTACCCTGCAACCGCAGATCCAGCGGCCCTTCCAGGCGGGCGGAAACCGTTTCCCCGACATTGACCTGCTCACCCGTTTCCGGCGTTTGCGCCGATCGCGGCTGGACCGCCAGAGCCTGCTCAGGGCTGATCTGGCCGGCGATTTGCGGAGCCGGCACGTAGCGGAACGCTCCCGCGAAGAGCGGATTGCTCAGCAGGCGCTGGTCGACACTCCCGACCACCGGCTGGCCGGTCATGGCCCGGACCACCTGTGTCGGAACTGAAAGGAGGTTCCCGCCAGCCTTCGAATCCGTCACCGTGCCGAGCAGGTTCGTGCCATGGGCAACCCCGGCAGCACCCAGAGGCTGGTACGGGTTCTGGATTTGCGAGGTGCCCAGCCGATTCTGACCTGACAGAATGGCTCCGGTGTTCAGCACCGTGGACGAAGGGGAGTAATACGGGTTGGCCGTCCCCCACGTGCCCGTGGCGCGGCGGTAGTCCATGAGGTTGAAGCTGTCCCGCTGGAAGTTGCTGAGAGAATCGGACGGCAGGGCCGGGCGTCCGCCGCCCAGGAGGCCGCTTTCCGCCGCGGGCGAGCCCAAAAAGAACACCCCCGGATCACGAATCGGCGAGTAACCCCGGAAGCTCATGCCGCCGGCCGCATTCCCGGTCATGATACGATTGGTGAGATTGAAGTCCTGTATCGGCCGAGGCGCGTTCAGCCCGCCGGAACCGATCCGGTTGTTGGCGTCCAGGACGTTGCCCTGAATGATCTGGTTCTGGGCCACGGCCGTCCCGGCAATCCAGACCGCCGCCGCGCCAACCCCTGTTCTCAGCCACGCTGTCCGAGTCATCCGTCCGCTCCTGCTTCACCCGTACCCATCCCCGGATGGCCCACCGCCGAAAAACACTCCGGCCCCACTCTATCAGACGACACAACCTCCCTCCGGGTT
>DATIKE010000142.1:0-6626 GCA_035477895.1 Phycisphaerae bacterium
TTTTTCTTTGGCCGGGACGCGGTGAGTTACCTGAGCAGTTCGGCCAAATCGATTCAGACGGCGGTCAAGGATGCCGTCCCCATCGAGTTCGAGCTCCAGCGGGCTCGCGACCTGCTTGAGGACATCATCCCCGAAATGCACGCAAATGTCCGCCTCATCGCCCAGGAGGAGGTCCAGATCACCACGCTCAAGACCGACCTGGAGCAGAACCAGCGATTGCTGAACGAGGAGCGGGTGCGCGTGGTGAAACTGAAGGACACCATGGCTGCCCAGCGCGTGGCATACACCCTGGGAGGGCAGGAGTACAGCCATCAGCAGGTCAAAGAGGAGCTGGCCCGCAGCTTCGACCGGTACAAGGAAGCGGAGGTCGTGCTGGCCGGCAAGCAACGCCTGCTGGAGACGCGCCAGAAATCGCTGCGGTCGGCCATGCAGATGCTCGAGCGAACGAAGTCCCAGAAGGTCCGGCTCGAGGACCAGATCCAGGCACTGGACAGCCAGCATCGACTGGTACAGGCGGCCGCCGTCGGTTCGCGCGTGCAGTTCGACGCGAGTAAGCTCGCCCGGACGGAGAAGCTGATCCGGGAGATCAAGAACCGCCTGGACGTGGCTGAGCGCGTTCTGGCTCATGAGGCACGGTTCATCGAGCCCATTGCCATCGACACGATCGACGAGAAAGACCTCCTCATGCGGGTAAACGATCATCTGAACCCGGGTCGGGTAGCGGTGACGACGACCGCGCCGGCGGTGGCCCTTGTTCCGGTGCCGGAAGGTCGCTGAGGAGTGGTATACTGAGGGTCGAAGCCGTGCTGTTCCTGCGAATTCGACAAGCTGAGACGGCCATGCGTGACGGGCGTCTGGACGAGGCGTACGAGCTGGTCCAGGATGCCAGGCTTCGGGCCCATCGGCGCGGTCAGGATCTGGTCGGCCGATTGGCCCGGGCATTCGTGGATCGAGGCCGGCAACACCTGGCGGAACGGCGGTGGCCTCAGGCACTGACTGACTGCGAGAAGGCGGCCAAGTTGGGGGGAAACCTGGCTGATGCCGCCGAGCTGCACCAGGCAGCCCGCGAGGCGGCGAGCCGACAGCAGGACGAGGATCACCGCCGGGCCGACATGCTCGAAACCGCCCGACGGGAGGTGGACAACGGTCGGCTCTCGATGTGCGCGGGTATACTGGCGGGTATTGACGCAGACAGCGCAGGCGTGGCCAAGCTTCGTCATCGGGCCGACGCTTTTCGAGCCGAGGCAGAGGCACATCTCGAGCGAGCGCGTGCGTCTGCGGCAGCCGGCCGGTGGGATGACGCTATCGAGAGTCTGATCGCGGCCCGGGAACGCCACGTCTCCAACAAAGCGCTGGCGGAACTGTGTGGTCGGGTGATCGCGGCGGTCACGGAGGAGATTTCGGGCGCGATCAACTCGGGTCGGCTGGATCGCGCCGAGGTTCTTGTGCAGCGGCTGCGACCTCTGGCGGGCGAGACCGTCGCGCTGACCGAAGCCGCCTGTTTCCTCGGGCAGTGTCGTCAAGCGTTGGCTGAGGCGGCTCACGGCCGGTTGAGAGCGGCCGGTGAGATTTTCCGGAGAATCGCGGCGATGCGGCCCGAGGCGGGATGGATCCGCGACGCCCGCCAAGCGGCAGATCAGGCCGCTCAAGGTCTGGAAGAGTTGCGCGGCGGGCCGTTGGGCCTGCTGACCGAAATGGTGACGCCCCCGGAGTCCAGGCCGATGAAGCAGTCTTCCGATGAACCTCAGCCCGCTCGTCCGGACGATACGGTTCGTTTACACCACGGCGACCGCCTGCCGAGTCGGTTCATGCTTTATGTCGATGGGGCGGGGAGCTACCTGGTGGCCCGCGAACGGTGTGTGACCATCGGGCCGGTGAGTTCATCGCAACGGCCGGACATCGGTCTTGCGGCTGAGCCAGGCCTGCCGACGGCCACCATCGAACGCATCGACGAGGACTACTTTCTCGTATCGCGGCAACCGGTGGCGGTCAATGACAGACCGGTCACCCGAAAACTGCTGGCCAACGGGGATACGATCGCGTTATCCCCTCGCTGCCGGTTGAAGTTCAACCTGCCGACCGCGGCCAGCACGACGGCGGTTCTGCAGTTGGCGGGCGCTCGGCTTCCGAGCGGCGACGTACGGCGGGTTATCCTGCTGGATCGCACGCTGGTCATGGGGCCGGGCCCATCGGCCCACATCCAGGCCGACGCGTTGAGTCGCCCCATCGTGCTGACGGTGCACGACGATCGACTGGTCTGCCGAAGCGAGGCCGAGGTGAAAGTCGACGACCGCCCGTTGCGACGTTCCGAAGGTATTCCAGTGGATGCTCACGTGAAGGTCGACGCCGTCGCTTTCGTGGCTCGGAGGGTCTGATCAGCCGGGCTTGAGAACCCGGGTGAGGGCACGCATCATGGATGGATTCCGCTACAAACACGGCGATCGGCCCCTGGAGGGTTACACCATTCAGCGAGCCGTCGGTCGCGGCGGTTTTGGAGAGGTTTACTTCTCCGTCAGCGATGCCGGCCGGGAAGTCGCCCTCAAGGCCGTCCAGGGCCATGAGCAGATCGAGCTGCGCGGCGTCAGCGCGTGCATGAACCTGAAGAGCCCGCACCTCGTGACGATTTTCGACGTCCGGTATAATGCCGATAGCGTCCCCTTCGTGATCATGGAGTACGTTTCCGGCCCGTCGCTTCGCGAGCTTTTGGACGGCTCGCCCGCGGGCCTCGGGGCGCAGAAGGCGGCGTTCTTTCTGCGCGAGATCGCCAAGGGGCTGACCTACCTCCACGACCGCGGGGTCGTTCACAGAGATCTTAAGCCTGGTAACATCTTCTACGAGGACGGCTACGTCAAGATCGGCGACTACGGCCTGAGCAAGGCGATGGCCGCCAGCCGGCACAGCGGGCAGACGATCACCGTGGGCACGGTTCATTACATGGCCCCGGAGATCGGCCAGGGCAGGTACGACGCATCCATCGACGTGTATGCGCTGGGCTGCGTGCTCTATGAGATGCTCACCGGGCAGACGCCGTTCCTCGGCGGCAGCCCCGGCGAAATCCTGATGAAGCACCTGACGGCAGAGCCCGGCCTGACGGGGATCGAGGAGCCTTTCGCGACCGTGATCCGCAAGGCGATGGCCAAGGAACCGGCCGACCGCTACCGGTCCGCGCAGGAAATGGTCGAGGCCGTTTTCGGGACCGAGCACATCCGCAACAGCGTGTCGCACTTCAGCCCCGATAGCCTGACCATGGTCGCCGACCGCGTGGCACGTACGGTCACCGTCGGCGGCGGCTCGTCGGCCGAGGCGAATCGGCTGGGCGGCGAAGGCGGATTGGGCACCGGGCCGTTGCCGGCCGAGCCTTGGGATCGCATCTCTGCCAGATGGCAGAAAGCGGGTAGACGTCTGGAAAAGGCCGGCGAGCGATTCAGCCGAAGAATGCAGCAAGTGGGGGAGCGATTCGCCGGACGGTCGGCCGGTGTCGCCCCTGCCATGGCGCCGGTAGCCACACCCACGGTCGGCCTGGACGCTGCCGGCGATCCTCTCACCTGGAACCAGCGCCGGTTGCTTGCGGTCATGACCGCGTTTTTCGTGGCTGTCGGCACGGGAGCGCTGACCGAGAACGCGACTTTTCCTCTGCAACTGTTCTGGTCGCTGCTGTCGTTCGTGCTCATCACCGCGGCAGCCGGGGGGGTCATCAGTACAAGGGTACTGTTTTCGCCAGCGATCGAAAGCGAACCGCTGCTTGGTCGGCTGGTCTACGGCATGTTGGGCTGCGCCCACGCGACGCTGTTTCTGATGGTTGCGTTTGTGGCCTATTGCGCCGGGCTTCAAAAGGGACATAGCGGCGAGGATATGATCGCGATTTTACCGGTCGTTCTGCTATTAGTCGGGGGCGTGTCCCTGGGGATCATGGCGATCCGAGGCCGGGCGCGCAACGGAAGAGCCGGCGTGCGGAACGAGCTGAGCCGCGCGACTTATGTAATCCCGCTGGTGGTGGCAACGTATGGGCTCGGCTTGCAGGCCGCCTTCATGAACGGATTGTTCTTCAGCCGGGTGTCGGGGACGCTGCTTGCGTGCGGCATCGTGCTTCTCCTGATGAACTGGAGAAAGCTGACCTCGCCGCAGCGTCGGAGCCGGATTTCGCTTCGGTGGGCGATCATTGCCGGCTTTCTGGGGCTCATCCTGGGCGAAGCGTGCAACGGCGCGAAGCTTGGGACCGCCGGCGTGATGGCCGGCATGGTCCTCGTGGCTCAGATTCTTGCTCCATTCAGCCAGGGGGCGGCTGCGGCGTTTGGCGCGGCATCCACCGGTGTGGCGGCCATGGGTGCGACGGCTTCGCCCGGACGCCGGCCGATGTCTTCTCCTTTTTCCCCGCGGCCTCAAGGGACCGGCGCTGCGGCCGCGCCGCACAAACCGGTGGATGGTCTTGTTGCCCTGACCCGACTGCGCAACTGTTCGGATCGTCTCCGGGGCGGAGCCCTGATGCTGGCATGTGTGGGATTCGTCTTTCCGCTGGCCGGCCTGCATCGGTTCTACGTGGGCAAGATCGGCACCGGCCTGTTGTGGCTGTGCACGTTCGGCTTCCTGCACATCGGCACGATCATTGACATTATCTTTATCGCGACAGGGACTTTTCGCGACAAACAAGGGCGGCGTCTGGCGGTGTGGTGGAATATGAAGGAACTGGAAGGGATGTCTCCGCCGCCACCGGCGGTCGCCGCGGCGGAAGGCATCCTGCCGTTGCCCGCGGCCCGCAGCTCCGCGCGGCTGCAGGGCATTCGTGATGCAACTCTATCGTTCTTTGGAGGCCTGCTGATGCTGGCTGCGTTGGCGGTCGGACTGGCGGCCGCGTTCAACCTGCCGGCCATCGTTGCCCTTGGTTGGCCCGATCGGAACCTGGCGGCTGAACTGCACGGTCTTTTCGGTTACAGCGGCTGGCCTCAATTGCTCCTGAAAGCCTTCTGGGCATCGTTCGCCGTTTTGATTGTGTTGAGCACCCTCCTCGGTCTCATCGCCCGCCGGGAGCGGGGCTGTGCCCACGTGTTCCGGTTGGCATTGGGGGCGGTCGCGATGTTTGCGGCCGTGCAGTCCCTGAGCGATGCATTGGCCCGCGAGAACTGGCCTCTCATCCTGGACATGTTCGACCAGCATCGTGCGGGGCCGGCCATCGAGACATTCCTCGACGCCGTGGCCTCGCGCGAGGCCACAGTGGCGGCAGTGCTGTTTCTGGCCGCCCTCCTGCTGTTCGTATGGCCCGCCCGTAGTCGGCCGCTCGACGCGTCCAACAGCGGCGGGCAAGGAGTGTCGTCATGACCGTTTTTTCGCTGCTCGTTCTGCTCGTGGCAGGCGTTAGCGTCGTTCTCGCGGCGGCGATGTTCGTCTTCCTGTTCGTAAAGTCTGGGCGAAGGGGACGAATCATCATCGGCAGTGTTGCAGTTGTGTTCGCACTCCTTGCTGTGGCTGTGGCTGTGGCTTTCAGGCTCGCTCAACCCAGAGTCCAATACACGACGGTTGGACCTATCGTCCGCCCTGTTCCCCTTCGCACGGCCGAGCAGCAGCGTCAAGCGGATGAGAGCTATGAAAAGTATCTCAGGCAGTTCGACACAATTACAGATTACTACGCCCGATCGCAATCCGAAGCTTCCGAGCCGTTGAATGAAGCTGTCGAGGCAACCGGCGTTGAAAAGCGCGACCTGGTAGCGGCCGGCTTCGAGCCGGACATTTATGCCAGTAAGGAGGCGGCGGTGCGGGCGGTCACCCGGGCGGTGGCGAAACAGTACAAGGCGATGATCGCGTCCCAGGCCGACTTGCCGCGCGGTGTCGTGATTGCACATGCCCCGGGCCTGGGCGGCGATGGTTCGGAGCAGGCTTCACAGGCCCAGGCACTCAGAGTGAGCGCCGGGCGCGTGGTCAAGAAGGTGTTCGGGGACGCCCCGGGATTCGATGTGACCTTTCTTGCGCAGCCGACGGAGGCTCCACCGAGTGTGGATACTTCCCGCCAGATTTCGCTCCACCTCAAGATGACTCATGAGCCTCAGCCGGCCGACGGTTCGGAACACGAGGGAACCATCACAGGCACGATCGACGGCAAGGTGGGGCGATTCACCCGGCAGGTCGACTATCTCGAAAAACCCTGGAACGATGATTTCGATCGCTGGCGGAACGCGCACGAACCCGGGTCGTGGGTCCTGGGCGAGTCTGAGGATTTCTGCCCGGAACGGGCGCAGTCCATCGACCAGGCGATGCGAAGCGCGGCTACGCGCTTGCGCGAGCCCGTCTTGCGGCAACTCTTGCAGTCGCCCGGTAAGCGGGCGGACTGGCTTCAGCATCAGGAGGAGTTGTATCGCTGGCTGGATCAGGACGGCTACCGTCGGCTGAAAGCGAGGGACTTCAAGACCGACGTTTTCACGCAGGAATTCAAGAGACCCTACGGCAGCGTGTGGCGATCGGCCGTGCTGGTCCACGTCCCGCCGGAAAAGATCAGGCTGATTCTGGATGCATACGAGTCGCAGACAGGCGCCCGACGGGCATCCATGCTTCGAACGCTGGCCTCGGCGGGCGGCCTGCTGGTGCTGATCGTGGCGGTGTATGGTTTTCTCAGCGCGGCGACCCGGGGTTACTATGTC
>DATIKE010000143.1:0-4109 GCA_035477895.1 Phycisphaerae bacterium
CCCCCTGGCCGGCCGGACCCCCCACCGGCGCAGTCTCATGGAGCGCCGAGAGGATAACCCCGAGCACACCCTCGGCCGACCGCAGCCTATCCACCGCCTTCCGGATGAACCGCTCCCGATCCCCCAGGTTGGACCCCAACGCGATATACGCCACCTCTGCCATCCGTCCTCGCCTTTCAGCCTTTCCTGCCCAACCGTGATTCCTCCTGCACGCCCCAGCCCATTATCGGTCCTGTCCCGCCCCCTGCGGACTGCGGCCCCAATTGGCGCTTTGTTGGACAGCTCCCTCAATCGTATAATGTACCCGGCCGAACGCGCCAACCCTTTTGCATTATTGGAGTTAGCATGACTCGACAACTCCTGGCGGCCATGGTGCTTGTTCCACTTCTGCTGGGCCAGCAATGCATGGAGCCTCTGCCCCAGAGCAGCGGTACGCCGATCATGACCGGGCCTGCACCGCAGGTCACCCTGCACACAAACCGGGGCGACATCGTGATCGAGTTGTTCACGCCCCAGGCACCCGCCGCGGCCCGCCTGTTCCAGCAGTACGTCGATGAAGGATACTACGACAACACCGTCTTCCACCTCATTTTCGATAAATGGATCGCCGGAGGCCGATACAAAACCAGTCTGGCCGAGAAAATGGCACGGCCGACGGATGACAGCGACCCCGGCGGCCTCCTGGGTTTCTCAAGAGGGCGGGTGGCCTTGTTCACCCCTTCGGGAGTGAGCGACGCCGTGCCGGAATTCGTCATTATGTCCGACCGCGACGACGGGCTGGCCAGCGGGTCCTACACCGTCTGCGGCCGGGTCGTTTCAGGCATGGGCGTTGTGGATACCATTAAAGAGGGTGAAGCTACTAACAGGGACCTGGAAGATGGCACCTCCCTGTACCCCCTCCCCGCCGTGCCGGTGACCGTAAACGACCCCTGCTTTACCGAGCAGGACTACACCGACCCCGAAGCGGACCCGGAGGAGGACGCCGACGGCATCCCGCCGCGCGTCGCCTTGCCGGATCAGTGCGGCGGCGCCGGGGTCATCGCTCGGGCGAAAGGCAATCGCTACGTCGCACCCGGCGTGATCGTAACGCTGAACGGCTCGGGCAGCACCAGCCCCGCCGGAAGCCTGACCTACAACTGGCGGCAGACCGACGGCGCGCCGGTTTCCTTGAGCGGCGCCGATCGGCCGAAAGCAACCTACGAAGCACCGAATGCCGACAGCAACCTCAAGTTCCAATTGACGGTACGGGACGCCGAAGGGCACGAGAGCACCACCTCGATCACCCAGACCGTCCTGACCCGCCCAAAGGTCAAGCTGGAAACGACGATAGGTGGCAAAAACATTGTCTTCGAGATGCTCAACGACCCGTTCCCGGCCGGTGCCCCGATCACCGTGCGCAACTTCTGCCAATACGTGGAGGACGGCTTCTACAATGGCTTGATCTTCCATCGCGTGCTCATAGACTTCGTGGCCCAGGCCGGCGGATACCTGGAGGACGCCTCCCCGGCCCCCGGCATTCGAGGCCCGATCCAGAACGAGTTCAGCCCGGAACGGAGCAACGTGCAGCACACGGTCGCGATGGCCCTGGCCGGCGGCGACCCCAACTCCGCAACCTCCCAGTTCTTCATTAACTTCTGGGATAACTCGGAAAACCTGGACAACCAGAATGGCGGGTTCACCGTCTTCGCCCGGGTAATCGAGGGTCTGGACGTGGTCGATGATATAAGGCACGCGAACTTGTCCCCAAGCCGAATCGATCCGCAGGAGATGAGCTGGCCTATGACGCCAATCATCATGGAACGAGTGTACGTGCTGCCCTGAGCCCGGCGCCTACCGGTCGCGACATGGCCAGAGAAAAGCACCATCGATTGTTCATCAGCGCCATGACCCGGCCCGAGGGATTCCTCGTCGCCACGTTCGCGGGTCTGATCCTTCTCGGCGCGATCCTGCTGAGCCTGCCGGCCGCCCACGCGCGCGGCCCGATCCACCCGCTCGACGCACTCTTCACTTCCACCTCGGCCGTCTGCGTGACCGGCCTCGTCGTGGTCGACACCGCCGGGGACTATACCCGTTTCGGCCAAGTCGTCATTCTGGCGCTCATCCAGTGCGGCGGCCTGGGCATCATGACCTTTGCCGCGCTGGCCATGCAGGCCGTCGGGCGAAGGCTCTCCTTTCGTGCCCAGGTCGCACTGCACGACGTCTTCTACCAGAAGAACGCGGCACAGGAGTTCCGGCACAGTCTCCGATGGATCGTGCTGCTGACCCTGGCGATCGAAGGCGCGGGGGCGCTGGTGCTGGCCAACGCGCTTCACGACAGTCTCGGCTGGCGCGAGGCCCTGTACGCCGGCACTTTCCACTCGATCTCGGCTTTCTGCAACGCCGGATTCTCCACCTTCTCGGACAATCTGATGGCCGTCCGTTCCAACCCGGTTTTCCTGTCAACCGTGGCTCTGCTGATCGTACTGGGCGGATTGGGCTACACGGTCTTGCTGGAGACCCTGTGGCGCCTGCGCAGGCCGCTGGGCCAACGCAAGCATACAGCCTGGTCGCTGAATACGCGTGTGGTGCTCCGAACGACGATTGTTCTGATCTTCGTCGGCGCCGTGCTTCTGCTGGTGACCGGGCTGGACGGCGGCAGCGGCGACTCGTGGATCTCCGGCGCGGGTCATGCCCTGTTCCAGTCGGTCAGCGCCCGGACGGCCGGCTTCAACACCATCAACATCGGTGCCTGCCCCGTCGCCTCCCTGGTTCTGCTGGTCCTGCTCATGTTCATCGGCGGATCGCCCGGCTCCTGCGCCGGCGGCGTGAAAACGACCTCGATAGCGGTCTGGATCGCCCGCCTGCGGGCCCGGCTCGGCCAGCAGGAAGACGTCACGCTCGCCGGCCGGCGCGTCTCCGTCGACCTGATCCGCCGGACAGGCCTGCTGATCGCGGTGGCCGCCATGTTCAACCTCATCGGCGTCCTGATCCTGAGCGCCACCGAGGCCGCCCGCCCCTCCTGGCACCTCGAACACCTGCTGTTCGAGCAGATTTCCGCGTTCGCCACCGTGGGCCTGTCCACGGGCATCACGCCGGAGCTGACCGCCGCCGGCAAGCTGTGGATCATCCTGACCATGTTCGTGGGCCGGCTCGGCCCGCTGACCATCGCCATGATCGTCACCGAACACAAGCCGCCGATGGTCCGACTCCCCGAAGAACGCATCATGGTCGGGTGAACCGGTCCTGCGCCAAACCGCACCGTAACCGTTATGATACAAGGTCGATTTCTCGTCGTTTCGGCTTCCGGCGTTTCTTCGGTTTGCGATGTCCTTCAGTTGGGAAGAACTCGATCACCTTCGCAAGCAGAAGTGGACCCTGCCCATACCCCCCACCTGCCGCAAGTGTTCGTACATTCTGACCGGACTGCCGGCCAATCGCTGCCCCGAATGTGGAACAACCTTCAAGTGGGCCGAGGTTCACAGGCGGGCGGCAAAAACCTGGTCCGCGGTGAATCGCCTGCGTCATGCCAACAAGGACGCCAGGGTGGGTCTCCAGATCAGCCTGTGGGCCATCGGCGTCCTCGGCGTCATACATCTTCTGACGCTCGGCAAGCGGTTCGGGTTGTTCTCGGCGGACAACGTCCTGGCCGCTGTCCTGCGAACGGTGACCACCATCGCGGCCCAGGTCGCCCCGGCCATCGACTTCTTCGCCATGCTCGTGGCGATCGTGGTCATCATCCTCGGCACACAGGTCTTCAATATCCGCCGCGTCCCGCTCTCCGTCCGACCATACGTCGGCGACCCGAAACCCGATCTCCTGCTGGGAACGGGAACGGCCTTGACCGGCCTGCTGTTGCTTGTGGGCTCTCTTGTTTTGGTCATCCTGTAGTATGACATCGCTGCGACCGCAGCGCCCCCCCTGCCTGTGGCAGACAGGCACAAGCAGGCAGGGATTCTCGCACAAGTGGCAGGTGCGATCTCCCTACTTGCCGGTCACGTCTTCGAGGCGGATCCAGTCCATGCCCACGCCGGTCGAGTGCTCGGCTTGGTGGCGGAGCCAGACGGTGATCGTGTCGGCGCCCTCCGGCACATGGATGTCGCCGATGACCAGGTCGGCCTTGGGCTCGTCCG
>DATIKE010000144.1:0-13152 GCA_035477895.1 Phycisphaerae bacterium
GGCGCCGTTGAACCGAGTGGTTACGACCGGCAGGCCCGCGGCGAGGGCCTCCAGCACAACCCGGCTGCAAGGATCGTAGTAAGTCGGGTGCAGAAGCATATCGGCCGCGTGATAGAAGGCGGTCATGCGTTGCGTCGGGCCGGCGAAGACGACACAGTCAGCCACGCCTCGACTCTCGGCCAGACGGGCGAACCACCGCGGATTGTCGCGCCCGACGAGTACCGCGCGTATGCGCCCGAAGTCCGCGCGGGAGGTCGAAGACTCATCACGGCAGTTGCGGATCAGGGCCAGGGCCTCGATGAGACGATGAACGCCCTTGAGCCGGAAATTATGGGCCACGCACAGCAGCATGACGTCTCGATCGTTGATCCCATACTGCTCGCGGACGGCGGCCCGCTCGCGGTCGCGCTCAACAGGCGGTGTCGGATCGGAGTCGACGCCGTTGAAGATCTTTCGGATGCGAGCGGTGTCGTAATCGTAGTGCCGGCGGACCTGATCGGAGACGTAATCGGAGATGGCGATCACCCACGGGGCTGGCCGGCGTTGCAGCAGCCGGCGCTCGAGGCCGGCGATGACGCGGTACTTGAGGTTGATCTGCTGCGCGATTCGCTTCAGACCGCGCGCGCCCGGGCTGGAGCGCATGGCGATATTGCGCTGGAGGGTCTCGGGCACGGTTCCGCCGCGCGGCTGGTAGACATCGACCGCCGCGCAGGGGGTAATGCCGTGAACGATGTCGAAGTTGCCGCTGCGAATAAAGCGAGTCGCCCGCTGCGTGAAATGAAGGGTACGCAGTGCCCGCAGCGCGCTGTTGACCTTGATCGGCACGATTGTCAGGTCGGGCGTGGAGGGCGTGTGTGTCGAGGTGATGATGTGGACCTCGCAGCCCAGCCGGGCCAAGTGGCCGGCGAAGAGCATGGTCGAGGTTTCGGCGCCACCCCGCCAAGTTTCAATCCGCTCGATGACCAGTGCGACTTTCATGCCGTCCTGAATGATGGATTCATCCCCGTTCGATGCCCCGGCTGTCCGGCCCGGTTCAGCCTGCCCGCGGCGGCGACCACTCACCGGCCAGCGGGGCGGGATTGCGGCGGGCAATCTCGGCGGTCTTGCGCCCGATGAGCCGGGCCAGGAGGCGGGCCGATCCGACTCGCTCGTGCGCCCGCGCATACCGGCACAGAAACCGCAGTCGCTCCCATCGGCCCACGCGGTCGACCGGTGCGGAGAAATTCAAGGCCGCCAGGTCCTTGACCACCCAGCGGCGCTGCCGCCATCTTGGCCGGAACACCCGCTGCAGGTCAATAAGCGTGAAGCAGTCGCCGTGGGCGGGCCGTGGATAACCTCTTTCCGCGCCCCGGATAAAAATGTGGCAAAGGTACATGTCGCGATGAACGAAACCGGCCGCGTGAAAGCCCGCGACGAAGCGGGCGAGGGCATCGAACATCGCCCGCCTGGCTGAGAGGTCACGTTCACAAGCCTGAGGCGCGAGCTGCCGGGGCACCCAGCGTTCGAGCGATTCGCCCTGGGCGGCGTCCAGCAGCACGAAGCTGCGGCGTTCCCACGGCCCGGCCATCTGCTGGCCGAAGCCGACCGGCGTGGCCGCCCGAACGCCCAGGGCCTGGAGCTGAAGCGCGTTCTGCCATTCGATCGCCGCGGTCGCGGTCAATGGTCGGCCCAGCTTCCAGCGGTCCAGTTGTCGGCCCAGAGGCGGATTCTGGAAACGTTTGAGGTACATCACTCGCTCACGGCCGGCGCAGTCCGTCAGCCGCAGCCGCCAGCGCTGGCGCCAGGAGGCCAGGCCTACCTTGTCCAACCGATCGCCCTGCCGCCATGCAAAGAATGACGGCAGGTCATCGAGGCCGCCGGTCGACAGCAATATTCGGTCTTCGGGGTTGATCCAGAAGATTTCGCCCACTCGTCCGCTCCCGCCCTGTGGGTAAACTTTCAACAGGCTATCGGCGGCCCGGCGGTCATGCAATGAACCGGCCCCAGATGTCGAGGTGCCTGTCGGTCACCATCGCGACTTGGAGAGTATCCAGCCGAGCGAGCCGGAGCTGCGCACGCACCTCGTCGGGCGTGTAGGCCGACAACAGCGATCGGTAGAACTCCTCCTGCAACAGGACCGACTCGTTGCCGGCGTACAAATCGACGATCCGCCGCGCTGCCTGTTCGTCGGCCGGCCGGGCCAGATCGCGAACGAAGATCGATGCTCCCGGCGCTGCTATTCGCCGAATTTCGGTCCAGAGGCGATCGGCATCGGTGATGTGATGCAGAATACTGTTGGAAAAAACCACGTCGGCGTGGCGGTCGGGCAGTGGCAGCAGCTTGGCGTCGGCCTCGACCGGCAGGACTCGGCGGTCCAGCCCGGCCTGCGTGATGGCCCGGGCGGCAAGACACAACATGGCATGCGACACATCGACGGCCAATATCCGCCATTCAGAGCAAATCCTGCCCACCTGTACGGGGATATCGCCCGGCCCGGAGCCGAGATCCACCGCCACCGCCCGGCCGACGTTGCGGGCGAGTTCGACAAGCCTCTCGACAAACGCCGCATTGACATCGGCAAAGTCCGCTTTGGCGTAGGCCTCGGCCTCATCGGGCAGGTCCATCCATTCAGGTTCCGGCTGGCGCTGCATGATCACCTCCGCAATGATCGTCTGCGCACATTGACGATCTTGAGAAGCTCGAACCAGACAATACTGATCACACCGGCCGCCGGGCAGATCACAAGATCCAGAGGATGCAGGGGGGCGAAGCGAAACATACCTCGCAGGAACGGGACATAGAGCACCAGCCCCAGGAACCCGACCGCACCGCCGAGCACCCACCACACGGCCGGATTGGGCATCTTCATCGTTGACAGGATGGTCCGGCTCCAGGAGCGGTTGGTGAGGATGAGGCCCAGGTTGGCAATGACCAGCGTCGTGAAAGTGAGGGCGCGGGCGTCATTCTCGGCATGGCCGCGCCAGCGGGCGGTCACGAAAACCGCCATCACGATGATTAACACGGATAGTCCCTGCAGGATGCTGACCGAGATCGAGCCGAAGCTGAACAGCGGCTCGCTGGGACTTCGCGGCGGGCGGGTCATGACGTCGGGTTCGGCCTGCTCGGCCTCAAAGACCAGCGAGCAGGCCGGGTCGATGATGAGCTCGAGGAACACGATGTGCACCGGCAACAGGATCAGCGGCCAGTCGGGGAAGAACACGGGGATCAGCGACAGGCCGGCGATCGGCACGTGAATGGCGAAGAGGTAGGCGACGGCCTTTCGGATGTTGTCGAAGATTCGCCGGCCCAACCTGACCGCCTGGACGATCGAGGAGAAATCGTCGTCCAACAGCACGAGCGCGGACGCCTCGCGGGCGACGTCCGTGCCGCGACCGCCCATGGCGATGCCGATGTGCGCGCTCTTGAGGGCCGGTGCATCGTTCACGCCGTCGCCGGTCATGGCCACTACCTGGCCGTTCGCCTTGAACGCGCTGACGATCCGGAGCTTCTGCTCCGGGACGACCCGGGCGAAGATGCTCACTTGGCCGATCCGTCGGGCCAGTTCAGCGTCGCCCATCGCATCGAGTTCCGGGCCGGTGATGATTTCGTCGGGGCCATGCAGGCCGATCTGCCGGCCGATGTTGCGGGCGGTTTCGGGATAGTCGCCGGTGATCATGACGACGCGCACGCCGGCCACATAACACTCGCGAATCGCCTGGGGCACCGTCGGCCGAACCGGGTCGGCCAGCCCCACCAGCCCGAGGAACTCAAAATCGAAGTCGTGCTGCCCGTCCGGCAGATCGCTCCTGCGAAAGCGGCCCTTGCCCACGCCGAGCACCCGCAAACCCCTACCCGCCATCTGTGAGACCCACTCGGCCATCTCGTCCACTCGCTCTCTCGGCAGGTGGCACAGATCCCCGACCGCCTCTGGCGCGCCCTTGGCCGCGATCACATAATCCTTGCCGTCCGGGGCCTGCCAGACGTGGGACAAAGCCAGCAACTCCGGCGACAGCGGGTACTCGTGCACCAGCGACCAGGATACGTGCAGGTGCTCGGTTTGGGCGAGGTACTTGTCTCCAAGCTTGGCGATCGCCTGCTCCATCGGGTCGAACGGGTCTCGCTTGGAAGCCAGGATCGAGAATTCGAGCAGTTCATGGAAGTGCTCCGGCAGTTCCGCGCAAGCCGGGTCATCGGCGTCGAAGAATCGCCCGCCCGCGCAGAGCCTGCTGATCGTCATGCGGTTCTGGGTGAGCGTGCCGGTCTTGTCCGAACACAAGACGGTGGCGGCGCCGAGTGTTTCGATGGCCGGCACGCGCCGGGTCAGCACGTTGCTCTGGGCGATCCGCCACGCCCCCAGGGCCAGGAAGATCGTCAGGACCACGGGGAACTCCTCCGGCAGCGTGGCCATGGCCATGGTGATTCCAGCCAGCAAACCCTCCTTCCAGACTACCACGGTGTTGCCCCGGGTCAGGCTGTAGACCACCACCACCACCGCGCAAAGCGTCAACCCGAGGATGGTCAGGTTGCGGACCAGCCGGCCGGTCTGCTTCTGGAGAAGGGTGCGCTCTTGCTCGACGGATTGCAGGGCCCTGCCGATCTTGCCCAGTTCGGAGCGCAGGCCGGTGGCCTTCACCTCGGCGACACCTTGTCCCCGTGTGACCAGCGTGCCGGAGAAGACCCAAGGCAGATCATCGCCACCGGGCCGGGCCGGGCCGACTTCGCCGCGGGCGGCCTGCTTGCGGACCGGAACTGACTCGCCGGTCAGCAGGGACTCGTCCACCGATAGGCTGATGGCGTGCATGAGAACGGCGTCGGCCGGCACACGGTCGCCCTCGGCGAGCACGATAATGTCGCCGCGCGCGACTTCCCGGCCGGCGATCCGCCGTTGTCGCCTGTCACGAATAACCAGGGCCCGCGGGCTGGACATATCCCGCAGGGCTTCCAGGGCCCGCTCGGTGCGCCGTTCCTGGAAGATCGTGATTCCCATCACGACGAAAACGAAACTGAGGAGCATCAGGGCGTCGCCGATGTGCTCGCGGCCCATGAGTAGATAAAGGCTGCCGCACGCGACCAGCAGCAGAAACATCGGCTCGCGAACGACCTCCAGGGCGATCGTCAGGACACTGCTCCTCCGGGTGGCGGGCAGTTCGTTGTAACTCTCTTCGCGCAGCCGACGCCCGGCTTCGACCTCGGTCAGGCCGGTGATCGCAAGAATGTCAAAATCCGCAAGCATCACGGAACCTCACAGGCGATGTTGATTCTAAGGGGACCAACCGGCGACTTGAAGGCCGCGGGAAGCGACATATCGAGAAAACTCTCAGCACCGGGCCGCGGCTGAGCTGAAAAGGTAGAGACTGAGTCGCGGAATCAATCCGGGTACCTCGGGGTTTGAGATCCCGGGCAAAGTGGTTTATCCTGATATATCTTGGGAATGGGAAATCAACCGGACAGGAACCAAGTTCATCCAGGAGACAATTCATGGGATCGAACAGAACCTCACGACGTCAGTTTCTCAAGCGGGCAGCGGGCGCATCGGCCGGAGCATTCGCTTTCCCATACTTCGTGCGATCCTCGGCCCTTGGGATGGCCGATCAGAAAGGCGCCAACAGCCGGATCGTCGTGGGGGCGATCGGCCTGGGCGGACAGGGCACGTCCATCATGAACGCCCTCATGAAGATGCCCGATACCCAGGTCGTGGCGGTCTGCGACGTCGACCAGGGCATCATCGCAACTGAGGGCCGCAAAGCGCGACAGGGCCGGGAGATCGCAAGGAAAGTCGTCGAGGACTACTACGCCGCCCAGAACAACCTGCCGGCCTACAAGGGCTGCGACGCATACGGCGACTTCCGCGAGATGCTGGCCCGCAAGGATATCGATGTCGTGACCATCTGTACCCCGGATCACTGGCACGGTCTGATCTCGATTGCCGCGGCCAAGGCCGGCAAGGATATCTACTGCGAGAAGCCACTGGTGAATGTGATCTCCGAAGGGCGGGCAGTCTGCGACGCGGTGAAGAAGTACAGGCGGGTATTGCAGACCGGAAGCCAGGAACGGTCCAACCCCAAGATCCGGTTCGCCTGCGAGCTGGTCCGCAACGGCCGGCTTGGCAAGATCCACACCGTCCGCATCAACCTGCCGATGAGCGACGGCCATCACAAGCAGGTCGTGACCTGGACCGAGTCGCAGCCGGAGATGCCGGTCCCCGAGGGCTTTGACTACGATTTCTGGCTGGGGCCCAATCCCCACGCGTATTACACCGCGAAGCGCTGCCACTTCTGGTGGCGGTTCATCCTGGCCACCGGCGGCGGCGAAATGACCGACCGCGGCGCGCACATCATCGACCTGGCCCAGCTCGGACTGGGGATGGACGACACCGGCCCCGTCGAGTTCGTCGCGCGGGGCGAGCGGAACAAGAGCGGGCTGTTCGACACCTTCATGAAGTATGATTTCCAGTGCACCTACGCAAATGGGATCAAGATGATCGGCTCGAACGACACACCGCGCGGCTTGAGGTTCGAAGGCGACAAAGGCTCGATCTTCATCCATATCCACGGCGGCGAGCTTGAGGCCACCCCGGCCTCACTGCTGGAGGAGAAGATCGGCGCCGACGAGATTCAGCTCGGCCGAACCGATGACCATCGCCGGCAGTTCATCGAGTGCGTCAAGAACCGAGGCACCCCGTTCGCCCCGGCCGAGGTCGGGCACCGGACGGCCGCCATCTGCCACCTGCTCAATATCGCGATGATCACCGGCAGTCCGCTCAAGTGGGACCCGACCAAAGAGCAGATCACCAATAACGCCGAGGCCAACCGAATGCTGTCCCGGCCCATGCGGCCGCCGTGGCATCTGTGAGACCCGCCGGCGAAAGCGGGAACCGGCACGTGGCTTTTGCCGCGTGTTATGGCATTTTTTGTTTTGGTTCTTCAGCGGAATCTGTGGGTTGAGATGGGGCTCTGCCCCAGACCCCGGGATTTGTGAGGCATGGGCTCCGGTGTTCCCAGGGGGAAAGGAAAAGCCCCGCCATACATGACAAGGGGGCGGGTGCCTTGGCCGGCCCGACGGCAGACCGACCAGGCGTATTGCTGCCGCAACATCCTGTCTCCAATAATCTGCGTCAATCCGCGTGATCTGCGGGCAGCTCCTTACTCTCTCATTCAGGCGATGCCTGTCTCTTCTTGCAACGATTGATGATCCGCTCAGGCGGACCTCCCGCCGCTCCGCCTCAATTGCCGCCAAGTGCGGACGACGAAGGACGGAAGGTGCACGCAGATGAGACAAAAAACATGATGACGCCAGATTTGGACGGGAGGCCCATCCATCCGGGCGAAGCCCGATGGGTAGGGTCACGATGATCAACCGCGTGCGGGTGGGGTCACGACCCATTGCGGGTTGCATCGGTTCCCGTTCGCTCATTGCGACCCCCCCTTCGCTGACGCGAAGGATGGGCCACCCGGCCTTGAGGAAGCGCCCCTGAGGGGGGTATTGAGTTAGGGAAGGCCCCGTTGGGGCCGTTAACAACGTTTACCTGAAATCCAGACGACTTTGATTCTGATCAAAGTCCTCTTGTTCTCGAATGTACCGGCGGATCTCTTCCTCATTGAGACCCACCGTACTGACGCAATACCCACGAGCCCAGAAAGTCAACAGAACGACGGAACAGCAGAGCTTTGTCGAGTCTCACCGCCAAAGGCGGTGGATTACCAATGGATTCAGCGTCGGCGGGCATGAGAGCGGCGCGGGCGGCGTGGTGCGAACTCGCACAACGGCCCGCTGTCATCCGATGTGCCCACCAGTTCGGACAATCGCGTCTCGGCGAAAACCTTCTCGACCAGCGCATAGGCCGCGTCCAGCCGACGATGAAGCGGGCACAGGACCCGGGCGTGGCCCTTCAGGCCGATGGGGCATCGCCGGATGCGGAGTAGCGGGTCGACGGCGTTGACCACTTCGAGAATGGTGATTTTTGCCGGTTCACGCGCCAGTCTGAAGCCGCCGGCCCGACCGGCCAACGAGACGACCAGGCGAGCCCGGCGAAGTCCCTGGAGCACCTTCGAAAGGTATCCAGGCGGCACGCACGTCGCCCGGGCGATCTGCCGGGTTCCCGCCGCGTCCTCCGGCCGCCCGGCCAGCCACACCACCGCCCGCAACGCATACTCGGCTGTCTGTGAGATCATCACCCGCCCCTGATTGTGCCAACAAGTCCCCAGCCCGCGCGATTGCGACTCAGGACCAGTCTACCGCGATGACATCGACAAGTCCGCTGCGCGCACCCGCCGGCAGATCCAGCGTCAACGTGCCGCCGGCGAAGCGAGAGGTCACCGCCCTGCCGCTGCCCATCAGTGTTGTCGCGACAGGCGGACGAACGTTTCCGAGCACTATGGGTTTGTCATGCTCCGGCGGAACAAGCAGATACCACCGCTTGCCAGCCGTTGTCACCGGCACGTTGGACTGTTCGGGGTACGGCCCCGGCTCAGACTCAAAGACGGCCGGGCCGTTCACTTTGATCCACGCGGAGGCTTCGGCCATGCGATCGTAGGCTACCTGCGGCAGCGTGCCGTCCGGCCCGGGGCTGACGTTGATCAGCAGGTTCCCGCCCCAGGCGGCCGCCAGGGCCAGCCAATCGAGCACCGTCGCCGTCGGTCGATACCGCTCCTTCCGGTTGTAGCCCCAGCCATCAATGTGCCACATATGGCAGATCTCCCACCAGCCGGCCGGCCGCTCCGTCGGCACCTGGCACTCGGGCGTGTCGAAATCACCGGCACCCCACAACCGCGGGTTGCAGACGATATGCGGCTGAAGCCTGCGTACCCATTCCACCGGGATCGCCTCTCGGGCTCCAGGAATCACCCCGTCGAACCACATCAGGTCGATCCGTCCATATCGCGTCAGCAGTTCCTCCACCTGTCCGCGCACCCGGCGCTGGTACTCAGCGATATACTCGGGCGTTTCGGCCTGCAAAGTGGTCGGTTCATGGTTCGCGTCGAGCTTTGAGCCTTCGGCGCGGGAATACCGGAAGGACATGTGTCGGCGGGCGTAGTGCCAGTTCGGTGGACTGTAGTACAGACCGACCTTCAGCCCCTCGGCCCGACACGCCTCGACAAACGGCCTCACGAAATCCCGACCGCCGAGGTGCGCGCGCGTGCCGAAGTCGCCGAAGTCGCTCGGCCACATCGCGAATCCGTCATGATGACGGGTGGTCAGCACGGCATAGCGGCAGCCGAACGACTTCGCGGCCGCCAGCACCTTCGCGGGGTCCCACTTGTCCGGGCTGAACCGTTCGGCCAGCGTCCAGTACTCGTTCGGCGTGACCCGTATGCCGTCGCGATCCCAGGGCGTGTCCTTGATCATCCCCCAACTGAGATCGATCCCGCCATGAACGCTCGAAATGCCCCAGTGGATGAACAAGCCGAGCCGCGCCCTGGGGAACCACTGGGCTTCCGGGTCCGTGGTCCTCAGGTACCATGCGTTCGGATCGGCCGGCTGCGTCGCGCCGATCTGGGCCTGCTGGGCATCGGCGGCGGAGTCCGGACCTCCAGTTGCGTGTCCGGCCTTGTCAGCGACACAACCTGTCCATCCCATCAGACCGGCGGTTGCGCCGGCCTTGAGAAACTGCCTCCGGTCCATGCCATCCTCCACCCGGTTTCAAGGGACTTTGTGATAAATGATCACGGCGGCGGCAGGCTGTTTCGTCGCCTCGATCAGCAGGCCGGTCTCGGTCAGTTCCCGGCCGATCACTTCTCTTGGTTGATCGGCGTCGAGATCGGTCAAAACGTATTTCGCGTTCGGATCAAGGCCGCCGAGCCGGAAGCGGGCCGACTCGTACGGGCTGTCCGCACGGCGAAACGCCTGCACGAAGCCTCGCCCGAGATCCGGCCGATCGAACTGCCAGGCGGCCCACACCTCGGGCAGCCGGTTGCAAGACGTGAGCGGGTAGAAATCACCATAGTAACATTCGCTGATCCGGCGCCACTGGCTGACGAGGCGGCGAAGGGCATCGTAGTCCAGATTGCGTTCGCGGATGTCAATCGGGAGCCCGAGGCTGGGTGCCACGTTGCTCCAAAACGCATAAGGCTCCACCGGGGTCCAGCCGCTGCCGTAATAGGTTGCATTCGAACAGGCGACCGTCGCGGTACCCTGGTACGGAATCCACAGGGAAATACCCATGGTCATGCTTTGCTGGCTGGCCGGCTCGTATGGGTGGTCGCTGCGCCACAGCGGCACCGCACGCCGTAGCGTCTCCAGGTCATTCCGCCGGCCGCCGGAGGCACAAGTGTCGATCAGCATCTCCGGATGGCGCCGGCGGAGCTCGTCCCAGTACGCAAGGTACCCCGTCACATGCCTGTTCTCGGTAATCCCCACCCGATCCGGGACATCGGTTGCCCGCCAGTACTCCAACGGGTCCATGTTGAAGTCCTGCCGATAGAGGTCGATGCCCTGCTCGGTCAGAAGCCTGTCGATGTGGTCCGTAAGCCACTTTCGCGCGTCGGGATTGCCCAGGTTCAGCAGCTTCTGCTTCCCATCGGAACCCAGCAGCCACTCGGGGTGGTTCTCATACAGCCACGTGCCGGGCGTGACGCGTTCCGGCTCGAACCAGACAATGGTCTTCATTCCCCTGGAGCGGGCATGATCGCTGACGGCCCGCAGGCCTCGGGGGAACCGCTTCGTATCCACTTCCCATGTGCCGACGTCCGGCCACCCGGTCTTGTTCACGTACCAACCGGCGTCCATCCACCAGTAGTCGAGCTGGAATTTCTCCTCCACCCACCGGTCGATGTGCATGATCTGGTTTTCTTCGTTGGCGTTAACCATTTCCCGGGTGGCCCGTGCACTACTGGAAACGAATTGCGGCGGCGGGAGTCTGCCGCCGGGGCGCGGCAGGTTGTGGGCGATCATCCACCTGCGCCAGATGTTCTGAGAACGGATGTATTCGCCTCTCCAGAACTGCAGCACCGTTAATGGACTGCGAACCTCTTCGCCGGGCAGCAGTTTGAAGTGGGTCACTTCCTGGCCGGCGCGAACACGCAGGCCTTTGCCCTCGTCGCGGGCGAACTCGGCGGCCCACTGCCCCGGCCAGCCGACGACGACGATCACACCCTGATGCGGCCATTGCAGGTTGAAGTAGGAGAGATCGGAATTCGTCGGCCGCCCGCCTGCCGCGCTGATTCGCCTGGTCGCCTTCGGCCCCAGCGGTGTCTCGATCGGCGCGTAGTCGTCGCCGTTGGACGGCGACCCGACCGCATGATGCAGCAGAAACTCGCCTTCACCGCCTCGCTCGAACATGGTGTCCAGCGCCCGGATGTCCGCGAGGATCGGCGTGTCGACCGACCCTTCATTCTTGAAGTGCAAGGTCCACTCGACCACGGGGAAATCGGCATACTCGACCGCCGCGCAACGAATGAATAGACCGGTTTTCGGGTCGCGCCAAGTATACGCGTGCTCAGTCCGGGCATCGTCCAGCCTGCGCGAGCCATACTCCGCTTTCCAGCCTCGTCGCAGCTCGGCGAACGGCTTGCTTCCGTAGCCGAACGAGAACGGCAACTCGGCGCCGCCGGCCACGTCCGGCGCGGTTTGACCTGGTTGCGTCTCGACTGCTGATGCGAGGTGTTTCGTCATCCACGCCCGCATGTCGGACATCTCATCCGCCGTTACTGCTGCCGCGTCGTACGCCGTCGGCGTCAACATCGACATCACCGCCCCGACAAGCATCATTAAACCGGCCATGAGTGCGACCTCCCTACCGTTGCTTGTCCAGCAGGTAAAAAACCCGGGCCGAACTGAAACAATTCCAGGCCGAGGCAGTCCGGATCATGCGATCTCCATGCGGCGACTCACTCTTTGGCGATGAACGAGTTTCGGCGCGCGAGACCACATCACCAACGTCCCGCGAAGATAAAAGGATAGGCGGGCGTGGCGGAAAGCACCAAACGTTCGGCCCTCAGGCCATCACGCGATAGATCAACAGCAGGGCCACCCCGACCGCGAACATGCCCAGCAGGATGGTCAGCCAACTGGCCAGGATGGCCATGGGAAGCTCGTTGAGCGTCTTGGACTTGATGGTCTTGTAGACCACGCTGATCGCCAGGCACAACGGCAGGAGGAGCAGCATGCCGGTGCGGCGATCCCAGGTCAGGGGGTTGATGAAGATCGTCGCCAGCAGGTCGATCACGGGCCGGCCCTCCCCCCTGCCGTGCCGGGCGAGCCTGAGACGCGTCCAGCGGCCGGCTTCTCCGCCCGCACCAGCACGTCCAAAATCGCCAGGATGTTCAGCATCCCCGCGATCGCCGTATACACGACCGAGATATCCTCCATCTGCCCGTATGCAATCCAGCGGGACTTGTCCGCATCCTCCGGGATCCTGATCTGTCGGCCCCAGGCGATGGCCAGGAACGGATGAACGCCGGCGCAGACCTGCCCGAGAAACCACAACGCGCGATCCTGCGGATTGACCGTATTCTTGACCCCGCCGATGGCGATGCCGCCCCAGAACGTCAGGGTGATGGCGGCCATCAGGATCAGGCCGCGCACCCGCTCACCGATGTACAGGTGGCCGGCCCCCGGAAACACCCAGCCGAGCAGGCCGGCGATCACTATCCGTGGCAGCGAGGAATTGGGCGAGGGAGACTTCATGGGGACGTCTGCTCAGCAGCAGCCTCCCATGTCGGCCCGATACGGGCAACACGGAGCGTCCGGCGAGGGTTCACAGCAGCCGCCGCACGAGCTGCGGCCCTCCACTTCCGACTGCCGGGCCGCGAACACGCTCAACTGCCGCTCGACCTGCGTGCTGCCGCAATGGGTGCAGGCCAGGTTTGCCGGGTCCTGCATGGCGTGGGTGAACTGCTCGAAGTCCTTGCCGCAAGTCAGACACTGATACTCATAAATCGGCATCGCGACCCCCCAGGAAGGCGACCTCGGGTTCCTCCACCACAACGTGTTGCACGGCAAGTATATGTACATCCTGACAGGGACGCAAACCGACACGGATTGCGCACATCTCGCCTTGGCACCGGTTCATCTCCTTCGACGTGCGGGCTTGAAACGCCCGCCGAGCGTTCGCGGCTGTACGGCGGCCGGAGCCGGCGGCGCGGGGGCGGCAGCGGAGGCGGCCGCGATGGGCGTACGGCCCGTGCCCCGGCGGGGATCCAGCGGCGGCGGGGGGCTGGGAGCGAAACCCTCGAT
>DATIKE010000145.1:0-8345 GCA_035477895.1 Phycisphaerae bacterium
TCCGGGTACAACACCAAACGCTGGCCACGGAAACCGTCCTATCTCTCCGGACGGGATGCCCATCCTATGCCTGCGTCAGACCCCTTCCCGTTCACTCCGCCCCGCAGAAATACTGCCCCGAAGACTATTCTTCGCCGCTGCGCTTTGTTCATCATGATTGACGAGCCCATGAGTGCGGCGATACCCTGCCTTCCGCGGGCCGGCCGCCGTGTGAGGTCATCACTATGTCCGTCAATCAGTCCGAACCACTATCCGCGCCAGATTCGATTCCTCGATGGTTCACCCGCAGTCTCGCGGCCGTTGTTCTCGGATGGGCGACGTCGGGCCTCGCCGAGACCGCCGCGTCGTCGCCGACAGACAAACGCCCGAACGTCCTCGTGATCTTCAACGATCAGCTCCGGACCGACGCCTGCGGCGTCTACGGTGGGCGGAACATCACCACGCCGAGCATCGATCGCCTGGCCCGCGAGGGCGTCACCTTCGACAACGCCCTGTCGACCTGCCCCCTTTGCACGCCCTACCGCGGCATGTTGCAGACCGGGCGGTATCCCACGCATACCGGCCTCGTCCTCAACTGGGTCGAGGTCAACCCGCGCCAGCGGGCCGTCGCCCATGTCTTTCGCGACGCCGGCTACCAGACCGGGTTCATCGGCAAGTGGCACCTGGCGGCCGGCGCGCGGAAACGGGCCGGCAAGCACGCCGCCACGCGCGAGGACAGGGAGCGGATCAGCAAGGCCCACGCCGACTATCAAAAGGAGAATCCCGAGACCGAATACGTCCCGCCGGGGCCGGCCCGCCTCGGCTACGAGCACTGGCAGGCCTACAACTTCCACTCCGACTTCCACAACGCCTTCTATTACGAGGACACCCCCAAACGCCTCTTCATGCCGACCTTCGAGACCGACGCCGAGATCGACATGACCATCGCCTTCATGCGCCGCCAGCAGGAAGCCGGAAAACCGTTCTTCCTGATGGTCGCGCCGCATCCGCCGCATCCGCCGTTTTCTGCCAAGGACTGCCCGGCCGGTTACCTGGAGAAGATCCGCCCGGACCTCATCTGGTCCCCGAACGTGCCGGAGGATCATCAGTATCGCCGCGACCAGCTGAAGCCCCGCTGCTACTTCGCGATGTGCAAGAACTTCGACGACAACCTCGGCCGGCTGCTCGATTTCATGGATCGCTCCGGCCTGGCGAAGGACACCGTCCTGGTTGTCACCTCCGACCACGGCGAAATGCTCGGCAGTCATGGCCGAATCAACAAGATGGTCCCCTACCGCGAGGCCGTGAATATCCCCTGCATTGTTCGCTGGCCGGGACACATCCCCGCCGGACGGCGACTGGACGTTCTCCAGACCCCGATGGATCACTTCCCCACGCTCTGCGGGCTGGCCGGCATCGAACCGCCGAGCACGTGCGACGGCCTGGACCTCAGCGGCCCCCTGCTGGGCACGAAAAACGTCGACCGCGACGCCGTCCTCATGATGAACTACGTCTCAAACTGGGATTACTTCGACTCCGGAACGACCTGGCCGGAATGGCGCGGCCTGCGCACCCAGCGTTACACCTACGCCAAGTGGCTGGACGGCAAGGAGGAACTCTACGACAACCGCGACGATCCCTGGCAGATGAAAAACCTGGCCGACAATCCCGACGCCCAGCCGGTCCTGAAAAAGCTCCGCCCGCGTCTGGCCGAACTGCTGGCCGAGGCCCACGACGAGTTCCTTCCCGGCACCGCCTACGCCGACTGGTACGACGATGAGCGCGTCCTCGTCAGAACCGCCCTCGGACCCGTGGAACCCTGAGCAAGCCATGACCGTACTCTACCACCTTAAAGATATGATGTCAAATGGCTTCCGACCTCTTTTCCGGTCTGCACGGGCGGCCCATCCTTCGCGCCAGCGAAGGGTGGGGTCGCGATGAGCGAACGGGAACCAACGCAACCCCAACGGCAAGGCCGCGTCGCGATGATGCGATGATCGCGTCGCGAATCGATGTCACGGTTACCACACGATTATCGTAACCCCATCCATCCGGCTTTGCCCGGATGGATGGGGCACCCGCGCTTGTGTGCGAGAGGGAATGTCCGCTCAAACGGCCGGCGGAGAGCCGGGATGACTACGAATTGTCCCCCAGGTCGGAAGAGGGTTTCCTGTTCGCGGGTTCACCAGCCCGGCGTCGGGCGCGGCGAAGGAACCAGGTAGATGTTCTCCTGGCGGTTGCCCTTGCTCTGCCAGGGGTTCGGCTGGGTGGTGGCCGCCGGCTGGTCCCGCCTGATCATGGCCAGCAGGCATTGGCGAACCTGGGACTGGAATCGGCGCATGGCCAGGTAGTTCACGTCGCGATGACGCAGGTCCGTTTCGAGGCGGGTCGGCGAGGGGGCCTCGAAGTCCTCCGGGCCGGCCTGGGCCCGGACCAAGGCTACCCGCTCGCCCGATGCCGTATCGAGAATGACGCCCCACAGGCCCGCATACTCGTCCTCGGCCGGGCTCGGACCGTACACCAGGCACAACCCCGCTTCCAGCCGCCAGGCCGAGCCCGCGATCCGCGACAGGTCCGAGGTCGGCGATGCCGTCGAGTAGCGGTCCAGCACGATCATCTCGCGGATGGCGGGGATCGTGTTGCCCAGGCTGTTCCAGGAGACCGCCTCCTCGAAGCCGATCTCGCCCACCAGCCAGTCCTTCCGGCCGGCGGCGCCCGCGACGCCCTCGGACACGGTCAGTCGGGCAATGCCCACGGCGGTCGGGAAAAGGCCCGTCGAAGGCTCCTGCTTTAGGAGTTCGTAACCTGTTTTATCCTCTGGCGCCCGATCCAGGCCCAGGCTGTCCGCGGCCAGGGTGGGCCCCATGTAAGCCACCGGCGGCGGCTCCGGCTTCTTACCGCATGACGCGGCGAACAGACCGGCCACGACCGACAAGCCAACCACCACAGCCCAAGCCCGATTATCGCTCATCCGTGTGCGCATGACGGCCCCTTCCGAAGGACCAGGGAACAGACGGTCTTCCGCATAAGATTATCGGCATCCAGGGTCGCAACTGTAGTTAGAGCCGGTCCCAAAACCCTGGAAATCGACCGGCTGCCTGCCTGCCGCAGGCAGGGAAGCCGGCCCCACACGGGTTTTGGGACTGGCTCTTAAATCCGGACGACTCACCCCGCCGGATCGCATCCGACCGCGTCTTGCACGGGTGTCCGGCCGCGGCAACGGCCGATAAACCGAACCGCTTGCGAGGGGGCGGGGCGACGGAGCCCATAACTCACCCCGCGCCGTCCTTGGGACGATACCAGTATCGAATCAGACGGAGAGCCCCGTGGGTTCTGATGTATCGACAGAGTCCATGCTCGTCGGTCGGAGAGCGGTCGTCCCCCCGCCCCCGTGCGTGGACTACCTGCGCCTGGTGCAGCCGGAGCAGCCGACCACCCGGTCAGCACCGCTGGCCCGGATCGGCAGCGCGCTGCTGGACCTCCCGTGGCTGGCCTGGATCGTGTTCGACGCCCTGGTAGTCGCCGCGGGCGTGTGGCTGGGCTACCGGTCCTGCGTCTGGGTACCGGGCGGCCACTGGATGAGCCTGAGCTGGGCAAACACCTGCCTGATCCAGTGTGCCGCGTTCGTGTTGTCGGCCCTGGTGTTCGGGCTGTACGAGCAGCAGGCCCTGCTGCGCCGTTCGCGGATCGTGGCCCGTTCGATACTCAGCATCTCGGGAGCCCTGATCCTGACCGCACTGGCGATACAGCTTTTCATGTACGAACTGCTGAGCCGGCGTACGTTGATGGTGTCGGGCATGTTCTACCTTGCCCTGGCGCCGACGATCCGGCTGCTGGCCTGCTGGTGCATCAACAGTCACAGCCGGCGGTTCATCATCGTCGGCACGGACCGCAAGTCGCGCCTGACCAGCACCGATCCGGAGGCCGCCCGGGGCGACGCCCTCTCGCAACGCTACCGACTGGTCGGTTACGTCTCGATGGACGCGATCGAGGTCGGGCGCATGATCGACGGCCGGCAGGTCCTGGGCACGATCGATGACATCGAGCGGATCTGCGTGGAGCGGAACATCAACGAGGTGGTTGTCGGACCCGGGCCGGCCAAGAATCCGCGGGTGCTGGACCGGATGCTCGGCTGCCTGAAGCTCGGCTGCCGGGTCACCAACCTGACCACCTTCTATGAACAGGTGCTCAGCGAGGTTCCGCTCGCCCATCTCGATCCGAGCTGGTTCCTCTTCGCCGACCTGAAGCACCATCGCGAGGCTCAACTGATTCTGAAACGGGCCGTCGACCTGGCCGGGGCGGCCGTCGGGCTCCTGCTCTCCCTGCCGCTGTGGCCGCTGATCGCCCTGCTCATAAAGCTCGACGGCACCGGGCCGGTATTCTACCACCAGCGGCGGGTCGGGCTGAACGGACAATTGTTCCGGCTGCACAAGTTCCGGACCATGCGCGTCGGCGCGGAGAGCAACGGCTGCGTCTGGGCGGCGGTCGACGACCCGCGGGTGACCACCGTGGGGTGGTATCTGCGCAAGACCCGGCTGGACGAGCTGCCTCAGCTCTGGAACGTCCTGCGCGGGCATATGTCGCTGGTCGGCCCGCGGCCGGAGCGGCCCGAGTTCGTCGAGGAGCTGGCCGGAAAGATCCGTTTCTACAACGAGCGGCATCTGATCAAGCCGGGACTCACCGGCTGGGCCCAGATCCACTATCGCTACGGCGCCAGCGTCGAGGACACCCGCCGCAAACTCCAACTCGACCTGTGGTACATCAAGCACATGTCGCTCGAACTCGACCTGCTCATCCTGCTGCGCACCTGCGGAACCGTAGCTCTCGGCTCACGATGATCGACGAATCAATCGTTTCCCTTTTCCGACTCGTTGCGGACCGCCACTTCCGAAATCCAGCACGGCCAGGCCGTCGAACATCGTGGCGGCGTCGGCCGTACTTGACGCAGTAGACGCGGAAATTGCTCTCCAGCGGATTGAGCCGGCAGATGTAGTAATTGTTTCCGTCACACGCCCGCAGGATGCGTCATCGACGCACCGGTTATGGCGCGGGCTGGCATTCAGCGTCACCGGCGCCGAGAATAGCCCCGGCCTGCCGCCCGCGCGGGAGATTCGGCGCAAACCCGGCATGAGCCCGGCCAACACAGGCGATTCAGGATATGAAATCCATGCCCAAGGCAACGAAAAAGACACCCGGCAAGAAGAAAAAAAAACCGGCGCGACGCTCCGGCCCGGAGGCAACCGGGAATGCGGCTCCTTCCAGGCGGGCCTTCGCCGAAGAGAGCCTCGATCAACAGAAAAAACGGGCGGCCCGCATCCTGTCCGGGCTCAGGAAGCTCTACCCCGATGCCGACTGCGCGCTGACGCACACGAACGCGCTGCAGTTGCTGGTCGCCACCATACTATCCGCGCAATCTACGGACGACACGGTGAACAAGGTCGCGCCGATCCTCTTCGCCGGGTACCCCACGGCCGAGGCGCTCGCCAACGCCGACCCGGGCGACGTCGAGAAGCTTGTTTACCAGACCGGTTTCTTCCGCCAGAAGACCAGGAGCATCATCGGAGCCTGCAAGATGATCGTCGAACGGTTTGGCGGGCAGGTGCCGGCGACGATGAATGAGCTGGTTCAACTCCCCGGCGTGGCCCGCAAGACCGCCAACGTGCTGCTGGGCACGTGGTTCGGCAAGAACGAAGGATTCGTCGTCGACACGCACGTCGGCCGACTGGCCCATCGCCTCGGCCTGACCTGGACGAGCAAGGACGAAAAGGACGCGGTAAAGATCGAGCAGGACCTGTGCCAGGTGTTTCCGCGAGACCACTGGACGTTCGCCGGCCACGCCCTGATCTGGCACGGCCGGCGGGTGTGCTCGGCCCGCAAGCCGAATTGTGTAGACTGCAAGCTGAACGCACAATGCCCGTCGGCATTTACGTTTGACAAGTGAGGGCATGTAAAAACGGGGGGCCATATGCGACCCAACAGAACGAAAAAGGTGGAAGGACTTCGGCGACGACCGGGTATCGCAGTGCTGGCCTGCCTGTTGTGGGCCGCGCTGGCGGCGAGGCCAACCCCTCTCTGCGCCATCGAGCACGACAAGCCGGGCTGTCCGCCTTACGCGCTGACCGGAAACCGCATCGTGTTCACCAACTGGTTCTATGTCCGCCCGGGTCAGCCCGACTACCTCGACAAGTCCGGCGCGAGCGTTTACGCCAAAAAGATGAAGTACGACCCCCTCGAGCTGCGTTACGTCTACAACGATCGGCCGCACGGCATCCGCATCGTGGCCGAGCCTGCCCGGCGCGTCGGGCCGATCTTTCCCCAGGACCGCCCATGGGAGAGTCGGGGCATCAGCCCGGACACGCTCATGTACGATGACGGAAAATACCGGCTGTGGGGCGCGGCCCAGGATACCGACAATAACCACTACCCCTGCTACTTTGAATCCGAGGACGGCTTGACCTGGCGGAAGCCGAGTCTCGGACTGATCGATTTCAACGGCAACCGCGACAATAACCTGATCACTTCCGGGGGCAGCTCGGTGTTCAAGGATCCGTCGGCGCCGCCGGCCGAACGATACAAATCCGTGTGGCACGGCAGTTGCGACCTGCAGACCTTCGAGAAGTATCGCAAGGAGCGGGCTTGGTCGACGATCGCCACGGAGATGGACCCGCACAAGGTGCACGCAATCAAGGCGGCGGTCTCGCCGGACGGGTTCCGCTGGACCGAGCTGCCCGATCCCCTGGGCTTCGAGCCGACGGACACCCAGGTGGTCGGCTACTACGACGAGCGGCTGGCCAAATACGTCCTCTACACCCGCAGTTACATGCTGGGCGTCCGGGCGCCGGGCTTCGATCCGCCGCCGCCCGAGATGTATCAGCTCTACAGCCGACGGGCAATCGGAAGGACGGAGAGCAAGGACTTTCGCCGGTTCGCGCCGGCCGAGGTCATCGCCGAGCCCGGCCCGGACATGTTGCCGACCGATCAGATCTACACCAACTGCCGAACGACGATTCCTGGCGCGCCCGATCATCACCTGATGTTCCCCACGATCTTCGACCTTAACAGCGACACTACCAGCGTCGAGTTCCGTTCGAGCTACGACGGGAAGGCGTGGCACCGGGTGCCCGGCGGGCCTGTGCTCGGAACGGCGACCTACGGCCAATGGGACGGCGGGTGCGTGTTCGCCTGCCCGAACCTGGTCGAACGGTCGGATGGAAGCTGGGTGCTTCCTTACGCCGGTTATGCGAACCCGCACAAGTATCCGCACGGCGCGGGTTCGTTCGGCGTGGGACTGGCCGTCTGGCCGAAGGGAAGGCTTGTCGCACTGGCGGCCGACGACGAAGGAGGATTCACCACCGTGCCGGTCATCGCACCGGGGCGGAAACTGCGGATCAACGCGGTGACCGAGCGCGCCGGCTGCGTGATGGTTGAGGCGGCCGACCTGGCGGGGAAGCCGATCGCCGGGCGAACCTTCGATGATGCGGTCCCCATCGTCGGCGACCGGCACTGGGCGCCGGTGACCTGGAAACATCACGCCGACCTGGGCATCGAGCCGAACACCCCCGTGGTCCTGCGGTTCCGGCTGAAGATGGCGCGAATATACGGCCTGGAGTTCGAGTAGCGACACGGGCGGCACCTTCGAGGGTCGTTCCAATCACATGAAAACGACTCCGAAGTCGGGCACGCATGACAGGAACTCGGAGAGCACATGAGGCGGAAACGCAGTACCGGATCCCGGTCGAACTTGGCCTCAGTCAATGATTCTCCGAGACCTCGTCCGGCTTGGGCCCACCGTTGAACCGGGCACTGTCCCTTCGAGTGCGGATCTTCAACTCCGGTGATTTCACCGAGACGATGGCATACGGCGGCACGCTGCCGGTCAGGAACACCGACCCGCCGATCACCGAACCCTCGCCCAGCACGGTTTCGCCGCCGAGAATCGTCGCGTTCGCGTAGATGGTCACGTTGTCTTTCACCGTCGGATGCCGCTTGTGACCGCGGATAAGCTGGCCGCGTTCATCCTTGGCGAACGACATGGCGCCGAGCGTCACGCCCTGGTAGAGCTTGACGCTGTTGCCGATCTCGGTCGTCTCGCCGATCACCACGCCGGTCGAGTGATCGATGAAAAAGTTCCGGCCGATTTTGGCGCCGGGGTGGATGTCCGTCCCGGTCAGGGTGTGCGCCCATTCGGTCATGACCCGCGGAATGAGCGGCACGCCACGGACGTGCAGCTCGTGGGCGAAGCGATAAACCGTCACCGCCAGCAGCCCGGGATATGCGAGGATCACCTCGTCGGTGTTGACCGACGCCGGGTCACCGTCGTAGGCCGCCTGGACGTCGCCGGCCAGCAGATCGCGAACCGCCGGTAT
>DATIKE010000146.1:0-4500 GCA_035477895.1 Phycisphaerae bacterium
CGCTATCGCTGGACGGCCGACTCAGTCGTACCGAAGGGCTGGCTCTCGTCGCCGGATGCGCGGCATACACGGCGTGGGCGGTGCGCATGGGGCGGCGGGAGAACCAGGCTCTGTCGCAGGACGTGCGAAGCGAGGTCGCACCGGAAAGGGGGTCTCTCGCAGCCCGCATGCTGCTGCCCATGGTGCTGCTGATCGTCGGCATCGTGTTGCTGATCGTCGGCGCGCGATGGCTGGTCGAATCCGCTGTGTGCATCGCCCGCTGGGCCGGTGTCGGTGAGCTGGTGATCGGGCTGACCATCGTGGCGGGTGGAACGTCGCTACCGGAGCTGGCCACCTCCGTGATGGCAGCATGGCGCGGCGAGCGCGATATCGCGGTCGGCAATATCGTGGGCAGCAACATCTTCAATATTCTCATGGTACTCGGCGGGTCGGCGGTTTTGGCCTCGAACGGCATGACGGTCGCGACTGCCGCGCTATGGTTCGATATTCCCATCATGATCGTGGTGGCCGTCAGTTGTCTCCCGATATTCATGACCGGCGGGTCGATCTCGCGATGGGAAGGCGCTTTCTTTTTTCTGTACTACCTGCTGTACGCGTCGTTTCTGGTCGTGTATGGAGGCCCGTTCCGGGGCATGACTGCCGGCCATGCCGTTCTGATGGGCTTTGCCGCCCCGCTGCTGCTGGCAACATTGTTGGTGCTGCTGCGGCATAGGCTGGGCCGGAAGGCCGCGGCCGGGGCGTCCCAAGTCGCGAAAACGCAAGCGGCGGGCACAGGCCCCCGCGATGAAGAATAGGAATTCCGAGTGGAGCCGATCACGCCGGGGATGATGATTGTCGGGCTCGCCTGCCTGGTAGCCGGCGCCGAGATGCTGGTGCGCGGTGCTTCGCGGCTGGCGACGTTTATCGGCGTATCGCCGCTGGTCATCGGGCTGACGGTGGTAGCATACGGCACCAGTGCCCCGGAACTGGCGGTCAGCACCAACGCAGCTGGGGGGATCGACCGATCTTGCCCTGGGGAACGTGGTCGGCAGCAACATATTCAACATTCTGCTGGTGGTGGGTGTCGCGGCGGTCATTGCCCCCCGGGGCCTCATCGTCCCCGTGGACGCGCTGCGGTTTGATCTGCCGGTCATGATTGCCGTGGCGGTCGCGTGCCTGCCCATCTTCGTGACGGGAGGCGTCATCTCGCGCAGCGAGGGGGTCTTCTTCCTGTTGTACTACGCGGCCTACACCGGCTTTCTGCTGATCCACGCCGGTCGGCATCGGCCGCACGAGCCGTCCGACGCGGTGGGGATGATTTTTATTGTGCCGCCGATACTGGTCGGGCTGGTTCTGACGTTGCGGTTCACCTGGAGGCGATTGCGGAAACAGACAACGGGTTGACCGGGGATCTGCCGGACACGCCGCAGTCGCCGGGTTCGGCAACAAGGCGTGTCGCGGGCTACGGCGGCCAAGATCCGGCCACCATTTTTGCTGGCCGCCAAGCTCAATCCTTCAAGGCCGCCAGTCCGATTTCATCCCTCTGCTCGACGAGGATCCGATGCAGTCGGTCGCGCAATGACTTGCGGGTCTCCTGCATTTGCGGATCGCCGGCGAGATCCTTCGTCTCGTGCGGGTCGGCCCGGAGATCGAAGAGTTCCTCCCTGCCGAGATTGAGATACCGGATCAGCTTGTGGCGATCGGTGCGAATCATGCGGAACCGCGGATCGTCGCCTTCGTCATAGCGGCCGATGACGCTGTCCCGCACTTTCGATATCCGCCCCGCATACACCGGGGCGAGGCTGCGTCCCTCGACCCCGTCGGGCATGGATACTCCGGTCCACTCGCAGACGGTCGGCATCATGTCGAGGAGATACACGAGCGCGTCGGATGTCCGGCCCGCCCGCCGGGTGAGATCGGGGTGAACCATGATCAGCGGAACGCGCACGCCCTCCTCGTACATGGTCTGCTTGCCGAGCAGGCCGTGGGCCCCGAGCGCGAGTCCGTTGTCGCTCGCGAAGATCACGATCGTGTTGCGGGTCAGATCGCCCTGCTCCATGGCCTTGAGCAGCCGACCGATCTGCTCGTCCATTTGCGTGATCAGGCCGTAGTAGTGGGCGATCTCACGTTTCAGATCCAGCTCCGGGCGGGGCAGGGGGAGCAGTTTTTCGTCACGGATGCCCAGTGTGCCGGGGTCGAACTTCGGCTGCGGAAGAAAGTTCGGCGGGAGGGGCATGCGGTTGGCGTCGTACATCCGGGCGAACTCGGGCAGCGGGTCGCGCGGGTCGTGCGGGGCGGTGTAGGCGACGTAAAGGAAGAAAGGCCGATTGCAATCGCGCTCGCCGAGGAAACGCACGGCCGCGTCCGTCGTCAGCGTGTCAACCTCGCCCTGGACGATTTTTTCGGGACCGCCGGGCTTCTGTGCGAGGGGCGGGTCAAGACGGTAGTCCATGCCGCGAAGAAAGATGTTTGCCGTCCATTCGAAGCCGTATTCATCCGCATGGCGCACATTGTGCCACTTGCCGGTGAATGCGGTCTGGTAGCCGGCGCGGGCCATCGCCTTGGGCCACGCAACGATGTTTTCGTGAATGCGCTGGCCGAAGAACCGCACGCCGTTTGAGGGCTCGAATCGGCCGGTGAGAAACGCCGCCCGTGAGGGCGTGCAGATCGGCAGCGAGGCGAACGCGTGGGTGAAGCGGACGCCGCGCTCGGCCAATCGGTCGGTGTGCGGCGTCCTGACGATCGGGTGGCCGGCGCAGCTCATGGTGTCGTGCCGCTTGTCGTCGGACACGATCAGCAGGACATTGAGGCGGCGAGACTCGATGGCCCGGGCGGGTTGAGCACCGCCCCATCCCGCCAACCCCATCGCTAAAACGCCCCAAACCAGGCAGCGTCGATTGAACGTGCGCCCGAGAACCACGAAATCACACCGGCGAGGTTCCATCATCGCATGAGTACCCGGAGGAGCGTGAAGAATTATTCGTCTTATGGTCGATCCATGTATTGTTTCCATATTTTTCCGGCCTGTTGCGGGCCGTCGACCACGGTCATGACCGCCAGGCCCCGCGGCGGAAGCTTGCCGAAGATCCAATCCATATCCTGGTCCGAGAGCTTGCCCCAGATCAGCAGCGGTACCCTGGCCATGATCTTTCGGTGTGCGTCGTACAGTTGCTCGGCGCTGGGGCCGCCCTCGTCAACGTGCAGCTCCAGCACGGCAAAGTTCATCTTCAGGTAGAAGTCCGTCGGCACGAAGCGGGTCGGGTGCTGGTGCATGATGACGTGGTCGAAGGCGGCCACGATGCGCTCGTCATTCTCGCGGATGAACTCGTCGTACAAAGCCGGCGACAACAGTGCGGCGGCGTCCTCCTGGTGCCAGATCGTACCCGCGGGGGCCCACATGTGATAATAGAACGACCCGACCCCGCCGTGGAACAGCGGGATGTGCGCAAGTTGCAGCTTGCCGAAGGCGATCCAGAAGTCGGTCATCCGGCGGGCGACGGCGTGCACCTCGTCGGGCTTCTCCATCATCGGAAACACGAAGTCGCCGCCGCCGTAGAGAGCGGACAGCAGATCGGAGATGCCGCGCATGCGGGTCGTGCCGATGGGCCAGCGGCCGGCGCTGCGTTTGGTCATCCGCCGGATGAACTCGACGCACAGCCGCATCCACGGCGATTGCGGATCGAACTCCGGCACGTCATCAGGCCCTGAAAAGCCCTCCGGCTTGTGGGCGACGATCGACCCGGTGTCGTGGCTGGCGGTGATGGGACAACCCAGGGCGGCCTCCAGCCAGGGGATGCCCCAGAACGCGCTGCCGCTGTAGATGAAGTCCCCCCCGCAGGCCTCGTGCTGCTCGAAGAGCGCGTCGCAGTCGTCGAGGTAGGGCTCGATGTCGAAATCCTCGGGCCGCAGCGGCCGATCGTCGGGCAGTGATTTCGAGGCGGGGTAGCGGTGCAGCGGATAGTCGCTGCCGACGAAAAAACCGAGCAAAGCCCGATCGTTCGCCCGCCGGTAGTACCGCTTGAAATGCTCGACGCGGGCCGCGATGGTGAACTGTGCCGCGCTCACGCCGTGCTCCTTGCTCACACCTGCCGACCGGCCGCCCGCAGGCAGGCCTTCGAACTGTCGTCGAGGAAGACGTTGTCCAGGCCGAGGGCGATCAGCGTGTAACCCTTGTCGAGGTTCTGCCGAATGTTGTCCGCGTTGGGGCGGACGATATGCATGCCCGCCGATGCCTTGTGGGCGGCGCAGACCGACAAATACTTGTTCAGGGCGGCCACCATGTCCGGGTGATCGAGTTTTCCGGTGATGCCCATGGACCCGCTGAGATCGAGCGGCCCGATGAACAGTCCGTCAACGCCCGGCACGTCGAGAATCGCGTCGAGGTTGGCGATGGCGTCCTTGTGCTCGATCTGCATGACCATGGCGATCTCGTCATTGGCGGTTGTGATGTACTCGTTGAAGTCCATGCCGTGCATGTTCGCCCGGCTGTAGCCGAAGCCGCGCACGCCGCGCGGCGGATAC
>DATIKE010000147.1:0-8373 GCA_035477895.1 Phycisphaerae bacterium
CGTGGCCAATACCAGGCTACAGTAAAGCTTCATGGGGTCTTTCCGTCTTGCCGCGGGGACGCGGTATCATCACCGCGATTCCAATTTCACCGAGTCGGTCCTTGAGACAGAGCTCCAGTCGTTACGCCATTCATGCGCGTCGGAACTTACCCGACAAGGAATTTCGCTACCTTAGGACCCTCATAGTTAGGGCCGCCGTTTACGGGTGCTTCGGTTGCCAGCTTCAGGGTTGCCCCCTGACCGACTTCCTTAACATTCCCGCACCGAGCAGGCGTCAGTCTCTATACGTCGTCTGTACGACTTTGCAGAGACCTGTGTTTTTGATAAACAGTCGCCAGAGCCGATTTACTGTGCCCTCTCCGCAATATTGGAATACCGCGGAGTAGGGACCCCTTATCCCGAAGTTACGGGGTCAAATTGCCTAGTTCCTTAAGGACCGTTCTCTCGAGCGCCTTAGGCTTCTCGCCTCACCTACCTGTGTCAGTTTTAGTACGGACGTGCCACTTGTCCTCGCGTGCTTTTCTCGGCTCTTCCTACATGCACTTCGGCAACAAATCGGCCTCGCCCTTGCGGGAACCCTCACGTCTAGTGGTGGGCTGCACTGCGAAAAAGCGCACACGCGGATCAATCTCGTGACACGGGGCAGGAATATTAACCTGCTGTCCATCGACTACGCCTTTCGGCCTCGCCTTAGGAACCGCCTAACCCTGGGTGGATTGCCCTTCCCCAGGAAACCTCAGGTTTTCGGCGAGCGGGATTTACACCCGCTTTCTCGTTACTCATACCGGCATTCTCACTTGATAGGGCCGTAACCACTCCTCGCGGTATGGCCTGTATCTCCCTATCAACGCTCCCCTACCACTCCACCGGCCCGCAGGCCGATGAAGTCCGCTGCTTCGGTTTCATGCTTAGTCCCGTTCATTATCGGCGCCCAGTTTCTCGACGGGTAAGCTGTTACGCACTTTTTAAATGGTGGCTGCTTCTAAGCCAACATCCCCGCTGTCGCTGAAGCTGGACTTCCTTTAGCACTGAGCATGAATTAGGGACCTTAGCAGGCGGGCTGGGTTGTTTCCCTTTCGTCCACGGAGGTTATCCCCCGGAGACTCACTCCCGGGATAGTCACTGCGGTATTCGGAGTTTGGATGAAGGCGGCAGGCTGGTGGCCCCCGCGTTTCAATCAGTAGCTCTACCCCCGCAGTGTAGTGTCCCGAGGCTGCCCCTAGAGGCATTTCGGGGAGAACCAGATATCTCCAGGTTTGATTAGACTTTTACTCCTCCCCACAGCTCATGCCAGAACTTTTCAACGTTCACGGCTTCGGTCCTCCGCACCCTTTTACGGGTACTTCAACCTGGCCATGGGTAGATCACCTGGTTTCGGGTCTACCCCCAACGACTTAACGCCCTATTCAGACTCGCTTTCGCTAAGGCTACGCACCGTAAGTGCTTAACCGGGCCGCTGAAGGTAACTCGCCGGTCCATTATGCAAAAGGTACGCGGTCACCCGCGCCGAGCAAGCTCGGCAATCGGGCTCCCACCGCTTGTAGGTACATGGTTTCAGGTTCTTTTAACTCCCCTAGCAGGGGTTCTTTTCACCTTTCAGTCACCTTACTTGTGCACTATCGGTCGTCGAGGAGTACTTAGCCTTGGAGGGTGGACCCCCCAGCTTCACACGGAGTTTCACGAGCTCCGTGCTACTCTGGAAAGCCGATAGTAACGCGGGGCGGTCGCTTTCGCATACAGGACTGTCACCTTCTGTGGCGTGCCTTTCCAGGCACTTCTGCTAACGACGCCTTTGTAACCGCTCTCGGCTCCCGCAACCCCGGCCCGAAGACCGGTTTGGGCTATGTCCGCGTTCGCTCGCCGCTACTGACGGAGTCTCGGTTGATTTCCTTTCCTCCAGGTACTGAGATGTATCAGTTCCCTGAGTTAGCCTCGACGGACTATGCATTCATCCGCCGATGACGCCATCTCCTTGCGGAGTGACGACGGGTTGCCCCATTCGGAGATCCCCGGATCAACGCTCGTTTGACAGCTTCCCGGGGCTTATCGCAGCCTACCACGTCCTTCATCGCCTCTCGACGCCTAGGCATCCACCATGCACCCTTAGTAGCTTGATCGCATGGATGACACACTCTCCAGGACTCATCGCCCCGAAAGCCGCCACCCACCGGTGGGGCACATCCGCGCGGGATCCACCCCGCGCCGACTGCTCCGCCGGCCGCAACCAAGACACCTTCGACGCATCTGACGCGTCGATCGAACGAGTGGTCGAAAAGACCATCGCCGCTCGAAATTGGAACCTATGGTTTGATACCCTGACTCGCTTGCACATTCGCCCGACGCCCGCCTCATCAACGGACGCCGCCGAATGATCTTTCCACGATTCGATTGTCAAAGAGCCTTATTCCGTCACTTTCGCCGACCGTGCCCGCGGCCATTGCTCGGCCGCACGGCCTCGTCGGCCCTAAAGTGTCAGAGCCTCACAACTATAACGGCCAAATCCGTGTTGTAAAGACCCTCGGGCAAACTTTTTTACTTTTTTCGTCCGGGCCTGCCCGGGCCGCTCAAGTCGGCGTCCACTGGAGCCGAGCGGGCTCGAACCGCCAACCTCCTGGTTGCAAACCAGGCGCTCTCCCAGTTGAGCTACGGCCCCGCAATCCCCCCACCGCAGCCTCGCCTCTTAGCCCGCCGTGAACACACGGCGGGTCGCACACGATACGGGTTGCTCGCGGCCATACATTATCCCCCCAGGGCCGCAACCCGGTCTGCCGATTGTCAAATGGGCCCACGAGGATTCGAACCTCGGACCTCGTCGTTATCAGCGACGCGCTCTAACCAACTGAGCTATGAGCCCGGCTCGCTACTGCCTGTCGTTCGGGGTGACAAAACACCGCCAGCTGGCTGCTGGCGGCTCTGAAAGGCCCACCAATCTGACCAGCTAGGTTACCCGAAGGCTGTCACGAATCCGAATGTCCACCAAAAGCAGCCGCCCTCGCTTCTGACGCGTCCTGCGTTCCGATACCGACCCGGGGCGCAACGCCATGTCTGCCCCATAGGTGCCATTGTCCTATCGGCCAAAGCCCCGTGCAACCGTGACCGGAATCGACCGGGGATCGCGTCGCCTTATCAGTAGTGTAACCCGCCCGCGGCTGCTGTCAACTGTCCCCAAACCCGCCTGCGGAATCGCTCAAACCGGCCGCACGGCTCTGGAAATAAGTTGCAGCTCCACTGAAGACCTCGCGCTCCGGCCGTGTGTCCAGGGATCCATCAAGGCGGCTCGCCGATCAGCCCGGCCCAGCGAGCTGCAAGCCGGCAGGTACGGGTGCTTGTCCACCTCGTCGCCATTCATCGGCCCGCCCATGATGAGCCGGGCGTCAAAGTCCTCAGGCCCGGGGACCGGGTCACCCTCGTGGAGATTGACGGTCACGAGTCTGTGCCCGACGGCGGTGAGCGCACCGTCAAACGCGCCGGAGCCCTCGAGCCAGAAATGCTTGAGCACAGCGATATTTGCCATGGATGGGTCGCCTGTCCATAAATGCGCGAAATCTTCCCGAAGGGGGATTGGACAGTGGCCGTCAAGCATACCGCGAGCGTTATCCTGCTGCCAAATGCTGGCCGTCCCGATGAACGCACGGGACAACCACGAAAGCCGGCCGGAAGCCTGTTTCTCCTCCAGAACTATGCTATGCTTACCGAGATAGGCAACCCCCCAACGTATATCATGAGTCGGGAGGAACAACCGTGCATGCGGACGTACTGAAGCTTTTTGACATATCAGGCGAAGTGGCGATGGTGACCGGCGGCGCCAGAACCCTGGGGCTCGACGCCGCCTCGGTTTTGGCCGGAGCGGGCTGCGACTTGGTGATCACCTCGCGCGACCTCGAATACGCACGGAAGTCCGCCGAGCGGCTTCGCGCGGAGTTCGCGATCGACGTTCTCCCGCTTGCCCTGGATCAGGCCGACTTCGCACAGATCCCGAACGTCGTCCAGGAGGCCCACAACTGGAAAGGCGGCATCGACATCCTGGTCAACAACGCCGGCGGCGGCGCCGGCCTGACCCCGTGCCACCTGTTCGAGCGACCGGTCGAACATATGGAGAAGCTCATCGCCCTGAACCTCACCGGCGTGTTATGTTGCTGCCAGGAGGTCGGCCGACTCATGGCCGAACGGCGGTCAGGCAAGATCATCAACATCGCCTCGGCGGCCGGCCTGGTCGGGCGCGATCGGCGGATGTACGAGCGGCACGGCATGCCCGGCCAGCCGATTGACTACGCGGCCGCCAAGGCCGGGGTCATCGGCATGACCCGCGACCTGGCCGCCCTGCTGGCCCCGATGGGCGTTCACGTCAACGCGATCTCGCCGGGCGGATTCAACCGCAACATGTCCGAGGAATTCGTCCGCGACTTCTCCGACCGCACGCCGTTGGGCCGCATGGGCCGCGACGGAATCGATCTCAAGGGCGCTGTGCTGTTCCTGGCCTCGCCGGCCTCGGATTACGTGGTCGGACACAACCTGGTGGTCGACGGCGGGTTCAGCATCTGGCAGTAGGGAAGAGCTGACATATAGGAGTGACGTCGGCAGCCGACCAAGCCATTCCGTACTGCAAGCGATTTGCCCGGCCGCAGGTCCAATCACCATCGAGAGAACCCAGAAAAAAGCCGGGGGGCCACATTGACCGCCCCGGCACTGGAAACTCCGCGAATCGTAAGTCCTGCTTGAGGTTTTCAAGCCGGCTGCCGGCAACCCCGATTACGGGGTGGCCTGGCTGGCGGGTTTGTCATGCCCGCAGCAGTGATTCAGCCGGGTCGGAGCGACCGTCTTGCCCGCGGAGGCTTCGGACTTCTTACCCCCGCAACCCTTGCACGAGTCGCCACAGCAGGATTTACATGCGTCGCCGCATTTTCCATCCTTGCCACACTTGCATTCAGAACCGCACTTGCAGTCCTTGCAGCACTTGCAGCAGGCCGAGCCGCATTTGCAATCCGCGCCGCACTTGCAGTCGGCGCAAGTACAAGCCTTCACCGAACAGCCCGCCAGCGCGGCCGCCCCGTTGTCCGCGGTGGCCTTGGAAGCCTGGACCGCGGGAATGAACGACAAGGCCAGCGCCGCAACGCCAACCAACGCTATTCCGAGAACAATTCGACGTTTCATATTCGAACTCCTTGGTATTCGAGTCTGACATAAAAGACACTACTCCACATCCATCGTACTGCACGGCCCATCAGGGCACGCGCACGGCGCGCAGCATGAATCATCACGAGCGCGCGGAGAACAAACCGGTGGAGTATCAATTCAGCCAGACCGCCAGTTGCGCCTGACGGCGCTGGTGGGTGGGACAGGTTCGATCGGCCTCGGTGTTCGGATCGACCGGAATCAGTGCGGCGTGCAGATTGCCCGCCACCGACATGTCGATCCACGCGATCGGCGGATGATCCTGGCGATCCAGGCCGGGGATCGGCAGGGCCAGCGGCTGGGACCCGGGGGCCGAGATGCACGGACAGGATTCGTCCTGACCTCGGTCGTCGGAAGTCGGCGCAGGGCGGGCACTGTTTTTCGCACAGCAAGGGCACCGAACCGGCTCGGCCTTTTGCTCATGACAACAGGCGGCCCGCGCCCGATCCGCCCGATGCGCCGGCGCACAGAGGCATTTCGCTCCTGGGAAAACGCCCTGCAGCAAGACGGCCAGAATGATCGTGAACCGCGACATAGGCTTTCAACCCATTATACGTCGGACGGTTCGGGATTGGAAGAAAGAAAATCAGCCGTCCGGCGCCTGACCGATAGTCATATGGAATGCCGTCTCGATATCGAGACGCTCGGCGGGAACCTGTATCTCGTTTGCGGCATTAACGCCCATCATGCACAGTTGGCAAGCCCGCGGAGCCAGCGTACATTGACCGTCGGATGACCAAGAAGGACCCCAGCCTGCTCCCCGATCTGGCGAGCGACCGGCTTACGCCGGCCATGCGCCAGTACGCCGAGCAGAAGGCGGCCGTCCCCGACGCCCTGCTGCTGTTCCGGATGGGCGACTTTTACGAGATGTTCCACGAGGACGCGGTCACGGCCTCACGAGCTCTCGGGCTGACGCTCACCACCCGCGGCAAGGACCGCAACGGGGTAGCCGTCCCGCTGGCCGGCCTCCCCTACCACGCCCTCGACGGCTACCTCCGCAAGCTCGTCAACGCCGGCTTCAAGGTCGCCATCAGCGAGCAGGTCGAGGACCCCAAGCTGGCCAAGGGCGTCGTACGGCGGGAAATCGTGCGTATCGTTACCGCCGGCACGCTCACCGAGGACGCCCTGCTCGAACAGCGCGAGGACAACTACCTCGCCTGCATCTACCGCCCCAGCGGCGACTGCGGCCTGGCCTTCGTCGAACTGTCCACCGGCGCGTTCCATGCCCAGCCGACCTCGCCGCAACATCTGCTCGACGAGCTGGTCCGTCTCACACCCGCCGAGCTGCTCGTGCCCGAAACACGGATCGACATCCGCGACCCGTTGCTGGACATGCTCAAGGAGTTAAGCGGCCCCGGCCAAGCCCTGCCCGGGCTGGTCATCACCCAGCAGCCTTCACACCTGTTCGACCCCTACCAGGCCCAGCAGCGGCTGCTCAAGCACTTCGGGACCGCCACTCTTGAGGGGTTCGGCTTCGAGCGGGTGGACGCTTCGCTCTGTGCGGCCGCGGTTCTGATCGATTACCTGGCTGAGACCCAGAAGACCTCGCTCAACCACATCGTGAAACTCTCGCGGCGGGAGGTGAAGGATTACGTCCTGCTGGATCAGGCGACGTGGAGGTCTTTGGAGGTAGAACGCACGATCCGCAGCGGCACGGCCGCCGGCTCGCTCATCCAGGCTGTGGACCGGACTTCAACCGCGATGGGCGGGCGATGTCTGCGACGCTGGCTGGCGGCACCGCTCCGTGAAACAGCGTCGATCACCGCCCGGCAGGATGCGATTGCCGACCTGCTGAGCGATGTTCACGAACTGGCCGCCATCCGTTCCAACCTCGCCAGGCTGGCCGACATCGAGCGGATCACCGCCCGGCTGGGTGTGGGCCGGGCCTCGCCGCGCGACCTGGTCGCGCTGGGGCAGACGCTGCTCGGTGTCGAGGCCATCGCCGATCAGCTCGACGCGTTGGGTCAAGGCAAGAACCTCGGACCGGCCGGCCTGTGCGCCTGCCTGGCCTCGCGGGCGACCGCCCTGCGCGGGCAACGCGATCTGGCGGACTACCTCAACCGGTCGCTGTCGTCCGAGGCCCCGCTGATTCTCAGTGACGGCGGCGTCATCGCGCCGGGCTACGACGAGGAACTCGATCGGCTGCGCTCGATCGGCACCGACGGCCAAACGTACCTGGCCGACTACCAGGCCCGCGAGATTCAGCGAACGCAGATCCCCAGCCTCAAGGTCGGCTACAACCAGGTCTTCGGCTACTACATCGAGATCACCAACACCCATCGCGATCGCGTACCGGCCGACTACGTCCGCAAACAGACCCTCAAAAACGCCGAACGCTACATCACCGACGAGCTGAAGAAGTACGAGACCCAGGTGCTCACCGCCCGCGACCGGGCGTTGCAGCGCGAGGCCGATCTGTTCGACTTGATCCGCCGGCACACGATCGAGCACATCGCGGCGTTACAGCGACTGGCCGGCGCGGTCTCAGAAATCGACGCCGTGGCCGGCTTGGCGTACCTGGCCGACGAACGGCGATATGTTCGGCCGGAGATCGTTGACGAGCCGATCATCGAAATCCGCGACGGCCGACACCCGGTGATCGAGCGCACGCTATCCGAGAAGTTCGTGCCCAACGACTGCGACCTGGGCATGGTGGCCCCCGACGGCGGCGGACGCGAGACGCTGGTCATCCTGACCGGGCCGAACATGGCCGGCAAGAGCACGTATATCCGGCAGGTGGCCTTGCTCGCGCTGCTCGCTCAGACCGGCAGCTACGTGCCGGCCGGCTCGATGCGGCTGCGGCCTGTGGACCGCATCTTCGCCCGTGTCGGCGCGTCCGACGAGATCAGCCGCGGGCAGTCGACCTTCATGGTCGAGATGACCGAGGCGGCCAACATCCTCAACAACGCCAGCGACCGCAGCCTGGTCATCATCGACGAACTGGGCCGCGGCACGAGCACGTTCGACGGCCTGTCGCTTGCCTGGGCGATCGCCGAAATGCTGGTCACCAAGATCGGCTGCCTGACGCTATTCGCCACGCACTACCACGAACTCACACAACTCGAGGACAATCTCGACAGGGCCGCCAACTACAACGTCGCCGTCCGCGAGTGGGAGGACCAGATCGTCTTTCTGCACCGGATCGTCCGCGGCGGGACCGACCGCAGTTACGGCTCGCATGTGGCCAAGCTGGCCGGTGTT
>DATIKE010000148.1:0-3527 GCA_035477895.1 Phycisphaerae bacterium
TCCGGGTACAACACCAAACGCTGGCCACGGAAACCGTCCTATCTCTCCGGACGGGATGCCCATCCTATGCCTGCGTCAGACCCCTTCCCGTTCACTCCGCCCCGCAGAAATACTGCCCCGAAGACTATTCTTCGCCGCTGATTCGCGCGCAGCGACCTTGCATCGGCGCGAAATCGGAATATAATACACCCCGGGTGAGGTGCTAACTCCTTCCCTGGTAAAGGCCTATGACATGGCCGCCCACCGGGCGATCGCGAATCGCACCCGTTGGTCATCAGGACATCGACCATGAGCAGCCACGCTCCAGAGCGCCCGTCTCCTGTTTCCGACGGCGCGCCGCCGGATTCACCCCACGTGATTGTGGTTTCCGCGGGCGGCCGTCAGACGGCCTTGTGGCTGATCGCTGTTCTTCTGGCCGTGATTGCGACCGTCTTGCTGCTGCGCTGGGATGAGACGACCCTGACACGATCGGCCTGGGCGCAAACGATGAACACCGGGGCCGGCCCGGGCGCCGGTGCACGCGGGATCTACGCCTTCACCGGGCAACTGGACAGCCGGGCTTTCGGCCTGTTCATGCTGGACGTGGACAGCGGCACGGTCTGGTGTTACGAAATGGTGCGGAACCGTTCGAGCGACCCGATCTACATGCGGCTGGTGGCGGCACGGAGTTGGCTCTACGACCGATACCTGGAGGAGTTCAACACCGCCCCGCCCACGCCGACGGAAGTGCGGCAACTGGTCGAGCAGCAGCGTCTGGCCCGTCAGGCAGGAGCAACGCAGCCCGGCGGGGCGCCCACCCCGGCTCCGGCAACCGGGCCGGCGGCCGGCGGGATCACTCTGCCGACACCGTGAGGGGACGATGAAGGGCCGCTTGACACGAGGGGTTGACCCGGCCGGCACGCAATAATGCCTGGGGCCCGGCAAGCGTTCCCGGAGCAGGAGGACAACGATGGCCAAAATGTACTACACGCTTGAAGAAGCGATCGCCAAGCTCGGCTGCACCGAGGATCAGATTCGCGGCCTGGTGCGCAGCGGCCAGCTCCGCGAGTTCCGGGATGCGGGCAAGGTCAACTATCGGGTCGACGACGTGGACAAGCTGGCCACCAGCGCCGGCGACAACATTAAGCTGGAAGGCAGCGGCGAGCTGTCACTCGAGGACAGCAGCGGTGAACTATCGCTGGCCGACGAAGACTCGGACACCGGCAAGAGCGGCTCGGGCAGCGGGGCGACCGCGGCCAAGAGCGACACCACCGCGCAACTGAGCGGGATCGGGCTGGCCCTGGAAGGCTCGGACGCGCCGATCGACCTGGACGGCTCCGGCGGCGGAAAGCTGAGCCTCGAAGGCAGCAGCGGTGAATTGCAGCTCGAGGACTCGGGCAGCCAGCCCGCCCAGACCGGAAAACCCCGCGACGGCGGCGCCGACGTGATCACCCTCGACGAAGTGGACAAGAACGTCGTCGACGGGATGAAGAAGGACGATACCGTCATCACCAACATCGGGATCAGCGTCTTCGACGACGACGACCTGGAAATCGCGGCCGACCCCATGGCCAAGACGGTTATGAGCGGGTCGGACGATGGCATCGGGCTGGACGGCAGCTCGGCCGGCTCGGGCCTGCTCGACCTGACCCGCGAAAGCGACGACACCTCGCTAGGCGCGGAACTTCTGGAAGGCATCGACATGGGCGACACGGCCGAAACCGTCATGAAGACGGTTTCGGATCAGGGCAGCGCCGCCGGGGCGGCGGGCGAGGAAGATGGCCTGGTCGAGGATATGGGGGTGGCCGTGGCCCCCGCGGCCTTCATGGTCGCATCCGTGCCTGCCGCCTCGCCGGCCTTCGCGGGCCTGCTCATCGCCTCCCTCGTTTCCATGGCCCTCCTGACCGCCGCGGCCATCGCAACCACCATGCAGGCCTGGCCGGCCTACCTGGTCGCCCTGGCCGAGCAGTTCTGGTTCCTCCTGGCCGGGACGCTCCTGGTGGGCGGCCTGGGGGCCGGGGTCGGGTACCTGGTCGGCCGGCCGCCGTCACCGCCCAAACCCAAGCAGGATAAGAAGGGCAAGAAGGGCAAGGGCAAGGGGGAGCCGGCCGCCCTTGAGACGACCCCCGAGTTGGACGACGTCGAACCGTTGGCCTGATCGACAGAGAGGGTCGGAAGTCCTGCGGGCTTATCCCGCGAACCCGCCCCATTCACCAAGGCGGATACGCGGGGGCAGGGAATCGCCGGAAAACTCCCGACCCTTTTGCCTGCCCACTTGCCAACGGCCGCATTCTGACGGATACTGTATCGCCAGACGGGAATGGCGTGGCCCGTCTCGGGCAGTCATTTGCTCTAGCGAAAAGAAACACGAGTGAGACAACCATAACGGTAAAGGAGGACCGCCATGAGAGGGCTTTGGGCCTGGGGTGTATTGGCATTGCTGTCACTCAGCAGCACCGGTTGTTACTACGACCAATGGCAGAACGCGGAGCGCAGCAACCGCATACTGCAAGAGGAGAAGGGGCGGCTCCAGCAGGACCTGGCCGACTGCGAACTGCTCAACAGGGAGAAGGACACGACCATCGACTCTCTCAACAAGCAACTCGCCAGCAAGGACCAGACGGTCGCGTTGCTGACCGCCGAGAACGAGGGCCTGCGCAGGAGCCTGGCCGCCGCCGAGGAAACCCTCAAGAAGATGGCGGACAAGGGGCTCCGTGAAACGACGATCATCACCCAGGCCCTGCCCAAACCCCTGCACGACGCGCTTCAGAAACTGGCGGAAGAGAACCCGGACCTCCTCGAGTATGACGCGGCCAAGGGCGCGGTCCGCTGGAAGGCCGACCTCCTCTTCCCGCTGGGCAGCGACGAGCTGGCCACCAGCGATCCGAAGATCATGGCGGCAATGAAGAAGTTCGCGGACATCGTGAACTCTTCGGCGGCCGCCGGTTTCGACGTGATCGTCGTCGGCCACACCTGCACGACGCCGATCGTCAAACCGGAGACCAAGGCCAAGTTCCCGACGAACTGGCACTTGTCCGCCGGGCGGTCGATCCGGATCATGGAGTTGCTGGGCAGCGACGGCGTGGCCATGACCCGCATGGGCATCATGGGCTACGGCGAGTACCGCCCGATCGCCGACAACACCTCCAGGGAAGGCAAGGCCAAGAACCGCCGCGTCGAGATCTACCTGGTGCAGAAGGGCTCGGTCTCGACGATGGGCATGAACATCTTCGAGGTGCCGGGCCTGGACCTCGCGTACCTCTCGGTCGGCGCGTCGATCAACACGGGCTCGTGATAACACTGAGCCGACTGGTCGGCTCATTTGGCTGATAACAGCGCCCCGCAGCCTGGAAGGCTGCGGGGCGCTTGTTTATTTGCGGATCGCAGTCAAGGCTTCGTCCAACGGACCTGACTTCAACATTGGGACACCCAGTCAGATAAAAAGGTCGTAGAGCCGCTGCTGGTCGTCGTCCATCTGGAGCAGTGTCCGGCGGGATTCGGGGTCGTTGGGCAGATAGAACGTCAACTCGTACATCGTCTGGGTCAGT
>DATIKE010000149.1:0-1640 GCA_035477895.1 Phycisphaerae bacterium
CTTCAAGCCCCAGGCGATCCTCTACGAAGGGCCGGGCGTGGCCGGGTACGTGTCGACTTGGCACGACGCGTGCGAGGAGGTGCGCGAGCTGACGTTGGCCTACGACCAGGTGTTCGCCGGCCTGAAGAACGACCGCGAGCTGGTCATGTTCCTGGGCGGCAAGGCGAAACAGTACAAGCTCGACAACCCGAAAACATCGTGGGCGGACATCCAGCGGAACATCGAACAGCGAATCCTCCAGGATACGCTGAGCAACTATGCCAAAATCCGCTCGAACTACCCGCGGACGGAGATCGCCAACGCGATCATCCACATGGTCCTCGGGACGCCCGGGCACCGCGCCGCCGCCGACAAGATCATCGATGATCTCATCGAAAAAGGCACGGCCGTCGACGGCGTGACCGGTGAGAAAGGGCTTTCGGGCTACGGAACGATCGGGCCGACGAGTATCGCGAATCTGCTCGCCCAATTCGACATCATCGACCCGAGATGGATGGAGACGGTACTCAGGAAACACCCGCGGCTGCACGAATGTTACCGGTTCCACGTGGACACGTGGTGCCTGAATCACTATTACCCGACGTGCGGCGACGCGGGATCTTTCGGGTCACGCGTCGACAACTACGCAGGCGTAACGTTCCTGCGGCTGGAGGACCGGCTGCCGACCATTTTCGCGGGCGGTCCTTTGGCGCCGTCGATGTACACCTTCATGTATCGGATGCACAAGCTGACCGGCGACCCGGCCTTTGCTCAGATCGTGTACCTGGCCAACGGGCGCAGCGTCGAAGGGTTGCCGCACGATCTGTTCGTCAAAGAGCCCGAGTCGATCCAGAAGGAAATCGCGGCCGTCGTCGAGCGTGAGGGCGCGACGCCGAAGCTCGGCAGCGTCAACAAGCAGGAGTGGCACCTGGCGATTCTGCGATCGGGCCGGGGGGACCACGCGCGGGCGGTGTGGCTGGACTACGACTCGTCCGGCGGTCATCGGCACCAGGATGGGCTGAACCTCGGCTTGTACGCCTACGGGCTCGACCTGATGCCCGATTTCGGATACCCGCCGGTACAGTTCGGGGGCTGGGGCTCGCCGCGAGCCGTCTGGTACACGAGCACGGCGGCCCATAACACGGTCGTCGTGGACGGCAAGAACCAGCTCGTCGACAACGGCCGGACGATCCTCTGGGGCGACGGGCAGACATTCCGGGCGATCAAGGCCGCCGAACCGGGGGCGTACAAGATCCCGGTATACGAGCGGACGGTGGCGAGCATCGATATTCCGGATCGAGACTTTTACGCCGTCGACGTGTTTCGTGTGCGCGGCGGGAAGGACCACGCGAAGTTCTTGGGCAGCCACTTCAGCACGATCACAACCCAGGGACTCGACCTGCAACCGGGCGCGGAGTACGGCCACGGCTCGCAACTGCGGAACATGCGGATCGATGCAAAGGCCGACCCCGGCTGGAGTGTGGATTTCAAGGTCGAGGATTTGCACAAATACCTCTCGAAGCCTGCGGACATCCATTTGCGCCACACGGACCTTACGGCAGACGCGCAGGCCGGCGTGGCTGAGGCGTGGGTCGTCGCGGGCCTGTACGACAGCAAAGAGGAGCAGTGGGTCCCGCGCATCATGACCCGCCGGACGTCGG
>DATIKE010000150.1:0-2573 GCA_035477895.1 Phycisphaerae bacterium
TCGAGCAGCGCCAGGACTTCCAGGGACGAGGTGCTGAGACGTCGTGCCGATATCGTGCTGATGCTCATGGGAATTGCGATGGCGCCGACGATGGCGATGATCCCGATGATGATCATCAACTCCGGCAGGCTGAATCCGCGCTTGTTTGACAGCATGTTGGCACCTGTTTGCGATGTTGACGCTCTTGGCGAATGAATTCAGCAAGTAGCATGCCACTCAACCGGATGCCCCGTCGCGCGGGCTAAAGACGACCGGGGAATCGCGATAGATGTAAATTTACCTTATTAATTCAATTGTTTATTGTTCCATCCGCGCCAAAGTAAACGGCGGAGCGCCCCCCCAGCAGGGGGCGCTCCGCCGTTATGCTATCAAAAAATATGGATGCAGTATTAAGGGCCTTAATAGAGCGCGTCAGGGCTGCTGGCCGCCGCCCGCTCCGGCGCTTCGGCGGGAGGCTTTGGCCTGGTTCGCGATCGGCTTGTACCGAACGCGGGCTTCCTTCGGCTTTTCGATCTCCCGGACCTCGATCGCAGCCACGTTGCCGGCCGGCAGGAGGTATCCTTTCACGAAAAGGTACTGCCCCACCCGGTACTGCCGCTTTGAATCCGGTTGGCCGGCCAGGTCGTGGTAGACCGTCTGCAGTCGCCCGTTGCCGGTGAAGACGTCCATCTCGCAGATCTCGCGCTCGGCGACCACAAAAGTCCCCCTCTCGGGTCGGACCTCCATGACCTTCGCACGCACCTGGAAGGGCTCGCAGTCCTCGAACCCGATCTGTGTCACCCGCGCGGGGACTTCTTTGGCCAAGGGGGCTGCCGACCACGCCGGCTCCGCCGGCGCGGCCACAAGGACTGCGCCCGCGAGCGCGGCTCGTATCCATGATTTCAAGGGGCTGATCATCGCCGGATTCCTTTGCGTCAGAAGATCTGGTTCCAGTAGTAGCGGTACATCTCCTGCGTCGCCGTCGTGGGCAGGCTGACGATCCCGCCCTCGACGCCGATGAACAAACGCGCGCCGCCGCCGAGGATCGCGATCACCGGTGCGGACGGGATGGCGGTGCCGACGGACAGGGAGCGGTCCTGCTTGCCGAGGGTCACCGCGTTGTTGTCGCCGTCCTGTTCCGTCGTGCTGTTGAAATCGTGCACGGCCGCCCCGGTCTTGTAGTTCAGCGCATAGAGCCGGCCCACTCCGCGCACCGTGGAGGCCGCGCAGGGGTCGTTCGGGTCGATCCCGGAGGTCCCGGTCGGCGTGTAGGTGGTGAAGTAGACCACTCCGCCGTAGACGCGCGGCGAGGACACGACTTTCTCGCCGGCGTTTTCGAGCCGGATGTACCAGCCTTTGCCGGCGTCGAGACTCGCCTTGGCCGCCTGCTTCTGACTGGCGGTGCCCAGCTGGATCATATTGTCCGTGACATCCACGAGGTCCGTCTCGGTCAGCGGGCTGGACGCGGTCCAGTCGTTCTTGACGGCGTAGAAGCGGTTGACCACCACAGTGTCGTCCGGGTTTTCGCGGTCGCCTGTCCCGAAGTAGATGTACTCACCCGCGCCGGGCGGGTAGAGCTCGGCGACCGCATCGGGCGAGTAGAGGACCTTGAGCTTGCGGCCGTTGGAGTCGGGGGCCTGGAAGAGCTTCATCCCCGTCCACGTGCCGTCCACGATGCTGCGGGTGACGTTCTGCCCGCAGACATTGAAGGTCTGGGGCTGGTCGTCGCGCATCGCGAACACGCCGCCGGCCAGGTTCCCGAAGTAGATGCGGCTGGCGATTCCGTCCCCGTCGTGGTCGAAGCCCGAGACGTCGACGACCGAGTGGGTCAACCCGAGGCTCGCATGTGTCGCGGGCGTGAACTTGAGCCCGCTCAGGACCGAGCCGTTCGCCATGTTGACGGCGAACACGCCGCGGCCTTCGGTGTCGTTTGCCAGCGGCGTCGGCAGGTCCTGGTTGATGTCGTACCCGCCGCCGAAGAGGAACACGTCGGCCGTGCTGACCGCGACGTTGAGGCCGCAGCCGGCCGTGGTCGTGACCGTCGATCCGGTCGCCACCGTGATCTTGTCCGGCCGGGCCCAGGACTGCCCCAGTTGTTCGAAGTTCGTCGGGGTCGGCCCGAGCGCCGTGGGCCCGATCGAATAGAGGTACCGCGGGGCGCTGTAGTCGGTGATGTCGAGCGCCGTGTAGGAGTGCCCTCCCCGGCGCGACCCGACGACGAGGATCTTCTGGCTCGCCCCGTAGTAGACGGTCGGCGAACCGTCGACGAAATAGTCGTGGTCGGCGTCGTTCAGGCGCCACAGGCGGCCGAGCTGGTCCGGCGGAATGAAGCTCCAGAGCTCCTGGCCGGTGTCGTCGTCGATCGCGTGCAACAGCCCGTCGTTGGCGCCCACGTAAATGATCGTTTTGGTATTGTACACCACCACCGCAGGCTCCGAGTGAATGATGTCCCCGAAGCCGCCCGTGCGCACCGAATCGATCAGGCTTAACCGCGCCGGGTCGTCGGCCACGTTGAGCAACGCGTTGGTGATGGCCGTGTTGGTGGAGACAAAGGCGTTGTCGCTGTGGCTGAGCAACGGCTGGGTGCCGGTGTA
>DATIKE010000151.1:0-3271 GCA_035477895.1 Phycisphaerae bacterium
GCCTTCTCCGCCAGCCGATACAGCTCCAGCGCGTCGGCCGTCGACATCGCGACCGGCTTCTCGCAGTAGACGTGCTTGCCGGCCTCTATCGCCCTCTTCACCGCCGCGACCCGCCGATCCGTCGTCTGGGCGTCGAAGTAGATCGTGTTCCGCGCGTCCGCCAGCGCCTCGTCGACGTTCGTCGTCCACCTGGCGACCCCGGACATCTCCGCCAGCCGGGCAAGCTTGGCCGGGTTCCGCCCGACCAGCACCGGCTCCGGCAAGATCGTCTCGCCGTCGCCCAGCTTCACGCCGCCCTGCTTCCTGATCGCCACGAGCGACCGCATCAGGTGCTGGTTCGTCCCCATGCGGCCGGTGACACCGTTCATGACGATCCCGACGGTATGCACTTTCACGTCCGACATGTTCTCTTCCACCTTCTCAATTCTCCCCGCCCAACTCTCCATTCTACTCTTCAAGCCTCTCCCTTGGTGCCTTGGCGGCTCCATGCTCCTCAATCTCTCCCCGCCTGTTCCCCCGGCTTCTTCGTGCACTGCGGCCAGGCCCCCTCCGGCAGCGGAGGCGCCTCCTCAGCCGCCCGAGGCAGCGTCCCTTCGAGTTCCTGCTTCCAGTGTGCGACATCGCCGGCCGGCCCGTAGATGTACATCATCTTCAACGGCGTATCGCCGACGTTCGTGAGCTGGTGAAACACCCCCGGCGGGATGAACGCCGCCTGCCCGCTCTTCACCACCTGCCGTTCCGACCCTAGGCACATCTCGCCGGTGCCCTCGACGACGAAGTAGACCTCTTCCTGCTCCTGGTTGTGCCACGGCACCTGCCCGCCGCCCGGCTCCAGGGTCACAAACCCCACGCAGAAGTTCCGGCATTGGATCGGCGACGCTCCGCCGACCAGGTTCTGCGTCCGCCTGCGGGCCGGATACGTCCGCCCCGCGATCTGAGCGAGGTCCGCGATCACCATCTCACTTCTCCTTCCTCGACTCGACACCCCAGAACACCGGGTACGGCTCTCCCCGGGCCGCCCGCTGCACGTACAACCCGACTTCTCTCAGGTGGTAATCACCCCACATGCTGGATTCCCCGCAGGGCACCTTCCGCCCCGCCGGAACGTGGTCCCACCCGTTCGGCCGATGATACACCGAGTGCAACAGCAGCCCCTGGTGCTTCGGCTCGTGGCTCAGGTACACGTCCGTCAGCAGCGTGCGCAGCACGGTCAGCCCCGCCTGCCGGTATCGGCGGCCTCCGGCCTCGTTACCCTGAATTGTCAGGTACCGCCCCAGCCGCAGCAGCCCCTGGGCCGCGATCGCCGCCGCCGAGCTGTCCACCGGCTCGTGGTCGTTGAACGGATCGGCCGGCCGATTCAGGTAGTCCCCCATCGCCGCCAGCCCCGGCGCCCCCGTGTCCCAGTAAGGCACGCCGTCGGCCGGCGTCTGATCGATGTAGAAGTCGCAGGTGGCCCGGGCGGCCTTCAGCATCATCGCCTCGACCGCCGCCCGACCGCCGAAAGGCTCCAGGTCCTCCTCCGACACCGTCCGCAGGAACTCGATTTGCTCGGCATACCCGCACATCACCCAGGCCAGCCCGCGCGTCCATGTCGAGAACGACGAATACCCCTGCTGCGTGTTCGGGCACCGGTACTGACCGCTCACCACGTTGAAAACCGACTCGTGGGCGACCCGGCCGCGAACATCGTACGCGTCCCGACCTTCGCCGTAATACACCGCGTACCGGGCCGTCGCACGGGCGTGCTCGATCAGACGCTCCAGCAGCGACACTCGTTGCTCAGCCTCCTCCATCAACGCATGCCCGAGCCGATGCGCCACCGCCAGCGACCGCAGCGACCGCATCGTGTCGGCGAACAGCGAGTGCGGCCCGTTGAACGAGTGGATGTACCCGCCGTCGCGAATCGGCGTCCACCGCCGGGCCTGCACCGCCCCCGAGCACTTCAGGGCCAGCTCATAGAACCGCCGCTCCCACTCGTCCCGATCGATCCGCCCTTCGAGCATCAGCCGCCACAGGTTGCCGTACGTACTGACGTTGTTGAAGCCGTGGTCGTGGACCCCGACGTGCGTGATGTGCGGCCCCATCCGCTCGACCGTCCGCTGTCGGCCAAGTTCGAGCATCTCCCGCTCGCCGGTAGCGTCGAACTGGAGGATGGCAGAGCCGAATTGAAACCCCTGCGTCCACTCCGTCCAGCCGCGGCTGGTGTATCGACCCGCCACCGTATACACCGGCGAGCCCTGCCCGGCGTCGTATTCCGCCTCGATCAGCCGGATATTCGCCGCCGACAGCGCCCACATCCGTTTCAGCCCGGCCTCCAGATCCGCCGGCTTAAGCTGGTTGTCGATCTCGATCATGCCGCCGGTCCCTCACATACCCGATCTCTCGAAAATCGCCCACCCCGCCGTCCGGCAGGCCGTTCGATCGCACTTACATATCTTTCAACTCCCCGGCGGTCTGCCAGTATAGTCCCGCGACCCCCGACCCCGCGAGACGGGCGCGTTATGACCGGGTAGATAGTACCCTGACCCCCGGCCGGTGGGGAATCGCATCGGGCAATAATCCCCGCCCCCGCCTTCTCGCCCCTTCCCAGGAACCGAAAAAAGCACGTGCGGTCTGGCACGGTAAATGACAATATGCCCTGACGAAACGCTCGCGATGTGCGGGCGGCAGACACGAGGCGAGGACCTTTATCAAAGGGGGCGAACCATGACACGCAACACAATCAAGAAGATGGCGACCGTGGGCCTGATGCTGGCGGGGCTGCTGGGCATGACCGGCGCGATCGGCTGCGACGATTACGTGGCCGCCGGAGATTTCTACGAGCCGACCGTTCAGCCCATGGACTTCTCGCCCTACGGCTACGACTAATCCATGTACGACCTGTTCACCTCGGACATCTGAGCCGGGTTCGGAAAGGGGTCGCCAGCCCACTCACTGAAATGATCCTGTCGGGCTGCGTGGCCCCGCGAACCCGCGGCCGCATCGAGTGGGACACCGCCAACCTCAGGATCACCAACAACCCAGAAGCCAACGACTACCCCCGCCGCGAATGTCGCAAGTGCCGGGAGTTGTGATCCCGGGGACCATCACAAACCGGCATCGAGCGGATAGCAGACTGAGAGCGCATCCTAAAACCCTGAATGGGGTATCCCCTTGACTCAACCTGCCGCAAGCCGTAGTGTGCGGCGTCATGGAGGACTATCCCCGCACGCTGACGGAGTTTGAGGCCCGCTTCCGGACGGACGAAGCTTGTCGTGCTTACCTGGGTCAG
>DATIKE010000152.1:0-3955 GCA_035477895.1 Phycisphaerae bacterium
AACAAAAAACCGCCTGCGAAGAAAAAAACTTTCAATTTCGGTCGGGATGCTCTCTCCCCCTGATTCTCCTCTCCCTCATCGGCCTTCGAGCCCCTCAGCCAGCCCCCGAGGTGCGAAGAATCCCCTATTCATCAGGGCTGACCTCAGGGAATCTCATCCACGCTGCTCAGGCCGGCAGGTCCAGGTCGGGAATGGATGTGAACGAGATACGCATCGGCGCGCTGCCCAAGGCGTGATGCATGCCGGCAAAATAGACCGCGTGGGGGCCGTGCCTGGCATTGACGCGGTCCATGGCCTGAGCCAGGCGCAAGCGGTTTTGTTCACCTTCAAAAAGAGGTATCGTGACGGATCCGGCGGCTGACAGGTTGACCAGGGTGATCCCGACCCTCAGCGGTGGGTGGGGGGGCCTCCGGGGCCAGAGCCGGTTGAAGGCTTCCAGCATGGTCAGGGTGTCCTGGCACAGCCCCAGCTCGGCCTGTTCCTTCCAGGGGGGCTGGCGGACGTGATCGACGCGAACCATGATCCGGCGGGCCCAGTAATTGAGGCGGCGAAGGCGGGCGGCCGCCTTGTGGATCAGGCGAACCAGAACGGCATGGGCGCCGGCCTCATGACGCAGTTCGGGCGGCAGGACGTGTGAGTGCCCGACGGTCCGACGGTGAGTGGCCGCCTCCGGCGGGTCCTCCCCGCGCAGCCAGCGCCACCAGAGTTCGCCTGTGATGCTGTTGAAGATGGTCCTCAACTGCTTTTCAGACAGCGCGCACAACTGCCGGACCGTCCGTACTCCGTGCCGATGCATCCGTTTCAGCATTTGAGAGCCGATCCCCGGAAAGTCATCCAATTGGAGGGCATACAGCCGCGACGGCAGTTCCTGGCGGGTGATGATCACCAGCCCGTCGGGCTTTTGCATGTCCGAGGCCAACTTGGCCAGCAGTCGGTTCGGGGCGACGCCGATCGAACACCGCAGACACTCGCCCACGTCCCGGAGAATGGCCTGCTTGATGAGCCGGGCGAGCCGGTCGGCCTCGTCGGGTTGCCGTTCCCGGCCCAGCAGCCGGCAGGACATCTCGTCGATCGAGTGGACCGCGTGCACGGGCAGGCAGGTCTCGACGGCGGCCACGATCGCATGGTGGCACCGGACGTAAATCGCCGGCCGGGCCACAACGAGTTTCAGGCACGGGCAGAGCTGCCGGGCCTGGCGGACCAGAGTGCCGGTTTTGACGCCGCACGCCTTTGCTTCGTAACTTACTGCAATACAACAAGTTGTGTCCGTCTCCACCGGCACCACGCCCACCGGCCGGCCCCGCAGTTCCGGGCGGTATTGCTGCTCGACCGAGGCGAAGAAGGCGTTCATATCCAGGAACAGAACCTTGAGAGACATGGTCTTTCCCTGCTGGAAAACCGCCCCAGATATACCTAACATAAACCAAACATCCGGGGGAGTCAAGCGGAATTCCAGGCGATGGGGACGAAACCGGTCAAACCGATTTGCAGAATGGCGCAGGGGGATGGTCAGTTCCGCGAAGGGCTTGGATCAGTGCAACCCGGGGAGAGATCCACGATGACCGGCCGATGGTCGGAGCGGGCGGACCAGCCGAGGTGGCAGTCCGCGAGCGGTGCCGGCCTGCTGATCCAGATTTGGTCGATCGCCAGAACCGGCAACGGCACCGGCCAGGTGACATGCAATCCCCGGTCGGCGGCCTCGAAGGCGTTGTCGAACCGGCCTCGCATCGGGTTGAAGAGAGTCGAGTCGGGCGGCGTGTTGAAGTCGCCCATGACAACCACTTGGCGGTTTTGCAGGGTGCGAAGAAGCTTGTCGAGTTCGCCGAATCGTTCCCGCCGGGACCACAGCGGGCTGGACATCATATCTTACCGTTTTTGAGGCGGGGGAAGTTGCGTTAAAAGGGTCCCTTTCGACTGCCTGCGCAGACAGGCTTTCGGGCCGTTCCGGCAAAAGAGCCGCCCCCCCCTTTTTTCTCGCCTGATGTTGTGGTCGTAGTACTTGGCACGTGAATCTATCGGCCTGCCGGACCGGGCAAGGCGCCATGCGTTGCCGGCTGGCCGCATTCCGGGCAGATGCCGGAGGCGTTGCCTGTGAGGTTGTACCCGCAATAGGCGCAGTGCGGGCCGTCATCGTCAACAAAGAACCGCCACTGCGGGCCGAGCTGTTGAAGAAAATGCAGCGTGTAAGCCTGCATGAAAACCGTGAACGGGAGAAAGACCACCGCTGAGATGTAAGGCAGCCCGGCAATGCAACACGTCAGGCAAGTCACCAACAGGCACATCACGCCGATCGCGATTCCCAGAACGATTCGCATAAGCAGGAAGAGAACGATCGCTCCGGCTTTCCCCGGCAGGATCTCCCGGCGGACCGTGCCCCAGGCGGCCATCACCCCCTCGCCGCGGAGATACATGGCGGGCACGACAAAATTGTCGAGAAGAAAGAAGGTGACCGCTGCCGCCAGGAGCACGAGCAGGGCCGGCAGCGCGCCAATGATGATGGCGGCGATCCCGGCGGGGCCGAGTTGCGAAGTCTGAATGTCGGGCCAGGCGATGGCCACGGCGACACCACCGATCAGCGCGAATGCGGCGATCACGGCGAGGCTGAACAGCAGGTTGAACGCGAACAGGCTGTTGCCGAGGGTGCGGAAAGTCTTCCAGGGCTCGACGACGGCTCCACGGTTGCGAACCACCCCGTCGAGGAACATGAAACGTCCGCGACTGCGCAGCCAGGTGAGCAGGATGGCGAGGCCGACCACGACCAACGCGACGACGGTAACGAGAGGCATTAACCAGTACCAGTTTGTGGTCCACCAGTCCTCCGCGGACGTCCAACCACCGCCGGGGCCGGAGCCGCCGCCGCCGCCGCCACCACCACCACCGAAGCCGCCGAGGCCTGCCAGGAAGGCGCAGAATCCCATCTTGAACCATTTGCCCGCCTGGAAAGGCTTGAACAGGATGCGTTTTGTCCGATCGGTGGCCAACTCAATTGGTGTGGTGACGGAGATCGCCATGCCGCGCCCCTTATCGGAAGATCGGTGGATGACTCTGTAGGGTCATGAACGTGACATCGATCATTGTACCTAGTCCCGCCGTGGTGGGAAGAAACTTTTCCTGGGGCCTGAGTGTCGCGAGAAGGGGAGCGTTGCGCCGCGTGACGAACCTCGTTGACCGGGCTATCCTGATCCCCGGTCCGGCATATGAATAGGCCGGACGGGGGTAAAGTTCAGTGGTCTGTAGTTGAGGGTTATTCGCGTGGCGAAGACGTGGCGGGCGGGCGTGATTGGTTGCGGCAAGATGGCCCAGGTGGCGCACCTGACCGGGTACCTGAAGTGCCCGGGCGTGGAGTTGGCGGCGGCGTGTGATCCCGATCCCCGCCGGCTGACCGAGGCCAGACGCATCTATTCGGGGCTCACGGTCTACCGGGATTATCGCGAGATGCTGGAAGCCGAGCGGCTCGACGTGGTTTCGGTCGTGTCGCCGAACAGCTTCCACGCCGAGCACGCGGAAGCCTCACTCAGGCACGGCGCGCACGTCCTGCTGGAGAAGCCCCCTGTGCTGAGCATGAAGGAGATCGCCCAAGTTCGTTCGGCGGCGAAAAAGAGCAAGCGGCAGGTGATCGTCGGATTCTCGCACCGGTTCATGCGCGGCAACCGCAAGATCCGCAAGATGCTGGCCGACGGCGCGATCGGCGAACCGCTCATGATACGGGTGCGGTTCGCGCACAGCGGACCGTACGCCGGTTGGGCCAAGAGCGACTGGTTCTACGACCCCAAACGGGCCGGCGGCGGGGCCTTGCTGGACATGGGCATCCACGCGATCGACCAGGCGTTGTGGCAGATCGGGCCGGTCGGGCGCGTACGGGCGGTCGCCACGACGTTGCGCAAGGACATCCGGGTGGACGACAGCGCCGTGCTGCTCCTCGAGTTCGCCAACGGCAGGGCCCTGGGATACATCG
>DATIKE010000153.1:0-13749 GCA_035477895.1 Phycisphaerae bacterium
CCCTACCACGATTCTCGACAACTCCGCCCGCTTCAGTGCATCTCCGCGTCACACGAGGGGATGCCCGGCGCGAAGTAATTAAACTGCACGTTCGGGTGCTCGGCCAGCAGGGACATCGGCACACACGGGTCGGCGATTCCCTTGGAGATCATGTACGTCGTCAGCCGCACACCGAACGCATTGTCGTGCCAGCCCGGGTGCCAGATGGAGACCTTCCCGGCCTTCCAGGTTTCGACCGGCCCGACGGAGATTGCCTTGCTTGGTACGCCGGGGATGTACCCGCCGCCGGACGTGCGGGCGTTCTGCACCAGGGTCAGCGGGTGCAGGTCCACCACCCGGGTGGTCAGCTTGCGGTACTCGGCCGAGGTGGGCGGCGCATCCTTGTACTTGCCCTCGCGCTGGGGCGGATCGTTGAACGCCCAGTGCTTGATCTCGCCCTGCCCGCCCTGCATGACCACGCAGCGCACGCCCTCCCAGCTCTTGATGTACTCCTTCGGGTCGGCCTTCGGGAAGTGCAGGTTCTTCTCGTCCATCCTCAGGCCGGGCTTGATCCGGTTGAAGCACAGTTCCTTATCCGCCCGTGCAAACGACAGCGGGTGATCCTCGCCTACCTCTTTTCCGTTCTCATACCACTCGTCCATGCCCCAGAAGTGCGCGTCCTTCAGGTTGAGGTCCAGGGCGTTAACGATCTGTGCCACCAGCGGCAACTGCTCGGTCGGGCCGATCGGGCCACAAATGCCCGCCGGGTTGTCCGGCGTTGCCTGCCGCCATGCGTTTACATATTCCAGGGCCTCGGCCAGGAAGAACTCGCGGATGTCGTCATACATGACCACGCGGAACCCGTCGCGGGCAAGCTTCGGGAAGTCCGTCACCTTCAGCCGGGCGACTTCCTTCATCAGCTCGGGATCCAGGGTGGTGTAATCCCACCAGTCTGGGGCGATCTTACTCAGCGGTCGAGCCATGGGGCCTCCTTGATGATTCACTGACGACTCCCGTGATGGTCCAGAATACCCCAATCGGGCCAAAACTCAACGCTGGGCGGCAGCAAGCTCACCGGCCGACGATCGCCAATACCGCCTGGCAGGCCCGGCTAATACCGATGGAGCCTGTGTCGGCCAAACGAACCCACCGGGCCGGCTGAGTCCCCAGGCGCCTGCAACAACCGTTGCCGTTCCATCGCCCCTGGAACAGGTGGAAGTTCACCCGGCGATGGGTCAACTGGCGGTTCACCTCTCCGGTCGACTCCCGACCCAGGCAACATCGTGTCCCCAACCGCCGGGCCAGCCTGTCGCGAGCCTGCTCCACGGACTCGTCGTTCTGAAGGGGCTCAGAGGGCAATTCCCACAAGCCGCCCCACAAGCCGCGGTCGGGCCGTTGAATGAAAAGCATCCTGCCGTCGGCGCGTCGCACAGCCGCCACGGCCAGCCGGACCGACAGGACACGGGTTCGACGCCCGGTTTGCGGAACGCGATCCGTCTGACCGCCGCGATACGCCTTGCACACGGTACGGATGGGGCAGCTCAGGCAATTCGGCAATCGGGGCACGCAAACCGTGGCTCCGAGTTCCATCAGCGCCTGGTTGAAGTCGCCGCATCGCTTGCGGGGCAGGATTTCCTCGGCCGCCGTCCAGAGGCGGTCGCGGACAACGGACGCCTTCAGGTCGCCGATCTCCGCCAAGAGTCTGGCCAGCACCCGGGCCACATTGCCGTCCAGAATGGGTGCCCGAACATCGTAGGCGACCGATGCGATGGCCCCGGCTGTATACCGCCCGATTCCGGGCAGGGTCATGAGTTCCTCGACGGTGCGGGGAACGGTCGCACCGAACGAAGCCACGATCCACCGGGCGGCTTCATGGAGATTCCGCCCACGGGCATAGTAGCCCAGCCCCGCCCACAGGGTCAGTACGTCGTCGACCGGGGCCTCGGCCAGCGCTCGAACCGTGGGGAATCGTTTCAGGAACCGTTCGTAATACGTGATCACCGTGGCAGCCTGGGTCTGCTGGAGCATGACCTCGGCCACCAACTGGGCGTAGGAATCGCCGGTCCTGCGTCGCCAAGGCAAATCCCGCTTGCAGCGGTCGTACCACGCCAGGAGCCGGCGGCGGATAACCGTTGCGTCCGAGCGCCGAAACACCCGGGTGATTGGATCCTGTGCAGCGCCTGGAACCATCTGATACTCCGCCAGCACCCGGTGGTGCACCGCCCCACATGATATTCCCGGGACGGCCTGGCGTCGCGTCGGGCCACTATGACCAGCGCCGGTAGCCGGGTCCCAGGCTGAAACTGCAATAAAACCGCTTTGCCGGGCGTCGTTCATACATGTGGACCGCCACCGGGAACGGGGAATGGGGTAATAAAGGGCAGTAGCCGGAAGGGCCGATCCAAATGTTCGGCCCTATTCTTAAGAGGGTGAATTTGCCGATCAGCTTGCAGGGTTTGTGACATATCGGGTCCGACGGACCGGGCGCCTTGGAGCCTTCGATGCGTCGTCCGCCGCGTTTCCAGAGTCTGGACGCGACTTGTGGGTTGGTAAACAATATCGTAAACTGACCCGCGCAAAGATAGCTGCCGGCAGGTGGCGGGGATACGTCAGCCCTGCGATCGGCTGGCGTGATGCCCAAGTGGCAAGGAGGGCGGCAAGGGGCAGTTCCCGCTCGGCGGCCGATCACCGCTGTCCAGATATAGGACGAAAGTCCACCGGACTCATACGCGTTATATTAGTTATTCCTTTTGATCCGGGACTGCTCATGCTCCGTTTTGTTGTCAACCGGGATGCAAACGCCGTTCGCGACATGGATTTGGCCGGCGCCTACGTCGTGGGAAGCGATGGGGTGCCCCTGCGCGCGGAACTGGAATTCCGCGAGTCTGAAATCTGCTGCGCCAAGCGGGCCGACGGCCCGGCTGCACTGGCCTTGCTGTGGCCGATCCCCGGCTGCGGGGCCATGCTGCTGGAAACCAGCCGCCTGACCGACCGCGAACACCCCTACAACCTGCCACTCGAACTGGCCCGCGGGCGACTCATGAGGATCAGCCTCAAGCGCGAGGACTGGGGCCTCTTCGACTTCGAGGGCGTCGAACCACTGAACAACGAGTACGAACAGGGGCGGGACCTGCTCGTCGAGGCCCTCAAGGCGGACAACGTCGCCGAGCAATCCCAGCTTGGCGACAAGGCCCTGCAGATGGCCGTCATGACCGGCGAGAAGCTCTCCAAGTTTCATGCCGATCTGTTCCTCGCCCGGCGTAAACAGATCCACGCTTTCACCCGGCGGACGCTTGGGTGCTGGGTCGACATCGCCAATGGCTCGGACGCCTACCGGCAGGCCATCAAAGAGAGTGCCGACCTGGTGTATCTTCCGGTCCCCTGGCGGCTGCTGGAACCGAAACGGGGCGAGGTCAACTGGCGACCTTTCGACTCCTGGGTGGAGTGGCTGGCCAAGAGCCGTATCCCGATGCGCTTGGGCCCCCTGGTCAGCTTCAGCCAAAGTCACCTGCCGGTCTGGCTCATCGGGGAGACCGCCTACGAGGCGGTCCGGAATCTCTGCTTCGAACACATCCGCCGGATGGTCGATCGCTACGGTAATTACGTATTCCAGTGGGACGTGGTCAGCGGGATCCACGCCGAGAACACCTTCGACTTCAACTTCGAGCAGTTGATGGAGATCACCCGCGTGTCCGTGGCCCTGGTCAAGCAGCTGGCTCCCAAGGCCCAGACGCTGGTGGACGTCATCGCCCCCTGGGGCGAGTACTACGCCCGCAATCAGCGGACCATTCCGCCGATGCTGTACGCGGACATGATCGTGCAGAGCGGCGTCGGGTTCGACGGGCTGGGCGTGCAGTTCCTTTTCGGTCAGGCAGCCGACGGGATGTACATCCGGGATATGTTCCAGATCTCCGACAAGCTGGATCGCCTGGGGAGCCTGGGCAAAACCCTCCACGTCACCGCCGTTCAGGTGCCGTCGGAGCCGCCGGCCGCCGGTTCCACCGGCGGCGGGTGTTGGCGCAAGCCCTGGGACAAGGCCGTTCAGGCCGCCTGGGTCAAGGAGTTCTACACCATCGCACTCAGCAAACCCTTCGTGGAGACGGTAAGCTGGGTGGACCTGGTCGACCGTCCGGGCAACGCCGCCGGGCTGGCCGCCGGCGGGCTGCTCCACGCGGACATGATCCCTAAACCCGCTTTCAAGATCCTGAAGGATCTACGAGCCGAGATCCGCAAGGCCATCCGAAAGCCGCCGGCCGCCGCCAAGGCCGCCGACGCGGATACTTGATCTCATGCACCACCACGAGCCACCCGGAAACCTCCCACCCGGAATCGACAGACCGCGAACACCCTGGCACCTGCACGTGGCCTGTTACGTCCTGCTCGGGGGACTGCTGGCGTGGACACTGCTTCAGCACTACCTGCGTCCTCTGGTCCTCGAAGAGGGCATCGGCGCAGCTGGTTCGCACCCGGCCGACGAGGGGCTTGCCCCATCGGCTGAAGCCGGGCCGATCGAACAGCGGATCGACCCGAACACCGCCTCCTGGGCGGAACTGACCCGTCTTCCGCGAATCGGCGAAGTCACCGCCAAACGCATAGTCGAGTATCGCGAGGCTCACCGCGACCGGGCAGACGAGTCGGCCGCTGACGCCCCCGTTTTTCGCCGCCCCGAGGACCTGGAGCGTGTCCCGGGTATCGGCCCGGTCACGGTCGAACGGATCGCCCCCTACCTGCGGTTTCCGGAATCACCGGAGGGCATCCCGGATTGACGTGGCTGAGCGGGCGGATTAGAATCCGCCCGTCGTCGGAGTGGGTGTTCCCGTGGGCGGGCGGCTGGACGATGCTCCCCGTCCTGCCCGCCGAAGCCGCACCCGATCGAGCTGACCCGAAAGGCTCAACCCTACACGAGGTTCCCGCAGATGAGACGCTTGTTCTTGTGGGCGACGGTCCTGGTTTCCCTGATCCTCACGGCCGGCTGTGGCGGCGGCATTGCCGACGGCGGCCGGGACCGCCAGGAGCGATGGAAACGCGTCTTTGAGAACGACTCCAAGCAGTTCAACGACGACGTGGACGCCGCCCTGCTCATGGACCGCCCAGGCCACCTGAGCTGGTGGCAGGTCGAGTAACCATCTCCTCACCCGGCGTTGATTCCCTTTGGTTCGGTTCCCCCGCTCCGAAGCGCCTATTGCCTTGCCTTGCATTGCCCATCCCGTATTCACGCACGCGCATGAGGAAGCGGCGGGCAACCCGGTGTCGCGATTGAAATCTCGACACAGCGTAGCCGCCCGCCGCTTTCATGTTCTTCATTCGTCGCAGGCGGGTCGCGCCGATGCGACGTCTAAACACGCAGCCACGTTACGGATAGATCAGAGTGTCCGTATCGCTGGCCGGGGCGCCCCCGAGCTGATTGGCGGTCCCTGTCGGAATCACGCCCCGAACACGGTCAGCCATTGCGCCAACCGACGTAGCCCAGCCCGTGTAAACGTTATCATAACCTACGCCGCTACACGGCTTAGCCTGCCATTCCACATGTGCGTCGGCATAAAGGATGTTCTGGCCTTCACCCTGGTCGTACCCGCCGTGATTCGGCGAGTTCCACTTCTTCCAGTCATCGGGCGATCTGTCAAAGGCCATGGATTGCAGGCCGGTGCTATCCGCCGCGGTCTTGCCGGCCTCGATCGGCCCGCTGTAGCGGCCCTTGTCAGCCGCCAGGGCCATCCGCAGGTCGCGATCCGAGGACGGCCGGCCTCGCAGGCCGTAGGGCACCTGGTAGCCATAGCTGCACTGCCCGAAAGCCACGTCCTTCTGACCGGTGCCGACCGTGGTGAGCGCGCCCTTCCCGAAGTCCCAGAAGTACTGCGGGGCTTCCTCGTCATTGGCCCCATCATCGCTGGACGGGCAGATAAACGACTTCGGCGAGGAAATCTGCATCCGGATCAGGGTCCACAGGTTCCGCGACGTGGAAACCTGGGACTCCGTCGACAAGGTCTCGCCGTCATTGGCGTTGACGGTGCTGCCCCGCTTGGAGCCCATCACGCCGGCGTATTGAGTCCTTGACTGACGCTCCGTGGTAGCCGAGAGGCTGTTGGCGATCGGCCACTGGTCGGCGTTCTCATTGGCGTACGTATAAAAACCCGTTCCCATGCCCTTGAGGTTGGACGCGCAGACCGACCGCTTGGACAGCTCGCGGGCCCGGGCCAGGCTCGGGAGCAAAATCGAGATCAGCAGGGCGATGATCGCCACCACCACCAGGAGCTCGATCAGGGTAAAACCTGACCGGGTCCTGTCCTTGACCGTTCTTCGTGTCATGACCATAACCTCCTGTGCTCCAGGCACACTTTCGCAGACTTCCAGGACCAGCGGGGCTGGTGTCGGAAACCGTGAACCAGCGAAGGCAAGACAAGATATGGATGATGACCGGCCACGGCACCTGAGTCCCATCGACCGACGCATCCCTCCGCTGCCTCGCGGCCCAAACCTCCCGCGGACCCCGTCGTCTGCATTCCCGGCCGCGAAATCCCATTCGCCGCCAGGACCCTCGAAAACCCTCTCGGTTCAGCCCGACGACGATCGCCGGCGAACCGCATGGACTCTCGTTCACAGGGGGTTTCATCTCGGCTGAAACCGCCCTGTTTGTTAATACTCTTCCTCCACGATCATGCGACCGGGAGTCAGGACGGATGCGTTGTCCGAGGCGGTATGTTACGGCCGGCAGGGCAACGGACACAAGAACGAATAATACCGATTCACCTTCGTGGATAAACAGCCGCTCCGCGCTCCCGTCTCGACCACGCGATTCCGTCGCTTTCCCCATCTCATTAAAGCCCTTTTTCGCGGGCTTGTCAATGCATTTTCCTGAAATCGGCTGATACCGGAGCCGGCAATGTCAATGGTCGAGGCCCCCTGCGGCCCATTTGATAGACCGAAGCGGAAGCGACCCGACCTCTCCGGTCTCTCAAAGTGCTGCCGCTTGGGCCGCCGAGTACCCCGCCCGATCCGTCACGCCCCCAGAAACCGCCTTTCGGCCTTTCATCCCCTGGGCCGCGTGACTGGATTGCTATTGCCTTACCGCTTGAGTCGGGTGTTTACCCCCCCGTCAAGCAACCGGCTTCGACAAAAACAAGCAAAACCACCCCGGTGTAACCAGGATTTCATTTGCGAATGCCGTCAAATGGGTGTATATTCTTTATCGACCACACCTTGCAAACACCGCGGACGGGTCATCGGGATCGGTGCATGGACGGAAGAGGGGTCCACCCCACTGATACTTGTGCGTGCCAGACTGACCTCCCTGTCGCCCGATGAATCCCCCCGCGAACCGATGACAGCAACCCGTCGATGGGCCATGTGGCCCAAGACAGGGGACACCGGTAGCGACGATTCATGGGCTTCTTTTCGGAGCCGGCCAACTGACTCGGACGGCTCCGATGGTCACAGGAGAACACACCAGCCAGGAAGCTGGAGCGAGAGATCGCAGGACGCTTCTGAGGGAAGAAGCAAGGAGGCCGCCATGTCCACCTATGTCGGTCGATCAGTGTTGCCGGTCAGCCCGGAATCACCTGTTGCCAGTCTCGCCGGGCGAAGAACACCGGAATACCACAAGAACTGCCTCATGCAGAAGATCCGTTTCTCCCCGGACGAGGAGAAACGGCGATGTCGGCGGCGCGGCTTGCGATGCAAGTTGAAGCTGCTGGATGATGCCGGCGGGCCGGATGCCCAGCCGCACATGATTCCGGGCGATTGTTATAACATCAGCGATGTCGGGCTGTACGCGATCGTGCCGATCGGCTACGGCGCGACGATGGGACACCGGTACACCTTCGAGCTGGAAGTCTGCGAGCCGGGCCCCGGGGCAGGCAACTGCCAACTCATTGCCCAGCAGGGAGTTATCGCCCGAACAGAATTGCTGGTGGGGCCAGACGGCCAGAGCGACCGCGTCGGGATCGGCGTTCGATTGGTCGGCCAGCGTTCCGGGGTCATCCCCATGCCATCTTGACACCAACACGTGGAAGATGCCTGCAGAGAGCCTGACTTCAGAGCAAACAGATGCCCCCGGAAACGATCAAGCCCCCCGCCGCGAGGCGGGGGGCGTTTTTGTGGGCGAGCGCGACAAGACAGGCGGCCCAAATGTAGGGCGGGTAGTTCTCCCGGCATCGCCGGGACCATCGTCCGGCCAAGGCAGGAAATCCTCCTGCGGGGGAACGTCGGGAGGACTCCCGACCCTGTGTCCGGGCCGACCCTTTTGTCCGGGCGGTCAGCGTTTGGCCGGGGCCTGGTGGATGGTTGTGCCGAAGGCGGATTCGGCCGCCTCAGCCAGGGTTTCCGACAGCGTCGGGTGGGGATGGATGGTCAGCCCCAGATCGGAGGCCGAGGCCCCCATCTCAATGGCCAGGGTCGCCTCGGCAATGAGTTCGCCGGCTCCGACCCCGACGATGCCGACACCGAGCACGCGGTGAGACTTCGGATCGGCAATGACTTTGGTCAGGCCGTCGTTACGGCCCATGGCCGTGGCCCGGCCGGAAGCCCCCCACGAGAACTTGGCGACCTTGATGTTTCGGCCGGCCTTTTTGGCCTGGGTCTCAGTCAGGCCGGTCCAGGCGATCTCGGGATCGGTGAAAACAACGGCCGGGATGGCCCGGGCATCGAGTACGGCCTTCCCTCCGGCCAGTACCTCGGCGACGACCTTGGCCTCGTAAGAGGCCTTGTGAGCCAGCATGGGCTCGCCGACAACGTCGCCGATGGCGTAGATGTGCTCGTCGGCCGTCCGCAGCCGGGTGTCGACCTCGACGAAGCCCCTCTGGCCGACCTTGACCTTGGTGTTTTCCAGGCCGAGACCCTCGCTGTTGGGCGTCCGGCCGATGGAGAAAAGGACGCGATCGAACTGGTGGGTTTTCGGCGGCGGATTCTTGAGCTTTTCGGCGGCCGGCTCGAAGGTCACCTCGACGGCCCTGCCGGTGTCAGTCAGCTTCACGACCTTTGATTGCAGATAGATGTTTTTGCACGCTGCCTCGATCCGGGGCTCGAGCACGCGGACGAGGTCCCGGTCGGCCCCCGGCAACAGGCCGTCGGTCATCTCGACCACGGTGACCTCGCTGCCCAGAGCGGCGTAGATGGTCCCCATCTCCAGGCCGATATACCCCCCGCCGACAATGAGGAGCGACCTGGGAACTTCGGGCAGTTCCAGGGCGGTGGTCGAGTCCCAGACCCGTTGGCTGTCGATTTTCAGAGCCGGGATGACCGTCGGCCGCGATCCGGAAGCCAGCACGGCCCGCTGGAAGTTGACGCGGCCGAGATCCGGCTCGCCGCCGCGTCGGCTGCTCAACAGCAGAGTCCGCGAGTTCTCGAATCGGGCCCAGGCGCGAAGGATCTCGACCTTGCGGAGTCTGGCGAGCTGGCGAACGCCGGCGGCGTTCTTGCCGACGACTTCGTTTTTGAAACGGCGCAAGGCGTCGATGTCGATGGCCGGCGGGTTGAATTTCACGCCCCACTCGGCGGCCTCGCGGGATTCGTTGATCAACCTGGCCACGTGAAGGAGGGCCTTGGACGGGATACACCCGCGATTCAGACAGACGCCCCCGGGCTGCTCGTCGGCGTCGACAATGATAACCTTCAGGCCCTTGTCAGCCGCGGCGAAGGCGGCGGCGTATCCGCCGGGCCCCGCGCCGATCACGACAACGTCGGTTTCACGCATCCGTGTTTCGCTGGCCATGGTTGCTCACTCAGTACTCACTCAGTACTCACTCAGTACTCAGATGCCCAGCAGCATCATCTCCGGGTTTTCCAGGAGGTCGACGAGGCGGCGGATGAACCGGGCGCCGTCGGCCCCGTTGACAACCCGATGATCGTAGGACAGGCACAGGGGCAAAACGAGCCGACTGTGCCACTGGCCATCGATCAGCCGCGGCTGTTGGCGCGAACGGGCCAAGCCGAGGATCGCGACCTCGGGGAAGTTGACGATCGGCGTGAACGCGGTCCCGCCGATGCCGCCGAGGTTGGTGACAGTGAACGTGCCGCCGCGCAACTCGTCCAGGGTGACCTTTCGCTGACGGGCTCGCTCGGCCGCCTCGTTCATTTCCGACGCGATGGCCAAAGCATTCTTTTGATCGATGTCGCGGATCACCGGCACGATCAGTCCGGCCTCGGTATCGACGGCCACGCCGATGTGGTAGTAACGCTTGAGAATCAGCTCGTTGGTCCGCGCATCCAGGGACGCGTTGAACCGCGGGTATTCCTTGAGGGCAATGGTCAGAGCCTTCAGCACGAACGCGGTGACCGTGAGCTTGACCTGCTTGCCCTGGGGCATGTCGCGGAAACGCCTGCGGAAGGCCTCCAGGCCGGTGATGTCGGCCTCGTCAAACTGGGTGACGTGCGGCACGTTGGACCAGCCGGCCAGGAGGTTGGCGGCCGTCTTGCGCTGGAGGGTCGAGAACGGCACACGTTCCACGGTTCCCCACTGCGAGAAGTCGGGCAGTTCGGGCGGGGCCGTCGCACCGCCGACGGCTACCGGCGTGGCTCCACCGGTCATACTCTGCTTGACGAAAGCTTTGACCAGATCCTCGGTGACCCGCCGATCGGGGTAAACCCGAGCAACGTCCCGGAGATCGACGCCCAACTCGCGTGCCAGCCGCCGGGTACCGGGTCCGGCCGGTACTACCTCATCGGATTCGTCTGGAGCAGGTGTCGGCGCCGGCGCAGCAACCGGCCTGGGCGATGTCTGTTCTGCCTTGGGTGAGGCAGCCGTGGCGACTGGTGCGGCGGCAACCACAGCCTTCGACGCCTCTTTGGAAGGTGCCGCCGACTTCTTGTCAGATTCGGCCGGGGCAGCGTCCCTCTCACTTTCGTCCACCGTCAGCAGAACCTGGCCGACCTCGATGTGGTCGCCCTGCTTCACGTGAACCTGGGTGACCGTGCCGCCTACGGGGCAAGGCACTTCCAGGACGGCCTTGTCGGTTTCGACTTCAACGGCGGTCTGCTCGGCGGTCACGGTGTCACCAACGGCCACGCGGATGTTGACCACGTCACCGCCAGTGACTCCCTCGCCCAGATCCGGCAATTTGACCTCGGTGGCCACGGTTGTCCCTCACCTGTGAACCAGAGAAATTGGTATCCCTGCCCGGGGAATCTCTCGGATGGCGACGCCACGCCATCGGCGCCCCCTATTGTATCGGCGAATCAAACCTACGGAAGGCTTTATCCGCCGACCTGCCGCCCACGTCGCGTTCAGCCACTCGCTCGCGTACGGGGTTCTGACGGACGGCCCGTCGCTGCCGCTTGGGGCTCTGATAGCCCCGATCATGCTCGGACCGGGTCGATCGCCTCGGGGTCGATGCCGAGGTCGACGATGGCCTGGCGGACAATCGCCTGGTCAACTGCACCGCGGCCTGCAAGCACGCTCAGGGCGGCGACGACGATGTGCGCCGCGTCGACTTCAAAGTGCCGGCGGAGCGACGATCGGTCCTCGCTTCGGCCAAAACCGTCGGTGCCGAGCGGCGTCAGGCCACCCGGGACCCATCTGGCGACCTGGTCAGGCACGATCTTCATGTAATCCGAGGCGGCCACAACCGGCGTGGTGTCGCCGGCCAGCAGATCCTCCAGATACGACGTCCGCCGAGGCTGATCCGGGTGCAAGCGGTTCCAGCGTTCGGCCGCCAGGCAATCACGGCGTAGCAGATTGTAGCTGGTGGCGTTCCATACGTCGGCGGCGACCTGGTAGCGGTCGGCCAGGATGTCAGCGGCCTGCAACGCCTCGCGCAAGATCGTCCCGCTGCCGAACAGGTGGATCGTCCTGTCCGACTCCGAAGACGTCGGCTTGTACTGATAAAGCCCCTTGAGAATGCCTTCGCGCACGCCGTCGGGCATCTTCGGCTGATGATCATTTTCGTTGCAGATGGTCAGGTAGTAGAAAACGTCCTCGCGGGCCTCGTACATCCGCCGGATGCCGTCCTGGATGATGACCGCGACCTCGTAGGCGAAGGCCGGGTCGTAACACCGCATCGTCGGGATGGTACTGGCCAGCAAATGGCTGTGGCCATCCTGATGTTGGAGACCTTCGCCGGCCAGCGTGGTCCGACCGGCGGTTCCGCCCATCATGAAGCCCCTGGTCCGCATCTCGGCGGCCGCCCAAACCAGGTCGCCGACCCGCTGGAAGCCGAACATGGAGTAGTAGATGAAGAACGGGATCATGTTCACGCCGTGGGTGGCGTAGGCGGTCCCGGCGGCGATGAACGAGGACATCGAACCGGCCTCGGTGATTCCCTCTTCGAGGATCTGCCCGTCCTTGGCCTCGCGGTAGTAGAGCAGGGTGTCGCGGTCGACCGGCTCATAGAGCTGGCCGGTGCTGGCATAGATCCCGCACTGGCGGAAGAGCGACTCCAGGCCGAAGGTCCGGGCCTCGTCGGGGATGATGGGCACGACGAGCTTGCCGATATCCTTGTCGCGGACGAGCCTGGCCAGCAGGCGGGCGAATGCCATCATCGTGGAGGCTTCGCGCTCGCCGGTGCCTTCGAGCAGTTCGCCGAATACCTCCAGCGGGGGAGCCTGGATCGGCGGGCAATCGACCTTCCGGCTGGGGACGAACCCGCCGAGTTCCTGACGGCGTTTGAGCAGATATTCCATCTCCTCGCTGTCGTCGCCCGGCCGATAGAACGGCGCCTTGGCCACATCCTCGTCGGAGATGGGGATTCCGAATCGCGAGCGGAACTCCTTCAATTCCTGTTCGTTGAGTTTCTTCTGCTGGTGAGTGATGTTCTTGCCCTCGCCGGCCTCGCCGAGGCCGTAGCCCTTGATCGTCTTGGCGAGGATGACGGTCGGCTGGCCGGTATGCTCGACGGCGGCCTTGTAGGCGGCGTAGACCTTCTCGGGGTCGTGCCCGCCGCGGCGCATCCGGGCGAGCTGCTCGTCGGACATGGACTCGACCATGCCGGCCAGCTCGGGGTACTTTCCGAAGAAGTGCTCGCGGATGTACGATCCGGGCGAGACGACGTACTTCTGATAGTCGCCGTCGCAGGCTTCCTCCATCCGGCGGATGAGCCGGCCCTGCTTGTCCCGGGCGAGGAGCGGGTCCCAGTCGTCGCCCCAGATGGCCTTGATGACGTTCCAGCCGGCGCCGCGAAAGGCGGCTTCGAGTTCCTGGATGATCTTGCCGTTGCCGCGGACCGGCCCGTCGAGCCGCTGGAGGTTGCAGTTGATGACGAAGATCAGATTGTCGAGCTTCTCGCGCGAGGCCAGGGTGATTGCCCCGAGACTTTCGGGCTCGTCGCACTCGCCGTCGCCCATGAAGCACCAGACCTTTGAGGCACTGGTGTCCTTCAGGCCGCGGTGCAGGAGATAGCGGTTGAACCGGGCCTGGTAGATGGCCATGATCGGCCCAAGGCCCATCGAGACGGTCGGGAACTCCCAGAAGTTCGGCATCAGCCACGGGTGCGGGTAAGACGAGAGCCCGCCGCCGGGCTTGAGCTCGCGCCGGAAGTTTTCCAGTTGCCGGGCGGTCAGGCGGCCCTCGAGGAAGGCCCGGGCGTACATGCCGGGGGCGGCGTGGCCCTGAAAGTAGATCTGGTCGCCGCCGCCGTCGTTGTCCTTGCCGCGGAAGAAGTGGTTGAACGCCACGTCGTACAGGGTCGCGGCCGAGGCGAAGCTGGCGATGTGGCCGCCCAGTTCGGACGATTCCTTGTTGGCCCGCATCACGATGGCCGTCGCGTTCCAGCGCGTGAGCGCGCGGATGCGGTGCTCCAGTTCCATGTTGCCGGCGGAGCGTTCTTCCTTGTCCGGCGGGAT
>DATIKE010000154.1:0-4988 GCA_035477895.1 Phycisphaerae bacterium
TCCGGGTACAACACCAAACGCTGGCCACGGAAACCGTCCTATCTCTCCGGACGGGATGCCCATCCTATGCCTGCGTCAGACCCCTTCCCGTTCACTCCGCCCCGCAGAAATACTGCCCCGAAGACTATTCTTCGCCGCTGAGCCAACGGGGGGCGTGTTGTCCGCCCATGGACGGAACTGTATGATGCCCGGCCAGAGTGCATCCCAAAAGATTGAAACCACACAGGCGAGACGCCTGTGCCACACGGGTTTTGGGATACGCGGCAAGTGGCCGGCAGGGACGCCGGTCCGCGGCACAAGCCCCGATGGCGCGGCACGGGTCGAGTGTCGAGCCGCCGGGAACCGATAATTCATGATGATGGGCGCGATCCTCAACGAGTGGAAGAGCGTGGTTTGGGGGTTTGCCTCAGTGGCCCTGTGGGTGACGGGCTGCGCGGATCGGCGGTACGAGCCGTTCGCCGAGATCCGGGCCGGCCTGGCCGTCCACGAGGGCAGCCGGCGTCTGGCCGACGCCGATATCGAGTCCGCTCTCAAGGAATTCCAGAACGCCGTCGAACTCAACCCGCGCCTGCCGCAGGCCCACTCGCGGCTCGGGTCCATCTGGGAGTTCAAAGGCGACTACGCGGCGGCGGCCAAGGCGTTTGCCGAGGCGGTTCAGCTCAACCCGTTCGATTTCGACAATTCCTTCGCCCTGGCGCGAGCGTACCAGAAACTCTCGCGATTGGCCGACGCCGTGCGGGCGTACCTGCACGCCTGCGAGCTTAAGCCCGACGATTACCAGGCCCGGCTTAATCTCGGCGTGTGCTACCACCAGGCGGGCGAGCTGAACGACGCGCTCGAGGCCTACCGCAAGGCGGCTGAGATCGATCCGGCCCGCCCGGCGGCCTACGTGAACATGGGCGTGGTCCACGATGCCCGGCAGCAGCCGTTCGAGGCGATTCATGCCTACAACGAGTCGCTGGAACGAGACCCCAGGCAGCCGCTGGTGCTGGTGAACCTGGCGACCACGCTGATGAAGCAGGAGCGATTCACTCATGCCCGCAAGGCCCTCGAGCGTGCGATCGAACTGGCCCCGTCGCTGGCCCTGGCCCATGAACGGCTGGGATACGGACTTTTCCGCGAGCGGAACTATGAGGAGGCTCTGAAGCAGTACCAGCAGGCCGTCGAGTTGTCCCCCAAGATGGCCGAGGCCCACGCCGGGCAGGGCGTCGTCTACATGGCCATGTATCTTCAACAGCAGGACAAGGCCGAGCTGCGCCGGCAGGCGGTCGACTGCTGGTACAAGTCACTCGAAATCAACCCCGATCAGCCGAAGATCCGTAATCTCGTCGAGAAGTATCGGCCCAAAGCGGACGATCCGATGGCGGCGATACTGGATACGGAAGGTTACTAACATGCACGCTAACATCCTTCACAGTCTCATCGTGGGCCTGAGCGTGATCGTCTTCGTCGGGCATGGGGCTGTCTTCGCGGGTGAGCCGAGTGGAAGCTGGGCGGAACGGGCCCGCGCGATCGCGGAGATGCGATTGGCCGCCAGCCGAATGAAGATGCCGGAAACCTTCAGCCTGGATCGTGGGCCATCGGTCGGGGGTTTGCCGCTTCGGGCGGCGAACGTCCAGGAGGTCGAGAGCTTCTCGCTGGCCGCGGATCAGGCGACGACGGCGCCGGCCGCCGCACCGGGTGCCCAGTCCGCCGTCTCCGAGCAGCCTCCCATCGAGCGCGGCCCGCTGCCGGGCTTCGGCGACACGATTCTCCGCGATTTGAAGGAAGCACCGCGGGTCCTCTGGCACGACACGAAGAAGGTCTTCGGCAATCCGTGGAACGTTGTGTTTCTGTTGGGCGCGGGCGGCGCGTCGCTGGCGTTGAGGCCGGAGGTCGACGACGACATCGAGGACTACTACGATAAGCACCACACGTTCAAGCCGGATTGGCGCGACGCGTTCGGGGCGGCCGGCAACCCGGCGGTGCACTTCGGCTTCGCCCTGGCGTGGTATGCGCTTGGCCAGACCGCCCAGGACGCCACGACCTACGAAGTCGGCAAGCGGGCCATCAGCGCCCTCGGCATCACCGGCGCGACTACCATGCTGCTGAAGCTGGCCGCCAACACCGATTCGCCCAACGGCGAGCCCTGGGCGTGGCCCAGCGGGCACGTGTCCAGCACGATGGCCCTGGCCACGGTGCTCAACGACGCCTACGGCCCGCTGGTGGGCATCCCCATGTTCGGGCTGACCGGGCTGGTGGCCGTCGAACGCCTCGACAGTGGAGAGCACCATTTCTCCGACGTGATCTTCGGCGCCGCCCTGGGCTGGGTGGTGGCCGAGACGATCATGAAGGAGCATCAGCCGGAGATCTTCGGCGGACGGGTCGTGCCCTACGCCGACCCCGCCGGGCGCAACGCCGGCGTCGCCTGGGTCAAGGCGCTGGGGAACTGATCCCGAGGAAGAACCCTTCCGCGTAAGGGTTGGTCGGAGGCATCGATTTTTCCTTTCGTGAGCAGTCTGCTCGCAGGATGTAAAACCTTGCAATGACCCTGTCCGTCCAGTATTCTTTCCGACGAAAGGAGAACACTATGAGTCAGACCAAACGTTCATACTATCTGCCAAGCAAGCTGGTTGTGGCCTTCGACAAGGAGGCCCGAAAGTCCGGCTATGTTCGGGAGAAGGTCGTAGCCGCGGCTATCTGCAAGTTCCTCGACAGCGACCCGGCCATTCGGGCCCAGATGTTCGATCGGATGGCAAGCTTCCTCAGCAAGGGCAAGTGACCCGGCGACGCTCGGGGATCGGGCCAGCCGAGCGTGCGCATCCGCACGAACGGTTTCAACTACCGATTGCGACATGGCCGGTTATCGGCCCCCATTTGCCGTCCAGAGTGTATCCCAAGCCCCTGAAAGCACATCGGCCGGACGCCGGTGCCAAACGCCTGCCTGCCGCAGGCAGGGATTTTGGGATGCACAGTTATCATGTTGACTGTCAGAACCGATAAAGCGCATGGGTTTCCTTCGGGCATGGTGCGCGCCGTCTGCGCGCGTGCCGGGAGCCGGTTTCGGGCTTCGTTTCCCGAAGAGGCTGGATGTCTCGGGGAGATTCGTGCGCATGACGGCCAGCAGATCCATCTTCCGCATTCTGCGAGCTTCGACCGGCCCGGCGGCGGATTCGGCGCTGCTGGCGGCGTTGGAGCATGCCGACGCGGCCACGGCCGGGGCGATCGTGGAAACCCTGCTGACGCGGAAGAATCGTTTCGGGCTTTACGGGTTGATTGCCCGGCTGCATCTCCTGGATGAATCGGTCCGCGGTTCGCTGGCGGCTCATATCGACACGCTGTTCAGCGTGCTGCGTGAAGCGGCACAATCGCGAAAAGAGCAAATCCACCTGAACGCCATCGAGACAATCCGGCGGGGACGTGCGTATCGCGCCTCGTATCTGCTGGAGGGTGCCATTCGCGATCCGTCGGCCCGGGTTCGTGAAGCGGCGGCGGAAACGCTGTGTCACCTGGCCAGGGCGATTCTGGAGAGCAGCCTGCGGGTGGACGAGCCGGACGAACTTCGTGGTTTGAGTCCGGAGCAGGTTCTGGCCCGTATGCAGGAACTGGAATCGTATGCCGAGGATCGTCGGCAGTTTGTGGGCGCGGTCGAGGCGGGTCTGAATCTGTTCGAGGTGCATCGGCATGCCGGTGTGGTCGAGGCGGCCATGTGGTTGGTGGACGACCTCGGCCCGAAGTTCTGGGCGGTGGCGACGGCGCCGGGTTCGCGGGTGGCACAGGCGGCACTGCGGATACTGCGAGAGGGGCTGACGCCCCGGCTGGTGCCGTTTGCGATTGCCGCCTTGAGTTACGCGCAGTTCCGCCCGCACGTGGCACCGGCCTTGGGCCAGTGCACGGATTCAGCGGTGCTGAGTGAGTGGCTTCGCCAGTCGTGGCGCCTGCTGCAGCCGAAGGTTGCCCGGGCGATGACCTCGCTGAAGGAGCTGGCCTGCCTTGAGCGGCGGGCGGCGGACCTGCTTCGCTTGCCGGCGGACGCTCAGCGGCTGGTCGGTCGCTGGCTGCTGGCGAGTGGGTTGCCGTCGGAATGCAAGGTCGAGGCGCTCCTGCGGATCGTCCATCGCGGTGAGCCTGAGACCCGGCGAGTGGCGGTCTGGGCCGCCACGCAGTGGCTCGACGAGGCGGCGGTGCCTTTGCTGCGAGAACTGGCCACGGCGACGGAGCCGGAACTGAAGCGACTGGCACAATTCGAGTTGGCTCGCAGAAGGCCGTCGGAATACCCCCTGGCCGAGCTGTCGGGAGAGTTGCCGGCCGCGGGCGACGCAACGGTACCGGCGGCCGACCCGGGGGACGTCACCTTTAAGAAGTACTGGGCGGGCTTCGAGCGCCTGGACGATAGCCAGCGGCTCCAGCTTGGTCGGACGCTGGTAAGCCGGTCGTCGGCAAGCCTGACGATTCTGGGCGAGAAGCTGGCCGATCCGGACCCGGCGGCCCGCGTCAAGGCGGTCTCGATCGTCCGGCTGTTGAGCATTGCGGAGTCTTTCGCGGAGCAGCTTTACCGCCTGGCGCACGATCCGAGCCCCGAGGTTCGCAGCGCGGTGATGTCCGCGCTGGCGGCGTTGCCGGGCGGCGTTTCGCGGCGGATTCTGCACGCCGCACTGGTGGATCAGGACCCGCGCGTGCGGGCCAACGCGGTCGAGGCGGTGGACGAAGCGGGCGAAGAGGACCTGGTGGGCCTGTTGTTGCCGATGCTCGGCTCGCCCGACAACCGCGTGCGGGCCAACGCGGTCAAAGCGCTGCTGAGGCAGGGGGTGAGACCCGCGGCCGAGGCCCTCATCAAGATGCTGCTGGACCCCGATCGGGCCCAGCGGATCAGCGCCCTGTGGCTGGTCGAGCAGATGAGCATCTTCAAGGTGGCCGATCGGGTCAGTCGGATGGCCGCCTGCGACGAGGATTCGGCGGTGCGGCTGCGGGCCCAGAAGATCATCGAGCACCTCGGCCGGCAGATCGCG
>DATIKE010000155.1:0-77580 GCA_035477895.1 Phycisphaerae bacterium
GTCGCCGACCCCGACCTGACGCGCAATCCCGCCGCCATGCTGGCGCTGTTGCTGCACGCCTTCTATGTGCGTGGCAAGCGGCTGCACGTGATGATGCCTTACAGCCATCAGCTCAAGGATCTGGCCGATTGGTACCGGCAGTTGTGGGCGGAAAGCCTGGGCAAGCAGCAGGATTTGCAGGGGCAGCCGGTCTCGGTCGGCCCGACGCCTATCAAGGCCCTGGGGGCGACGGACCAGCACTCGCAGGTGCAGCTCTACCGCGAGGGGCCGAATGACAAGGTGTTTACCCTGCTGGAGGTTGACGCCTTCGACTGCGACCCGCGGATTCCGCGGGCGTTCGAGGGGATCGAGGCGATGCAGTATCTCGGTCGCAGCTCGAAGGGCACGCTCGGCGGGCTGCTCAACGCGGAGAAACAGGCGACCGAGCTGGCCCTGCTGGCCAGCGGGCGGCCGTCGATGACCGTGCGATTCCCGCGGGTCAGCCCGCGGACCGTCGGGCAGTTCATCTACCTGTACGAGTCGGTCATCCCGATCATGGGCAAGCTGTACGGGATCGACCCTTACGATCAGCCGGCGGTGGAACTGGGCAAGAAGCTGACGTTCCATTTCATGGGTCGCAAGGGTCACGAACAGATGCCGGCGGAGATGACGACCATGTAAGAGTATGTCCTGAAACCCTGAAATAACACCGGCGAGAGGCCGGTGCCACACGGGTTTTAGGATGCACTCTGTGTAAGCCGGACGGCAGTTTGATAGAGGCTTACGGGGCGTTTCAGGGAGGATCGGATGCGTCATGCAGTGATCATGGCGGGCGGCGCGGGCACGCGTTTGTGGCCTTTGAGTCGCAAGAACCGGCCCAAGCAATTGCTGCAGGTGCTCGAGGGGCAGTCGCTGCTGCGTCAGTCATTCGAGCGGCTTCGCGGATTGCTGCCTGTCGAGCAGATTCATGTGATCACCGGGAGTGAGTACGTGCCGGCCATGCGGGCGGAATTGCCCGAGCTGCCTGCGGAAAACTTCATCGCCGAGCCGTGTGCCCGCGACACCGCCAATGCGATCGGCCTGGCCGCCCACCTGCTGACGGCGCGCGATCCCGCCGCGATGATGGGCGTGTTCACAGCCGACCACATCGTCCGGCCGACGGACGCGTTCCGTGCAACGGTGGCGAAGGGTTTTGATGTCGCGGAGCGATTCCCCGACGCGCTGGTGACGTTCGGGGTGAAGCCGCGCATGCCGCACACCGGCTACGGATACATCGAGCGGGGCGTCCGGCTGGAGGCCGGCGTGTACGAGACCGAACAGTTCGTGGAAAAGCCGGACCCGCCAACGGCCGAGCGGTACTTCGCCAGCAGCGAGTATTACTGGAACAGCGGGATGTTCGTCTGGCGGGTCGGCGCGATCATCGAGCAGATCCGCAAGCATCAGTCGGCCATCGACGAGGGGCTGCGCGTGGTGGCGGCGGAGTTCGGCGACCCGGCCAAGGCCGACGCCGTCCGCGAGCGGTTCGCCGCCCTGCCGAAGGTGTCCGTCGACTTCGCGGTCATGGAGCGGGCCGACAGGGTCATCACCGTCGAGATGGCCTGCGAGTGGCTGGACGTCGGCTCGTGGACCTCGCTGACGGAGATCATCCCGGCCGACGCGGACGGCCACACCCGGGCTGCTTCGAATGTCGTGAGCCTGAGAGGCAAGCGGAACATCTACGTCAGCGAATCCGATCACCTGATCGCGACGATCGGCCTGTCCGACCTCGTCGTTGTCCACTCCGAGGACGCCACCCTGATCTGCCGCCGCCAGGATGCCCAGAAAATCAAGGACTTGGTGGAGAAGATCCGAGCGATCCAGGGCGAGCGGTATACCTGAGACCGCCGGTTATTCGCACGGCAGCAGAACCTGCGCGGTTCGGGCGGGGATGTAGATCTGGACGGACTGGCCGCGGTGGTCGGCGGCGGCATTCTGGGCGGGGTAGACCTGGCCGGCCGTCACGAGTCCGTGCCCGCCGAACCAGAAATCATCGGTATCCAGGATCATGCGGTAGTCCTTCGACTCGGGGACGCCGAAACGGCAGTCCGGCTGCGACTCCGTGGGGTGGAAGTTGAAAACAAAGACCAGCCGGCCCCGGCGGAACATCAGCAGCTTGCGGTCCTCGTGGACGTGCAGCATCTCGATGGGCGAAGCCGCCAGAAGATCGTGTTTCCGGTCGAGGTCCTGCATCGCCCGGTCGAAGGCGCCGAGGTCGCGGTAGCGCAGCAGCGGGTCGTCGACGAGCGACCACTGCCGGCGGGCGTACTTGTAGGAATTGCTGTTTCCCTCCCGGGGGAAGTCGATCCACTCCGGGTGGCCGAACTCGTTGCCCATGAAGTTGAGATAGCCCTCGCCGCCCAGGGCGAAGGTGATCAGGCGGATCATCTTGTGCAGGGCCATGCCGCGCTCGATGATCATGTTCGTGCCGCTGCCCTTGCTCATCAGCCAGTACATGTCGGCGTCCATGAGCCGAAAGGCGATGGTCTTGTCGCCGACGAGGGCCTGGTCGTGGGACTCGGCATAGGCGATGTGTTTTTCGCCGACGCGGCGGTTGATCAGGGTGTGGTAGATGTCGCCCAGGTTCCAGTCCTCGTCGCGCTTTTCCTTGAGGAGCTTGATCCAGTAGTCGGGGATGCCCATGGCCAGGCGGTAGTCGAAGCCGATGCCGCCCTCGTCGATCGGCCGGGCGATGCCGACCATTCCGGAAACATCCTCGGCGATGGTGATGGCCTTGGGGTTTACTTCGTGGGCGACCCGGTTGGCCAGCTGCAGGTAGATAATCGCGTCGGTGTCGAGGCCGAAGCGAAGATAGTTGTCGTAAGAGGTGAAATCCTGTCCAAGGCCGTGGTCGAGGTACATCATGCTGGTGACGCCGTCGAAGCGGAAGCCGTCGAGGCGGTACTCAGCCAGCCAGTAGTGCACGTTGCTGAGCAGGAAGCGGAGAACCTCCCACTTGCTGTAGTCGAAGAGGAAAGAGTCCCATGCCGGGTGCTGCCCGCGCGGCCCGGCATGGAAGTACTGGTACTCGGTGCCGTCGAATCGGTTGAGGCCGTCGTGAATGTTCTTGACCGCGTGGCTGTGCACGAGGTCGAGCAGGACCCGGACGCCCAAACCGTGGGCGGTGTCGACGAGGTGCTTGAAATCCTCCGGCGTGCCGAAGCGCGACGAGACGGCGAAGAAGCTGCTGACCTGGTATCCGAACGAGGCGTAGTACGGGTGCTCCATGACGGCCATGAGCTGGACGCAGTTGTATCCGCTCTCGACCACCCGCGGCAGGACGCGTTCGGCGAATTCGCGGAACGTTCCGACGCGGTGTTCCTCGGTGGCCATGCCGACGTGGGTCTCGTAAATGCGCGGGGCACCGGCCAGGGCGGGCATGGGGTTTCGCCACTCGTAGGGCTGCGGCGGGCTCCAGAACTGGCCGGTGGGGTCGAAGGTCTTCGGATTGTAGACCACGCGGCGGATGTAGGCGGGAATGCGGTCCATGGGCGTCACGTGGTGGCCGCGGACGTGGACCTTGACGCGGCTGCCGTGGGTGAGTCGGCCGGCGTATTCGCTGTCCGGCAGGAAGAGGCTCCAGATGCCGTGGTCGTCGCGGGCCATCGGGTGAGCTTCGCGGTTCCAGCCGTTGAAGTCGCCGACGAGGGCGAGGTAGCCTGCGCCGGGCGCCCACTCACGGTACCAGACGCCGGGCCGGCCTTCACACTCGCCTCGGTTGAGTCCGAAATACAGGTAGCCGCGGCTGACGTCGAGGAGGGATCGCCCGCCGGCACAGAGTCGCTTCAGGGTTTCCTGGTATCGGGTGTACCGCCAGCGAAGGGAGTCGGCATAGGGCTTGAGCCACGGGTCCAGTTCGATCAGGCCCGTGCCGTCGATGGGTTTTTTTTTATTGCGAACCACGGCCATATAAAACCACCGTGTGCGGCTGCAGCGAGCGCCTTCGGGTCGTCGATCCGAAACATTGTAGCTCAAACCGGCCGATTACGCTGCAACAAGCCGCGCAGCTTCAGGCCGCGACTCGCTGAGGTTCCAAAAACGCGGTTTCGCGGGAGGACTCCATCGGGAATTGCATATGGGAGCATGTCGCAGGGCGGATTCTCGCCCCTGTGTGCGCGGCGATCAAAGACGGGGGGTCAGGGCGAGCCGCTGTCGTCGACCTCGAAGCGATAACCGAGGTCTCGGACTGTGTGGAGAAAGGTCGGGCTTCGCGGGTTGGGCTCGATCTTGCCTCGCAGGGTGTTGATGCATCGGTCCACGCTTCGGCGGGTCACAAAGAGATCGTCGCCCCAGACGGCGGCAAGGATATCGTCGCGGGTGAACGCCCGGCCGGCCTGACGGGCCAGCAGACTGAGCACGCCGAACTCCTTGGGCGTCAGCGGCACTTCCCGGCCGGCGCGGGTCAGACGATGGGAAACGAAATCGAGCCGGCAGTCCCCGAACCGGCAGGCCCGTCGGTCGTGCTGGTGCGTTCGCCGGAGGAACGCCCGCACGCGGGCCAGCAGCTCGGCGATACCGAAGGGTTTGGTGACGTAATCGTCGGCACCCAGGTTCAAGCCCAGGACAATGTCCGGCTCCTGACCCTTGGCCGTGAGCATGATGATGGGCACTTCCGGGTTCTTCTCACGGATGCGCCTGCAAACCTCGTAGCCGTTGACTTTGGGAAGCATGATGTCGAGAAGGATCAGGTCGGGCATCGCCCGCCGGACCTCGACGATCGCTTCCTGCCCGTCGCGGGCAGTGCGGACGCGATAGCCCTCGTCGCGGAAGTTATCGACGAGGCCGCGGAGCAGCGTCGGATCGTCTTCGACGATCAGGATCATGTCGCTCGGAGTTGTCGGGGCGTCGGCGTTCATGGGCGGCCCTGTGGCGGTGCGGACGTTTGCGTTTTCATGACCGGCATCCGAACCGTGAAGGTGCTGCCCCGGCCCAGACCGCTGCTCACGTCGATGGTGCCGTGATGCGCATCGATGATGAACTTCACGATGCTCAGCCCCAGCCCGACGCCGCCGGCCTCGCGCGACAGGCTGTGATCCGCCTGGTAGAACTTCTCGAAGATGCGCCGCAGATCCCGGCGGGCGATGCCGACGCCGTGGTCGATCACCTCGAACAGGATCCAATCGCCCTCGCACCGGGCCCGCAGGCAGACCCGCTTGTCATTCTGCGAATACTTGCGGGCGTTGTCCAGGAGGTTGACCAGCACGGTGGTCAGAGCGTCGCGGTCACCGAGGACCGCGGGCAGGTCGCCCGGCACCTGGACCTCCAGTTGAAACCTGTCACTCGCGAAGCGTTCTCGGACCGCCTCGACGGCCGCCGCGGCAACTTCGCCCGCGTTGATCGCCCGCAGGTCGAACGTCCGCTTGTTACGTTCCATGCGCGAAAACGTCAGGAAGTTGTCGATCAGGCTGCTGAGCCGGAGGTTCTCCCGGGCGATCAGGCTCAGGTACTCGCGGGTTTTGCTTGCATCATGGGTTTTCCCGTCCAGCAGCGTCTCGGTGAGCAGCCGGATCGAGGCCAGCGGGGTCTTCAACTCGTGCGACACTGTGGCGATCAGGTCGTTCTTCAGCCGGGTAAGCCGTACCTGCCGGCTCAGGTAACGGACCAGCAGCAGGGCCAGCGCCGCCACGGTCCCCATGGCCAGGATGCCCGTCCAGAGGTAGACCGCGATTCGCCGCTCGGCCGCGTTCGAGAACGGATCGGGCCCGGTCAGTCGCAGTGCGATACGCCAGTCCGGCAGGATCGCGCCGGCCCAGGTCTCCAGCAGCGGCTCCTGCCGAGCGGGTAATACCGTTGCCGGCCGGATCTCGGTGACCGCATCCGTGGCGTTACCCTCGGAGGCGGCCAGTTGTTCCATGCGATCGATCAGCTGATCCTCGCGGAACAGGGCTACGACCCGCTGGTTCGGCGAGGTCCACTGCCAGACGCCGGACATCGCCGATCGGACCAGCACGCCCGGTACCGCCGGGCGCCCTCCGCGATCGAGAAACTGCGCTGCGAGCGTCTCGGCCTCGAAGGTCGGCAGGGGAGCCAGGCCCGGTTCCAACCGCCGCAGTTCGATCATCAGGAACAGCCGTTGCGAGGCCGGCATCACCGGCAGCGAATAGTCCATCAACCGCGCACGCAGTTCGGCCGCCAGTTGTGTCCACTCGGGTACGAGCCGATCCCGCGGCAGCGTCAGAGCAAAGAGTTGCATGTTGGGGACGATCAATCTTCCTATCGGATCGCGAGTGGCGCGATAGTTCGGCTCGGCCATCACATGCCGGGTCACATCCAGGGCTGCGTCGATCTTTCCGATTCGAGCCAGGCAACGGGCTTGGGCCTGCAACGCGCGGGCCGCCAAGTCGGCCTCGCTGCTCTCGCGGGCGATCCGGGCGTAGAGTTCCGCGGCGTGGATGTCATCATGCTCCGCCTCTTCGAGTTGGACCGCCTTTAGCCAGTCAGAGCCAGTTTTCTCCTCAATAGAAGAAATGACGCTCTCGAAGGCCGGATACTCAGGCCGGTCCTGCGGGTCATAGAACGTCAGGCTGTCGGCCGTTCCGTTCGTGACCAGCCGGGCGAACGACTCGACGGCGGGCACCTTCGGATCGAGACCCGTCAACTCACGAGCCCGGGCCTGCCAGAACGCCTCGACCTTCTGGCTAACCCGCTCGATACGGGGCATATACGCGTTTTGCAGCCGCTGGCGCACCGCCAGCCGCTCGTTGCTCATCGCCTGCACCATGAACCACAGCACACACGCGGTGGGCGTGACCACCGCCACGACCAGCAACAGCAACACCGGCCACTGCCCGCGGCTGGTGTTTGCGCGTCGCGTCAAGTCGGGTCTGGTCACGTGAGTGGTCTCCGCGGATTGCTCATACGGCCATGCCTGAGGTCAGTCAATGCACTTGTCGGATTCTCCAACCTGCTGGGCCATCGCTTCGGAGATCGTTCGACCGAGGGCTTCCACGTCTCTCGCGTAGAGGCGGATACGAAGCGCGCGCCCACGATACCAGTGTTTCACGGATCTTCGGACTGAGTTTCCACATATCGCCCCGGCAGGCAGGATCGTCCCACCTGGACGTCCCTGATCCATTCGCGATCCGTTAGTATGCCTTTCTCGTAACCTTGAAAAGGTTGAATTCCCTTATCTGCCTGTCGTCTTGGTCTTGGCGCCATGCTCCTTCCACCATGACCGCCACTTCTCCTTGGAGTCGCCGAGATACTGCCCGGTGATCTGGGCCAGGGCCAGGCGCGAATAGACCTTCACGTTCAGGTTGCCGTGGTCGATCAATTCGATGAGTGTGGGGACGGCGGCCTTGTCGCCGATGCGCCCGAGACCCCGAACGGCCATCCACTTGGGCCGGTTGTTGGACATCGGTTCCTCGGCGACGGCGATCAACGCGGCCACCGCGCCCTCGCAGCGGATGTTGCCCAGGGCGGCAATGGCCCGCGTGCGGGTCTTGAAGTCGTCGCCGCGGGCCTCCTGAATCCACCGCTCGGACATGGCGTCTTTCCCGCTCTGCGAGGCGGCCTCGTACCGACCCTCCGGCCTGAACCAGCTCGCGAACTCCCGCTCGTACTTCTCGACCTGTTTCCTCGTCTCGCCATCGAGCATTGACATGGCATCCGACGCGGCGGGCTGAGAGGATACCTCCCGCGAGAGATCGTTGATCGCCTTGGCCCGTGCGATCATCTCTTCGGGTATCGGCGTCGGCTTGCCATCGGCACCCCTGGTCGCAAACAGGATCACGCAGGGCTGGGCGGCCAGTTTGTCCGGCGTCTGGAAGTTGGTGTACTCCCCATTGTTGATGCCGACCCAGTATACCTTGCCGGGTTCGAGCTGGACCGGAAGTGAGCACGTCTTCAGTGTCCCGTCGTACCGCGGCTCACCGGTGGTCTTCGGGAACGTCTCCTTCGATTCCTGCACCCACGACCAGCTCAGATCCATCATCTTTCGATCAAACGTGACCGAGATCTCTTTCAACGACGCGGACACACCGTTGGCAAATGCTTCCGGCGAAGTTTTCACCGCGCTCGGCCGGGCCGGCGCGGACGCCGGGCTCTTGGCCGCGAAACTGCCGACGATGCCGTCATACGTCGCCCGCATCGCGTCGAAGCCGTTCTTCTCGATCCGGAACACGAACCAGTATACGGCCTGCTTGCCGACAATGTAGGTGCGGTACTCAATCATGTTCTTGCCGTCATTCTGGTAATCGGCGATGAACCGGGCGGCGGGCAGGTCGGCCACCCGGAGGTCCTGCCAACTGTCCTTCCGCACCGTGTAATCCTTGAAGTGGTCTTTCAGCACCCTGATTTCGCCCTCGGCAACTTTCCGGACTGACAGGTTCTCCACCGAGCCCTTGTCGACGGCCAACACGGCCCAGGTGTCCAGGCCCGGCGGCAGCAACTGGATGATTTCGTGATTCGCCTTGTGGCGGACGAACTGCCAGCCGGCAGGCAGGGTCATGGACACGCCCAACTCCGCGTCCGCAAGCTGTACCGGCTTGTCGCGGACGATCGTGGAAACCTCGGTCAGTTCCATCACCGCTGCGCCGGATTCGTACTTGGCCAGCCATCGGTGGGCGTCGGCCGTGAACCACAGGTGGTGCTCGAGTGCCTTCACCGTGCTGTCCCACACCGACAGGTCCATCTTGTGGCACTCATAGGTCCCGGCCGGCACGGTCACCTCCTCCTTGCCCGTCACTTCAATCCGGCATTGGACAATGGTGCCTCCAATCACTGGAAATATCCAGAATGACGCCTTGTACCCCTCGGCCAGCGGCATCCGCCGCAGCATCTGGAGGGCCTCTTCGTTGTCGTATACCGGTCGATTCAGGTCCAGGGTGTGTGTTTTATCCTGCCCTTTGGCATGTACCGTGAGCTTGACCTTGTCGGGCTGATAGACGGCCTGGAAGTCGCCCAGAAGGCTGTTGGCGGTCCGGCCGGTGACCGGCGCGAAGCTGTCGCGGTCGGCATCGACCCGCGTGTACTGCAGCATGTTGTTAATGCTGGTGAAAAGCCAGGACTCGAGTTGCCAGACGTCGCGGCCGCCGGCCTTGCCGGATCGGACGGCGTAGATCGTCGAGCCGAGGTTGGCGCCGGCGGCGCTGCTGATTCGCAGGCGCATGATCTCGCCGTCGGCCCACGGCGCCGGCTGCAGCTTCAACGGCTGGTAGTCCAGTTTGCTGAGCTGCTGGAGCGCCTTGGCGACGACGTCCTTCTGGTCGGCGTAATCGGCGGTGACTCTCTTGAAGGCCTCGATGGCTTCCTTATTCTGCCCCTTGCGTGCCAGACACTGGCCGAGGCGGTAGTACGCCTGGGCCACGAGTGCCCGATCGGCCTCGACCGTCTTGACGATCTGCTGATAGAGTTTGATCGCCCCGTCGAGGTCGCCGGCTGTCTCCTCGGTGTAGACGGCCTTCTCCAGCAGCGTCGACATCGGCTCGGCTGATCCGATGCCGGCCCAGGTCAGCATGCACACGATGGCGGGAATGAGCAGGCGACGGGTCATGTCATATCCTCCATTCAAAGTTCATGGAAACCTTCACTGGAGGAAGTCTACATCGCCGATGTTACCGATGTGTTACCTCGGTTTCCCTTTTGTGTCCTTTTTTCGGGCCATGGAGTAGTTTAACTGTCGCTGCAGGCGGGCGTGTCGGCCGGTCCCCGATCAACACGGATCAACGTCCGGCAGGGGCACCGGACGCCACGGTTTTTCCGATGTTGCCACAGGCAATGATGCAATCACCGCCGCACGAAGTACTGCTGAGTGGGCCAGGGTTTTCGGCCGGCACATTCGAGTTCGTACAGGTGCTGTTGTTCGGCCCGAAAGGCTTCGTAGTCCGCCTGCAGCCCGCGTTCGAGCTTGTCTTCCGGCTTGAAGTGGGGCGACCAGGGGAAGGTATGCTGGGTCCACGTGAGCCGATCATCCTGACAGCGGAAGACGGTGTAGCCGGGCGGCGAGCCGACCCAGTCGCCCGCCCACCAGCCGCCGCTGGCCGCCGCACTGGTCAGGTACCACACACCGTTGAGGCGGTATTCCTCGATCCGGTGATTGTGGCCCTGGAGCAAGGCCTTGACCTTGTGCCGTTCCAGGATGGTGCGAAGCTGGACGGAGTCGGTGATGACCCGGCCGCCCAGGCCCTTGCTTTCGGTATTGCCGGCGATCTGGATGTTGTTGCAGAACGCGGGGATGTGGGTGACGGCCACCGTCGGCTTGCCCTTGGCGGCGCCCAGGTCGTAGGCCAGCCACTCGAGCTGCTCGGGGCCGATCTTCGCTTCGTAGCCCGGCCCGTCGGCGGTGCTGACGGGAGAGACGGAGTCGAGCATCACGAAGTGCCAGCCGGCGAAGTCGAAGCTGTAGTGGCTCTTCTCCCAGCCGAGGCGATCCATGATCATCTTTTTGCCGATCTGGGGATCGTCGACCGCCACCTTGCGTCGTGAGGTCCAGCCGAGCACGTCGTGGTTGCCCATGCACGGATACCACGGGATTTCGAGCGAATCGCTGATCATCTTGAACAGGCGGATGTACTCCTCGACCTCGGCCTTGGTGTGATAGCCGGCGTCGAAGATCATGTCGCCGCCCATGAGCGCGAAAGCCGGTTTCGGGTCGAGCCGGCGAACCGACTCGATGCACGTCCGGTAGCCCTGGTCCCCCTTGCGTCTGGGGGTCACGTGAATATCGGTGAGGTGCACGAAGCTGAACGGCTCGCCGACGGCCGGCGAGGCCGCCACGGGTGTCTGGGTCGCCCTCGCCCGTTCCTCGCGGCCCAGCATTGCCACAGCGCCGACGGCACAGGCATTTCGGATCAGATCGCGTCGGGTGATGTTCATCACAACCCCTTTCTCTCGATCGAGTGAGGAAAATCGACTTCCGGCGAACGATTGCCCGGCCGGCGACTCGAACAGATATAGGCCCCGAACCAGGGCTTGGCAACCCGGTCCTGCCGGTCCGCCCGTTGCGGGAAACACCGGCCGGGGCTACATTTCATGCCTACAATCAGCCGCGGCGTCCCGAGACGTTGAACGCGAGGCAATCCGTCGATCGCCTCGGTATTAGTGAACGAACGCCCACACCTTTGAAGGGAGAAGGTTCATGTTGTCCGACAAGATGCTCAAGGCCCTGAACGACCAGATGGATTTCGAGTTCAGCTCCGCCTACCTGTACCTGGCGATGGCCGCCCACTGCGAAGCCCGGAACCTGCCGGGCTTTGCCCAATGGTTCAAGGCCCAATTCGGCGAGGAGCAGGCCCACGCGATGAAACTTTTCGGGTACGTTGCCGACCGCGGGGGCACGGTCGCGCTCGGGGCGATCGCCAAGCCGACGTCGGCTTTCGGCTCGCCGCTCGATACGTTCAAGGAAGTCCTCGCCCACGAGCAGAAAGTGACCGCGGCGATCAACAAGCTCTACGAAGTCGCTCTGGCCGAGAAGGACTACGCGACCCAGACCTTCCTGCAGTGGTACATCAACGAGCAGGTCGAGGAGGAGAAGACCGCCGAGGACATTATCCGCCAGCTCGAGGCCATCGGCGGCAAGGCTCACCTCATGCTGATGCTCGATCATCGCCTGGGTGAGCGAAAGTAAAGTAGAGCCCCCCTTGTGAGGGCTGGACGGTCGGTACGATAGGCGGCACCAGCCGATCTAAAAAACCGCCGCTTGGCTGGACGACAGCCAAGCGGCGGTTCGGCGCATAAAAATGCGACGCGAGGTTCGACGCAAGCGTGTCCTTCGGAGTTTTCGGTTCCGCTCCTCGCCCGCCTGTGTCACCACCTGCGAGCGTCCTCTCATGGAATCGGCTGCTCGTTCAGAGTTCTCACCCGCCTGGGTACCGCCTTATTGGTTTGGCGAGCCCACTTTGCCGTTGGACCATTTACCTCGGCTATGTGGGTTTCCCGTGGCGGGCCTCGCTGGTCGCGGTTAAACGTCCAGCAATACCCTCTCTTCGAGTTTCGCGTTCCTCCAGAGTCTTACCTAGCGTCACCTAGCCGGCCGGCCACAGCCCGCCAGCTCCTCCCATGGACTTTTGCTCCCTACAGCACATCAGGAACCGAAGGTCCACTTCACACGGGCTTTACCTGCCCGCTTCGTTCCGCCCTCAGGGTTTGGCTACCCTCTCGACGGTTTCCTCCCTTCGATCCCGTGCCGGCTTTTTTTCACGCCGGCAGCGCTCATGGGATTCACCCTTCGGAGCATTCCCCTCTCGAAAGGTCACCCGCACGTTTCCGCACGGCTGATACCCACCTACCGTTCCTCCTGCAGCTTAACCACCTACCGAGGCAGGAGGCCGGCCCTGCAGGCCGCGGTTTCTGGGTCTACCCTTCCGAGAGTTCCTGGCGACCGGACGTGGGTTTAGCACACCGACCGCTGGTTGCTCCCCTGGGGTTTTCCCTTCTAGGGCTCTCTCTCGACAGCCTCGACCGGGATTTCGCCCAGCCTCCTCCCACGCGCTTTATCGGTCTGTGGTTGCCCACCTACCGACCGGCGCCCCGGAGTCTCGATCGGCCGCCGCCTGCCCCTGGTCTCTTCCCCAAGTGCAAGCACTCAAGGACGATCAGGGAGGCCCTTCTAGGGTTCCTGCACCGGAACACTCCCGAGCATTCGAGTCCGACCCGTCTCTGGCTATCTTTTTCACCTCTCGCCGCGTGGTCCATTACTGCCCACCGCCCGGCGATCTTCGAGACAGGTTCCGGACTCTACCGGAGTTGTCGGGACTGCCTGAGGTGCCTTGCGATTGCGACCTCAGCGTCGCAACACTCTATGTAGCACAGGATTGGATAAGAGGCAAACGAGTTGGCGCGTTTTTCGGTATTTCACAGGGCCGATTGGGCGACTTGCGCGCAGCCGCGATGGCCGAACCCGTTTCAGGCTAATAATCTAGAGGCATGAGCGCGTCCGTAAGATTTTTCGACAAACCGTATCAGTTTTTCCAAATTCACAAAGCCCGGTCCATTGTGAACTCGACAGGCATGATTCCAGTGCGAGAGAATGACCGTGCGGCATGGCAATCTGGGTAAGATGTGCCGGTTCTCTTGATGCTCGGGCGTCCGGGGAGGGGACTTAGACTTGAGCCGCCGGGCGTCTTTGCGCATGGCGAAAAACCGCCGGGCAGAACCAAGAGTATAGATGCTTCAGCCGACCGGGATGGCCTGCTCCAGGTCGATCAGGCGTTGAACGGTCCAATCAGGCTGCAAGTCGCCCTTGTGCGGGGTTGCATCTCAAGCCCGGCCGGAGAGCATAGTGCTCGAAGTGGGAATTCCGAACTCGCCTGGCGACGCGCAAGTCGCGCAGAGGCAAGCGGCGGGTAGAGCTTGCGCTGCAGGCCCGTGCCATCCGCCGACTTGGACATGAGAAGGACCAACAACAGCGCCGGCAGAGGCTGGGCGCGGAAAGGAGATTCGCTTGCGTACACACGACCGTCACCGATATCGGCTTACACGCATGCTCCTGGCGACTATGACCCTCGCGATGATTGCATCCACGGCTGGTGCTGAGACGCTGTATGTCTCACCCCAGGGCAAGGACGCATGGACGGGCCGACCGGAGCACCCGAGCGCGGACGGCACCGATGGTCCGCTGGCTTCGCTGCAGGGCGCGCGCGACGCGATTCGCCGGATCAAGACTCAGGGGCCGCTCCGCGAGCCGATCACCGTCCAGGTCGCCGACGGCCGATACACGATCGCGGAGCCCGTGGTTTTCGAGCCGACCGACAGCGGCACGAAGGACAATCCGATCACATATGCCGCCGCGCCGGGAGCCCGGCCGGTGTTCTCGGGTGGAAAACCGATCACCGGTTTCAAACCAGGGCCGGACGGCGTGTGGACCGCGCAGGTTCCCGAGGTGAAGGAGGGCAAATGGTACTTCGAGCAGCTTTTCGTGAACGGCCGGCGGGCGACGCGTGCCCGGACGCCCAACGAGGGCTACCTGCACATGGTTCGGCCGGTGGCATCCGGCACGCTGCCCGGGGAGGATAAGCCGCGGAACCTCGAGCAACGGGCATTCATGGCCCGCAACGGTGACCTGGAGCCGTTGTCGAAGCTCACGGGCCAAACCCGCGACGACGCGAACATCGTGGTGTATCACTCGTGGGAGATCAGCCGACATCGCATCGCCTCGCTGGACGCGAAGGCCGGCACCGTCGTGTTCACCGGCGACGCCCACTGGCCGCTGGGGAAGTGGGGCGCCTCGCAGCGATACCATCTTGAGAACTATAAAGAGGCACTGGACGCCCCGGGCGAGTGGTTCCTCGACCGCGAGGGAACCCTGTACTATCGGCCGCTGCCGGACGAGGACATGACGCGGGCGGAGGTCGTCGCGCCGGCCGCGACGGACTTCGTGCGTCTGGCCGGCCGGCCGGAGGACAACGGGTTCGTCGAGCACCTGGCGTTCAAGGGCCTGTCGTTCCGGCACGGCCAGTACCTGCTGCCCGCGGAGGGCTACTCGGACCCCCAGGCGGCGTTCGGCATCGAGGCGGCGGTGATGGCCGACGGAGCCCGCCACGTCACTTTCGAGCGGTGCGAAATCGCGCATATCGGCACGTATGCGATGTGGTTCCGTCGGGGATGCACGGACTGCCGCGTGCAACAGTGTTATCTTCACGATCTGGGCGCGGGCGGCGTGCGGATCGGCGAGGGGGCGATCCGGCCGGAAGGCCCGGAACGCACCGGTAGGATCGTCGTGGACAACAACATCATTCAGACCGGCGGGCGGATCTTCATGGGCGCGGTCGGCGTCTGGATCGGCCAGAGCGGGGACAACCGGGTCACGCACAACGACATCGGCGATTTCTTCTACACCGGTGTGTCGGTGGGCTGGACCTGGGGCTACGGCGACAGCCTCGGCCGGAACAACCACATCGACTTCAACCACATCCACCACCTGGGCTACTGCGTGCTCAGCGACATGGGGGCGGTGTACACCCTGGGCATCTCCGACGGCACGACGGTCAACAACAACGTCGCCCACGACATCTCGTGCTACCAGTACGGCGGGTGGGGGCTGTACAACGACGAGGGCAGCACGCACATCCTCATGGAGAACAACCTCGTCTACAACACCACTGATGGCAATTACCACCTTCACTATGGGAAAGAGAATACCGTCCGCAACAACATCCTGGCCTGCTCGCGCCAGGTCCAGGTTCGGGGCAGCCGGCCCGAGCAGCACCTCCGGTTCACCTTCGAGGGCAACATCGTCTACTTCAAGGAGGGCGACCTGTTGATGGGCCAGTTCGACGAGACGGTCACCATGGACCGCAACCTGTATTTCGACGCCTCGGGCCGACCGCTACGATTCCTGAACATGGACCTTGCCCAGTGGCAGGCCAAGGGCAAGGATACCCGTTCGATCGTGGCAGATCCGAAGTTCATGAATCCGGCCGGCTATGACTTCCGGCTTCAGCCGGACTCGCCGGCGAGCCGGATCGGCTTCGAGCCTTTCGATTACACCAGGGCAGGCGTGTACGGAGAGGCCGAGTGGATCGCGCTGGCCCGCCGGGCCCCGTTTAACTCACAACCGTTCCCGACCATCCCGCCGCCACAGCCGCCGACCGAGATCAACGACGACTTCGAGCAGACGGCAGCGGGTGGGGTACCGGCCCTGCTGCAGGTTTACGCGGAGAACCGCAAGGACGCGGTGGCGGTCACCGACGATACCGCAGCCGCGGGCACCCACAGCCTGAAGGCGGCCGACTCGCCGGACTTCAAGACGCCCTACAATCCGCACTTCTTCTACCCGCTGAACCACAAGGAAGGTGTCACGACTTCGTCGTTCGACATACGGATCGAGCCGAACACGGTGATGTACCACCAGTGGCGAGACGGCGACAACCCCTACAAGGTCGGCCCCACGTTCGATATCCGCGGCGGCAGGCTGGTGGCCGGCGGCGAGTCCATCGATCTGCCGACCGGACAGTGGTGCCACGTCGAGATCTCCGTCGGCCTCGGGCCGAAGTCAACGGGCACCTGGGATCTGTCGATCACCTTGCCCGGCCAGCCGGCGCGGAAACTGGCCGGCCTGAAGAACCCAAACCCGGAGTTCAAGAGCCTCTCCTGGTTCGGTTTCAGTTCCACGGCCGTGGACAAGACGACCTTCTGGCTGGACAATCTGCGGATTGTGAACAGGCAATGAGGCGGCCACTCTCACAGCGGGTGCGGCCGCCGCTGGAGAGTTAGCATGGCGAAGATTTCCGTGATCGTGGTAGCGGCCGGCAAGGGAACGCGATTCGGCGGGAAGGAAAAAAAGATCCTGGCCAAGGTCGACGGCCAGCCGATGTTCCTGCGCTCGCTGCAGCAGTTCATCAACCGCGAGGACGTGCTGGAGACGATCCTGGTGGTGTCGCCCGACGATGAAGGGCTGATCAAGGAGAAGTACGGGGCAAACCTGGGTTTCCTGGGCGTCAAGATGGCCGCGGGCGGAGCCGCCCGGGTCGACTCAGTGGCCAACGGCCTGGCCCGGCTGTCGGAGGATGCCGAGTACGTGGCCATCCACGACGCCGCCCGGCCGTGCGTCTCCCAGGACATGATCGACCGGGTGTTCGCCGAGGCGGGCAAAACGGGGGCCGCCATCCTGGCCGCACCACTCCGAGGCACGATCAAGCGGGCCAGCGGCGCGGGGGTGATCGACGAGACGGTCTCCCGGGAAGGGCTCTGGGAGGCCCAGACGCCCCAGGTCTTCAAGCGAGACCTGATCGAGCAGGCCTACGCCCAGCGCAACCAGGTCCAGGGCGAGCCCACGGATGACGCCCAACTGGTCGAAGCCCTGGGGCACCCGGTGCAGGTGGTCGCGAGCGACCTGTCGAATCTCAAGATCACCAGCCAGGGGGACCTCAGCCTGGCCAACGCCCTGCTTAAAGGCCGACCCGCCCCACGGCCCAAAGGGCCGCTCCGCCCGTTCGAGGAAGCCCAGTGGTAAGCCGCAAGGCCGGCGGCCGCGATGTGCACGGCCGGCCGTTGCCCGGATGGGAAGAACGAAGGGATCGGAAATCCTCCGGGAAACGGTCTTGCCGGACCGAGATACTTATATCGGCCCTTCCGGTGCGGTGGGCTCAACAGGCAAAAGAGAAACGCTGGAAGACTCCCGGCCCCCTGCCCGGCCGAAGAAGTCAAACGGCGCATCTTGACGGTACGGCCGACTTGTGCTTAATGTAATTCCATTGTCCGAACAGCACTTAGGGCGGTTTCGCCCTTGGCGTGGCGGCCGATCGCCGAAGTGGCGTGGTTCGAGGCGTCGGCGGCTGCCACGCAAAACATGAAACGGCATGACGAACTCTAGATGCGATGCTACGTCGCAGGAGGCGGACGTGATGTCCACGATCGCACAGCGGATCGCGAGGCCCGGGATCCTGATGCTCGGCATGATGCTGGCTGCGGGTCTTACCGGCGGATGCAAAACGGATGAGCTGGCCAACCCCAAGCGGGAGCGCGCCGAGGGGCCGACGACCAGCCTCGAGAACCCCCCGCAAATCCGGGTGCCCGATATTCCGATCGCCGACCGCACCGAGGTCGACCTGGTCGAGGAGATGATGCTGCACCGGACGATGTACGCCCGGTACCTCCGGGCACTGGTGCAGTTCTACTCCGAGCACGGCAACAACGAGAAGGCCACGTGGGCCCGCACCGAGCTGAGCGACCTGACCCTTCACGTGAAGCCCTATTCTTACGTGCCCGATGCCGAACTGCCCGCGGCCAAGATCGGCCCGACAACCTCCATCGCCGAGGCCGACAAGCTCTATAACGACGGCATGGCCCTCATGAAAAAGGGCGGCCACGGCTTCCCGGCCCTCTTCAACCAGGAAACCATGAAGCAGGCCCTGGCCAAGCTGAAGGAGCTGGTCAACAGGTTTCCAAGCAGCGACAAGACCGACGACGCCTGCTTCTTCATCGGGGAGATTCACAAGGAATACTTCGAGGAGAAAGACAACACGATCGCCGTCGAGTGGTACAAGCGGGCGCTGGACCTGAACCCCAGGACGCCGCACCCGGTCCGTTTCCAGACCGCGGTGATTTACGATTACCGCCTGCACGAGCGGGAAGAGGCCCTCAGGTGGTATAATCGCGTGCTGACCGAGGAGCCGGACATGGAGAAGAGCAACACCGAGTTCGCCAAGCTCCGGATTCGGCAGCTCACCACGGAGGAAACGCGGAACGCCCCGGCCGAGATTCCACCGGAGCCCGGCAGGGTTGCCCCGCAACCCAAGTGAGCCGTTTCCGCCCCGGCCGATGTTCTTCGGCTGAAATAACGATTCAAGCCGCCGCGATGGGATCACCCGTCGCGGCGGTTCTGCTTTGACGACTTTTCCTCGCCAACGGCAGACTGTACTATCTATCTGGCCCGTAGCCCGACGCGGAGGGCGGCACGACAAGAACCCCGGAAGGAGGATTTCATGAAATTGGCCACCTGCAACGAGCCCTGGCGGGAGACACCGGTCGAGGAAGTGTTCCCGATCGCGGCTGAACTGGGTTTTGACGGCGTCGAGATCGCCCCGTTCACGATCGCCGAGAACGCGGCCGACATCCCACCCGACCGCCGGCGGCGGATCGTCAAGGCCGCGGCCGACGCCGGCGTCGAGATCGTCGGGCTGCACTGGCTGTTCATCTCGCCCAAGGGACTGCACCTGACCACGCCGGACGCGGCCGTCCGCCGACAGGCGGCCGACTACCTGAAACACCTGGCCGACTTCTGCGGCGACCTCGGCGGGAAGGTCATGATCTTCGGCTCGCCCAAACAGCGTCATATCGAGCCGCCGACCACCTATGCCGACGCCTGGGCCCGGGCCGGGGAGGTGTTCAGCGCCGCGGCCGACACCCTGGCCGCCCGGGGGGTGACGCTCTGCATCGAGGCCCTGGCCCCGGCGGAGACGAACTTCATCCAGACGCTCGACGAGTCCACGAAGCTGGCCGACGAGATCGGCCATCCGAACATCGACGTCATGATCGACTGCAAGGCGATGTCGTCCATGCCCGACGGCGTGGTCGGCACGATCCGCCGATTCGGAAAACGGGCGAAACACTTTCACGCCAACGAAGCGGGCGGCAAGGGCGTGGGCATGCCGATCGGGCCCGGCGAACCTCCGGCCATCGACTTTGCCGCCGTTATGAAGGCATTGGTCGAGACCGGCTACGACCGCTGGGTCTCGGTTGAACCGTTCGACTACAAGCCGGACCCGACCACGGTGGCGAGAACAGCGATCGAGACACTCAAGAGCGCTCTGGCCTCCGCGAAGGCTTGATGATCAGGAGTAGAACGTGCGTACGAATCGGTTTCATCTGACAATCGCTTGCGGCATCCTGGCAACCGCGATATCGACATCGTTGACCCGCGGCGCGGACACCCAGTGCAGCCATGCTCCTGTCGCCGGGCCGGTCTGCCTGAAGCCGCCCAAGGCGGTCGAGCCGCTCAAGGAATATCGCCTGGACTCGACGCAAGGGCCCTTCATGGCCCAGACCGATGCCGACGGCAGGCTCTGGGCGTGGGGACGGGTTTTGATGAAGGACGGCAAGGCTTACTTTGCCCCGGCACCCTCGCCGATGGACTGCCCCGACGCCGGCGTGAAGGTGACGCAGGTCAAGGATGGGCTGATCGAAATCAAAATCGACGGCAAACTTTTTACCGAGTTCCGCTGGGGCGACGACGAGCCCAAGCCGTTCCTGTGGCCGGTCATCGGACCAACCGGCGAGCCGGTCACCCGGGCGTATCCGATGAAGGACCTCGAGGCCGAGCGCAAGGACCACATCCACCACCGCTCGATCTGGACCGCGTGGGGCGACATCCGCACCACCAACCTGAAGGAGCCGGGTTCCAATTACTGGCTCCAGACCAAGGACCCCAGGAAGCAGGATCGCCAGATCGTGCGGAAGATCGTCCGGACCGTCAGCGGGCCGGTGTTCGGCCAGATCGTCGCCGAGATCGACTGGGTGCACCACTCGGGCAGGCGGGACTTCTCCGAGGTCCGCACCTACACGTTCCATCGCGGCGACGAGAGCAACCGGATGATCGACGTCCGAAATGTGTTCAAGTTCGACGACGGCGAGGTGATGTTCGCGGACACCAAGGAGGCGGGCATCCTGTCGATCCGGATCGCGACCAGCATGGACGAAATCACGCTCGACAAGAAGCCGGGGCCGGGCGTCATGCGGAACTCGGTCGGCGGCAAGGGGTCCGGCGAGTGCTGGGGCCGGCCGGCGGCGTGGTGCGATTACGTCGGCCCGGTCGAAGGGCAAACTATCGGCATCGCGGTGTTCGACAACCCGAAAAATCCGGGCCACCCGCCGCGATGGCACATTCGTGATTACGGCCTGTTCACGGTGAACCCCTACGGCATCAAGGACTTCCCCGACGGCAAGGGCAAGGACGGCTCGCACCTGTTCAAGAAGGGTGAGAAGACGCAATTCGACTACCGGATCGTGATTCACAAGGGCGACACCGACACCGCGAAGGTGGCCGACCAGTACAAGCTCTACAGGGACACCCCGACCGCCGCGGTTCCATGACCGTGGAGCAAGGGCGCCAGGCATGTCAGGCAACGAACGACAGCAGGCGTTCGACCGGTTGTGTCGCGAGGCCGCCCGCTGCCGGCGCTGCCCGCGAATGTCCCGGCGCAAGGCGGTGCTCGGGCCGCTCAACGGGACGTTGAGGCCGAAGGTGCTGTTCATCGGCGAGGCTCCCGGCCGACAAGGCGCCGAGATCACCCGTAAGCCTTTCTGCGGTGATGTGTCAGGCCGGAAGTTCGAGATGCTTTTGGCCTCGGCCGGCCTGTCCCGGGACGATGCTTTCATCACCAACGCCGCCCTGTGCTGCCCGGCCGACGACCGCCGCAACAACACGCCGACGGCCGCCGAGGTCCGCAACTGCCGGCCCTTCCTGCAACGACTGATCGACCTGCTGGAGCCGCCGGTCGTCGCCACCGTCGGGGCCGTCGCCTTGAAAGCGATCGAGCCCCTGACCGGTTCGGCGCGAGAAGGGATTCTCGCACCAGCGAGCCGGGGCCTGAAACTCGCCGAGGTGGCGGGCACCGTCATCCGCGGTGCTCGATTTCTGCTGGTGCCGCTGTACCACACCAGTCCGCGCGTGCTCAACACGACCCGGAGTTTCGCACAGCAGCAGGCGGACTTTCTGAAACTCCGCGAAGCGATCTGATGCCTGATTCAAGGGCGAGGCGGGCCGAGCCCGCCCTACGGGTCTCTTCGCGGCCTGGCCTGTCGCCGGCGCTCCAGGTTCTGATCACCCGCGCAGACCCAGCCGCATAAACAGTGACGGATCCCCCAGGGCTTCACCGGTCCCCTGCATTATTGATGGCCCCGGAGAGCGCGGCTATGATGCGGTACTTCGCGGCTTTCGGGGGACGCGCGAGCCGCAGGAAAACGTCAAACGAAAGGACAGCACATGCCTGAGCGAAAGAATCTCAGTCGTCGAGCATTCATGAAGGGCGCGGCGGCGGCCGTGGCGGCACCGTACTTCGTTCCCGCTTCCGCCTTGGGCAAAAGCGGCTGGCTGCCGCCGAGCGAGCGGATCACGGTCGGGTTCATCGGCATCGGCAACATGGGCGGCGGCCACCTTCGCGGATTTATCGATGACAAGCAACTCCAGGTGGTGGCCGTCTGCGATGTCGACGCCGTCAAGCGCAAGAAGTCCAAGGACAGCGTCGAGGAAAAGTACGCGACCGACCGACAGGCGGGCACCTTCAAGGGCTGCGACGAATACAACGAGTTCGAGCGGTTGCTGGAGCGCAAGGACATCAACGCGGTGCTGATCGCCACGCCGGATCACTGGCATGCGATCATCGCCATTGCCGCGGCCCGCGCGGGCAAGGACATCTACTGCGAAAAGCCGTTGACGCTGACCATCCGCGAGGCCCAGGCGATGGAGGAGGCGGTCCGTCGGTATGGCCGGGTGTTCCAGACCGGCAGCCAGCAGAGAAGCGACAAGAACTTCCGCCAGGCCTGCGAGCTGGTCCGCAGCGGGCGCATCGGCAAGCTGCTCAAGGTCAACGTCGGCGTGGGCGGCCCGTCGTCCGAGGCATACCTGCCCGAGCAGCCGGTCCGCGAGGGCCTGGACTGGGATCGTTGGCTCGGCCCGGCTCCCTGGCAGCCCTACAACGAAGATCGTGGCAGCGGCAGCTACAGCGGGGGGTGGCGGCACATCCGCGATTACTCCGGCGGCATGATGACCGACTGGGGCGCCCACCACTTCGACATCGCCCAGTGGGGTCTGGGCATGGACGGCAGCGGACCCGTCGAAGTGATCCCGCCGAAAACCCCGCCCGCCATCCGACAGACGCCCGATCCCGAGAAAGGCGAGGGCCTCGTATACAAGTACGCCAACGGCGTGCCGGTCTATCACGGCGGAGCGAACGGCGTCCTGTTCACCGGCACCGACGGCAAGGTCGAGGTTAACCGCGGCTACTTCCGCACCTGGCCCGACGAGATCGGCCGGGAGCCGCTGGGAGCCAACGACGTGCGTCTGTACGAGAGCCCCGGCCACCGGCAGGACTGGATCAACTGCATCCGCACGAGGCAGCGGCCTATCTGCGACGTGGAGATCGGAGCCAGCACGATCACCGTCTGCCACCTGGGCAACATCGCGTACTGGCTCGGGCGGCCCATCAAGTGGGACCCGGCCAGACAGGAAATCATCGGCGACGAAGAGGCGAGCCGCTGGCTGGATCGGCCCAGGCGGGCACCGTGGCACCTTTACCTGTAAGAGCCCATCCCAAAACCCTGAAATCCGACCGGCTGGAAGCCGGTCCCACACGGGTTTTGGGATAGGCTTTAAGTCCCTTGATCGCGACACAAGACGCGGGTCTGAATACGAGGAGCAATCATGAAACGTAAACTTTCGATTCACGCAACGATCACGATACTGCTGGTGACGGCGGGCGTTTTCGTGCCGGCCTTCGCGGCCGCCGACGCCGACCTGCGAAAGCACTTTCTGGCCAAGATCGACGAGTTGCTGCCCGGCATGGGCGCGGAGAACCTCGTCGACCGTGAGAAGCCTCAACAGGCGCTCGAGCGGATGTGCTTTGAGAACAGCGGGCCCGGCAAGGAGACCTGGCGGGCGGCCCTTTGTGCAGCCATGATGGAGCGGGTCGGCCCGGATGTGGCCAAGCCCGCGCGTGTCTGGCTGCTGCGCAAGGTTGAATCCATCGGCCGCGGCGAGGTGGTCCCGCGCCTGACCGAGCTGCTGCACGATCCGGACCCGCAGATCCGCGAGGAGGCCCGCCAGGCCCTGCAGAACAATCCGGTCTCCAAGGCCGGCGCCGCCCTGCGCGACGAGCTGAAGATCGCCGGGGACGACGCCTGGCGCGTCGCACTGATCAACGCCCTGGCGTTTCGGCGCGACCGCGATGCGGTGTCGCAAATCTCGAAACTTGCCTCTGATCAGAACCAGGACGTGGCCGCGTCGGCAATTGCGGCCCTCGGCTCGATTGCCGACGACAAGTCGATCGCAACCCTGGCGGTGTTGCGAAAAGAGGCCGCAGCGGAAATGCAGGACGCAGTCGCGGATGCCGGCATCCGGGCCGCTGAAACCCTCGTGACAAAAGGTGACAAACGCAAGGCGGCCGGCATCTACGAAGAGCTGTTCGCGCCGTCCCGGCCGGAATCCGTCCGCATCGCAGCCCTGCGGGGAATCGCAGCCGCCAAGGGCGCCGACGCGATGCCTGAGCTGCTCAAGCTGATGGCCGGCCGGGACGATCGCCTGCGGATGGTCGCCGGGCAGTGCGCCGAGAGTATTCCAGGCAAGCAGGTCACGACGCGGTTGATCGACGCCCTGGCCGATGCTTCGTCCGACGCCCAAGTTGTCCTGCTCGATGTCCTGGGTCGGCGCGGTGACAAGGCGGCCCTGCCGGCAGTCATGAAGTCCGTCGAGTCGACCTCGCCGGAGGTGCGAGTCGCCGCCGTCGGCGCGTTGCGTCACATCGGCAACGGCTCGAACGTTGAGATGCTCGCCGCATTGGCGGCCCAATCCACCGACGCGGAACGCGACGCCGCGCGCGAGACTCTCGCACGAATGCGCGGACAGGACGTGGATGACGCGATCCTGAAGCTGATCCCCTCGGTCGCCGACCGTGTGAAGGCTGAACTGGTTCGGGCCGCCGCGGCGCGGTTCATGAAGCCCGCGTTCGATATCCTGCTGCAGAACACCAACGATGCCGACGAATCCGTTCGCGTGCTGGTGATCGACAGCATCGGCCGGCTCGCGCGACCGAAGGATTTGCCCGGCGTCCTCAAGGCCTTCGCGAAACTCGACGGAGACCGGGCCTGCAAAGCCGCCAGGAACGCCCTGGTGGAGATTTGCAGATATCTGCCCGATGCCGACCAGCAATCGAAGCCGCTGATCGACGCGATGGGTTCCGCGGAACCCTCCGCCCAGGTGCTGATACTTCAGGCGGTGGCTGAGCTGCGCGGAGAAGGCGCGTTGGACACCATCCGCAAATCCGTGCAGTCCGACAACCCGCAGGTCAAACAGGCGGCGGCCAAGGCCCTGTCTGACTGGGGCCCGTTCTACTGCGCGCAATGGGTGTTCGCCGGGCCCTACAAGAAAGAAGGCGCCAAAAGCAAAGATATCTTTGATGTGGCCTTCGCTCCCGAAGACGCCAACGCGACCGTGGAATGGAAGCCGCTGGCCCGAGGCCAAAAGGCCAGGGAAGATCAGATCGATCTGGATCGCATCGGCAATGAGCAGGACTGCTGTGCCTACCTGCGGACCCAGGTGTGGTCGGAGACGGACCAGGAAGTGACGCTGACCTTCGGCAGCGACGACGGCATCAAGGCCTGGCTCAACGGGGCCGTGGTCCACGCCAACAACACCACCCGCGGCTGCCAGCCCAACGAGGACCAAGTCCCCGCGAAGCTGAAAAAAGGCTGGAATGTGCTGATGGTCAAGGTAACCCAGGGCGACGGCAACTGGGCGTTCTCGTGCGGAATCAAGGCGGCCGAGGGCGGACCGCCTGCGGGCATCAAGTGCGAGGCGCGATGAGGCAGGGCCCCGAAGCGCGGTGATCATCAGCCCAACCGGCTCTCGACGCGGGTCCGGCGGGCCGCCTGGCAAATCCGCGACCGCACGTCGCACCTGTATCTTTGACGAAAAGCGGGGTCGAAGAGCACGCGGCGATACAGCTCATACAGGTCCGGGCAGTGCCGACGGAGGACCTGCTGGACGGCCGGCCAGACTCGCGGGCGGGCGTTCAGCGGGTCGGTCCAGATGCGGTCCACGCGGGCCTCTGCCGCCAGGGAGAACAGCCGCCGCAGGGCGTCATCCGTGTCGCTGATCCCCGGAAGCAGCGGGCCGAACATCACCGCCGTCTCCAGGCCGGCCGACCTGGCCTGACGCAACACCTCGATGCGGTCGGCCACGCTGGAAGCGCCCGGTTCCCACGCGCGGGCCCAGGATTCATCCGGCGTGGTGATCGTCACGCCCAACCTCACCGGGCGACCGGCGAACACATCCAGATCGCGCAGCGCCAGCCGGCTCTTGGTCAGCACGGTCAGCGAAAACCCGGCCTGCAGCAGCAATCGACAACACTCGCGCGTGAGTTGATACCGCTCCTCGACCCGCTGCCAGCCGTCACACGCGCTGCAGGTGAACACCGAACCGGCCGGCGAGCGGCGGAGTTGCCTTGTCAGCACCTCGGCGGCGTTGATCCGTACATCAACGAAACGACCCCACTCCTCGTCATGCGGATGAAACCGCTGCATGAAACGCGCGTAGCAATACCCGCACCCGTGGGCGCACCCGACATAGCAGTTGAACGAATAGTCGGCGATGCCGCATCGGTTGAGCAGCGAACGGCAGCGCACCTCGCGCACGACCACGCCGTCCTGAAGATATTGCCTCGCGGGCGGGTCGGTGTTTCCCAGGTCGAACAGCGATTCCTGCCGCTCCTCAGTCATCCCGGATGTCCGATCGGCAGCAGGTAAAGAACCTGCCACCCCTTGGGAAGTCGGATCGCGGCGGCGGCCTTGTCATCCTCAAACGCTCCGACCGGCACGCCGCCGAGATTCAGGGCGGTCGCCTGAAGCAGCACGTTTTGTGCGACGTGGCCGGCCTCCATCCAGCAGTACCGTTCGGCACGGTCGCGATACTTGCGGGCGGTTCGCGATACATCCGCCGCCACCACGATGGACGCCGGCGCCTGTCCGACCTGCGACTGCCCAAGGGCCGCTCGTTGCAGCTCCTTACGCACATCGCCCGCCAGGTGACGCTGCATCGCGTGCTTCTCGGGCACATACCGGTCGACGCCCTCGGCGGTCACGACGAACAGCTCGACCGGATACAGTGCGCCGGCCGACGGAGACGCCCGGAAGCCGTGCTCGCGATCGGTGATCCCCTGGCCGGCCCAGCAGAGTTGGCCGATCTCCTTCGGCCTCAGCGGCTGTTCGCTGAAATGCCTGCACGACCGTCGCAGACGGATCGCGTCTTCGAGGCCCATCGTGCTTTCGGAGGATGGGGCGGGCAGCGGCACCAACCCGGCTGTCCCCGCCGGCTGTGTCCCCGGCTCGGCCGCAGCCAATGCCAGGACCACACCCAATCCCAACACAATCATCGGTTTCATGATTTGGCCTCCTTGTCGTTTGCCTCCCATCATGAGTATACCCGAGATCATCGGAAAAGGCGGGGATGGCGGAAGGTCGAAACGGCGTCCCCGGCACGTTTGCCGGAAACAGACCATCGGGGTTAGCATGCGTCCCAAAACACATTTGTGGGACCGGCATCCTGCCGGCCAATTGTTTTGTGGGGCCGGCATCCTGCCGGTCAATGACGGGCTGCCTGCCTGCCGCAGGCAGGGAAGCCCGTCCCACACTGTTTCATGGTGCACTCTCATAAAGGACGCCGTTTCCAATAAAGAAGGAGATCCCATGACCCTTCGCTGGTTTCTGGTATCGCTCTGGCCGCTGCTGGCGCCGTGTGAAGTACCTGCGACGAGCTCGGCTGCCCTGCCCGCTTTCACTCGCACCGGGGACGTCATTTACGGCAGGAAGTTCGGAACGGCCCTGACCCTGGATGTGTTCACACCAACCGGCCAAACCAACGGCGCGGCCGTCATCTGGGCGGTCAGCGGCGGGTGGTTCTCCGACCATGAACACATCAACGCCGGCCTGTACGCCGAGTTTCTGGAGCGCGGATACACCGTCTTTGCCGTCGTTCACGGCAGCCAGCCGAAGTACACGATCCCCGAAGTGCTGGAGGACATGAATCGAGCGGTCCGGTTTATCCGGGCGAACGCCGCCCGCTTCGGCATCGATCGGAACCGGATCGGCATCTCGGGGGCATCCGCCGGCGGGCATCTGTCACTCATGGTCGGCCTGGCCGGCGCCCCACCCAAGCCGAACAACAAGGACCCGGTCATGCACGAGGCCGGCCGGGTACAGGCCGTCGCCTGCTTTTTCCCGCCGACCGACTTTTTGAACTACGGCGAAAGCGGCCGGGACGTTTTCCGCGCCATGCTCGAGGAGTTGAAACCTTTCCAAGCGCCATTTGACTTTCACGAGATGGATGTTGAGAAAAAGATGTTCGTCCCGATCGCCGACGGGCCGCGCCGCCTCGATATCGCCCGTCAGATCTCGCCGATCGCGCATGTCTCGCCGGACGATCCGCCCACGCTAATCATCCACGGCGACGCCGACAAGCTGGTGCCGATTCAGCAGTCCGAGGGCCTGATTGAGAAGCTGAAAGCCGCCGGCGTCACCGCCAGGCTGGTCAGCAAACCCGGCGCGGGGCATGGCTGGCCGGACTTCCGGAACGATATCGCCCTTTTCGCCGACTGGTTCGATGCGCACCTCGCCAAACCCGCTGCCGCGGGCCTCCAATCGGAGCAACCTTGATGGCGGAAGCGGCTCGTAGTCCATGAGCCTCGACAAAGAACTCACGCATAATCGCCCGGAACGCGCGGAGTGCAGGCTCGTTCGTCTTCTTTGCGTCCTTTGCGCCATGGCAGTTCCTCTCTTCTCGCTTCATTCTCTTACTCTTTGCACTGCCATGTGGCCGCTCGTATCATCAACCCGCCAACGTTGGACATTCTTCCTCCCCGGAGTCCGGCATGCGGGTGATGTTTTTCGGCTCAGGCGATTTCGGCGAGCCCGCCCTGCGCTGGCTGGCCAACAGCAAGCACGAGGTCGTGGCTGTCGTGACCCGGCCCGACCGTCCCGCCGGCCGGGGCAAGCAGCTTCAGCCCACGCCCATCGCCCTGCGGGCGGCCACGGAGACGTTACGGATCATCAAGTGCGACGATGTCAATCGGCCGGCCGCGATAGACGATTTCAAGAAGTTCGGCGCGGACCTTGCGGTAGTCATTGACTTCGGACAGAAGTTGAAGGAACCGCTCCGCTCGGTCTTTCCCGGCGCGTGCATCAATCTGCATGGCTCGCTTCTGCCGAAGTACCGCGGGGCCGCCCCCATCGCCCGGGCAATGCTGGCCGGCGAGGCCAAGACGGGCGTCACCGCCTTTCGACTCGTGGACCGGATGGACGCCGGCCCGATGCTGGTCAAGCGCGAGACGATGATCGGCCGGTACGAGACGGCGGACGAGCTGCACGGCCGACTGGCGGGCATCGCCTGCGACGCGCTGGACGCCGCCCTGAAACTGTACGAGAGCGACCCCCTCACACCCGGCGAGCCGCAGAACGAGTCCGAGGCCACCTGCGCCCCTAAACTCAGCAGGGCCGACGGCCGACTGGACTTCAACGAATCTGCCGAGGCGATCGGCCGGCGTTGCCGGGCCATGTGGCCGTGGCCCGGCGCGCGTTGCCGATTCGTCGGCGCCGGCAAGAGCGTCGACGTGACGATCTGCTCTGCCACCGCGAATCCCGCCCCGGCCGCCGATCCTCCCGGCACGATCACGGCCGTTCTGACCGTGGCGACGGGAGGCGGCACGCTGGAGATTCACAGCCTGCAGCCGGCGGGCAAGCGGGCCATGGGGTGGCAGGATTTCGTGAACGGGCGGCACGTGCAACCCGGCGACCGATTCGAGAGTATCGAGCCTTGATGCAGTTCATCGTCTTTGCCGCGTTCGCCATCGTGCTCAGCGTGCCCGACAGCGGCCCGCCCTGGCATACCCTGCGGAATCCTCTGGCCACATGGGCGATCATGCTGGGCCAGGTCCCGATGGCCGCCCTGGTGGCGGCACTCTACAGCCGACGGGTCCTGGTCAAGCTGGAGCGCGAGCCCGCCTGGCTGCCCGGCGCCCAGCGACTGCTCGCCCAGGGCAACGCAGCCATCCGGGGCACGCTGGTCCTCGGCCTGTGCGCCAGCCTCTACATGACACCCGTCTCCGCAATCGTCCGCCGCTGGCCGATGATGGATCGTTTCTTCGGCCTGGACGAGATGGTCCTGCTGCTGCCGTTTCTCTGCGCGATCGTCGTTTCCTGGACGATCCTCTACCCGGCGGACCGGGCGGTGCGGCGGGTTTCGCTCGAACTGCAGCTCTGGGCCTCGGTACCCGCCCATCCGGTCTGGAGCCTCTGGTCCTACCTCAACTTCATGCTTCGCCAGAACGTACTCATCATCTTCATGCCGATGCTGCCCATCGTGGTCGCCAACGACTTCGTGAACGCCTATAGCCGCCCGATCCGAGAGTTCACCCGGATTGCCTGGGCCGACCAGGCCGTCCTCGTGATCATCGCCGGCGTCGTTTTCTTTTTCGCGCCGGTGCTCCTGCGGTACATCTGGCACACACGGCCGCTGCCCGGCGGCGAATTGCGCCACCGACTGGAAGACCTCTGCCGGCGGATCGGCCTGACCTACCGCGAGATACTCGTCTGGCAAAGCGACGGGATGGTCGTCAACGCGGCGGTCATGGGTCTGTTCAGGCCGGTCCGCTACATCCTGCTGTCCGACGGCCTGATCGAGATGATGGAAGACGAAAAGATCGAGGCGGTCTTCGGCCACGAGGCCGGGCACATCAAATGCCGACACATGCACTACTACCTGCTGTTCGCCATTCTGAGCATGCTCATCGTCGGCGGGCTGACCGAGCTGGTCGTCCGGCTCCGGCCCGACCTGATCCAGAACAGCGCGGTCTTTCAGGACTATCTCCAGGTGGGTGCGATGGCCAGCGTGGTGCTCATCTGGTTGTTCGGCTTCGGGGCGGTCTCCCGCCGCTTCGAGTGGCAGGCCGACCTGTTCGGAGCCCGCAGCGTGACCCCGCCGCCCGAGGGCTGCAGGCTCCCCTGCTTCCACCACGCGACCGCCGAGATCCGCGGGCCCGATCCACAGCACCCGGTGCCGACCGATCCGGTCTGCGCGACCGGGGCCGATACTTTCGCGGACGCTTTGACCCGCATCGCGGTGCTGAACGGCATTCCGCTGGAAGCCCGAAGCTGGCGGCACTCGAGCATCGCCAACCGCGTACGGTTGCTGCGGTCCTATGCTCACGAACCGGTCAAGGCCGCCCAACTCGAACGTTCGGTGCTGGCGATCAAAGCCCTGCTGCTGATCGGCGTGCTGATCGGCCTGTCCATCGGCCTGAAGCTCTACTGGCCCCGGACGGGACAGCACCACCCGCCCGTGAAACCGCCGCCGGCCATCGAAAGCCCCGCGATTCGGGTCTGAATGTTCATCGAGGCCCGCATCGGCCGTCTTCCCCTGACGAACCTGCGATCATGAGGCGCAAAGCGAGACCGAGGAGAATAATGTCTGGCGGATCGACCCGCCCTACGGCATCAAGTACGGGTCCAACTTCCAGCCGTTCGTCAATAAACGTGATGTCAAGGACGGTAAGGATGAGGATCTCAGCCAGGAACCGGAGATGATCCGGGCCTTCCGCGACACATGGGAGCTCGGTATCCATTCGTATCTGGGCTGCCTGCGCGACCGACTGTTGCTGGCCCACGAGCTGCTGCACGAGAGCGGCTCATGCTTTGTGCAGATCGGTGACGAGAATCTTCACCATGTCCGGGAACTGATAGACGAGGTATTTGGCGCTCAGAACTTGGTTTCGGTTGTGTCCTTTCGCACCAAGATTCCTTTGAATCCCATCTACGTGGCCAACATTGCCGACTACCTCGTCTGGTATGCTCGGGACCGCTCCAAGCTGAAATTCCGGCGTGTGTTCACTACCCGCCAAATTGGCAGCGATACGCAGTTTCAGTATGTAGAACTCCTAGACGGGTCGCGAAGGAAGATGACCCACGAAGAAAGAACCGATACGCGATTGCTTCCATCCGGGTCAAGGGCATATCGAATAACCGATCTGTTAGCGTCGGGACACACGGACTCAGCTCCTTCTGCACGACTTCGGACGGTATGCGACCACGGATGAACACCGCCTGATTGCCCACTTCAATCGACGGACGACGAGCTTTAAGTTCGAGACCCTCCGCGCGATTCTCAACCGGGGCATCCGCAAAAAGTATGGTCGTAAGGTGGATGTGGTACGGAGCATCGAAGCGGTGGACTCCAAGGACAGCGATGTGCTCCAGGTCGCCGATGTTCTCATGGGGGCCATCGGCTACCACTGGAACGATTGCCACCTGTGACCAGGAGCCCGGCAGGCCAAGATCGCCTTGGCCGACTACCTCGCGGAAAAAGTGAAGGGGCAGGACAGTCAACAGGACAAGACGAAGCGCGAGTTCCTGGCCGAGTGGGTCAAAGCTGTGAATTCCCATGGTGGGTTCGGACGATGGGCCTGGGATGTATCACTCACTCCAAAAATGATCAATGACATTCTTTCGCGGCACGCCGGTCCCTGAGACGAGGAATCTCAGGCTCCTGCCTGATTACCTCGTCCCGGCGATAATCGAAACCTGCGGTTCCCAAAGGCCAGGTTGCCCATACCATCGTCGCCAGCGCAAGCCAGCAGTGCAGTCCGGCCAGCCGCAGCACGGTCAGGCCCAGCAGCGGAATCGCCAGCAGCCACAGGGCGAACAGAACCTCGCTCCAGCCGACTCGATGCTTCTCCCGGCGTCGCCGCCAGACGTCGGCGGACAACACCGCCATCGCGGGCAGCAGCAGCACGAAATAGTGCGTCCAGTAGATCGGCACGAACGCCACAACACCCGCCAGCCACGCGCCGTATGACCGGAAGTCGCCGGCAGGAGTCGCACCCTTGCGGCGAGCCCAGGTCGCGATCAACAGAAATCCGAGAACCGCGCCGGCGGACAGGTAGTACAGGCCGCGGGACTGACCGATGGTGAGTCGAAGCAAATGAACAGGCCGATCTTTTCTACCCGTCGATCCCGGGTCCGTCGTCAGCCGGCGCACCACCGCGGCCAGACTCTGGTTGTTGTGGCGGTGAAACTGGTTCCGCTGTTGCCAGAACAGCAGGTGGCCGAGCCGATCCCCGCCCGCCAGTTCCTCGGGTGTCTGGTACTTCCGCCCGCGGACCTCGGCCAGCCACAGCCGATGGGCGGCCTTGCTGCCTTCCCAGCCGAAACCCGCCGCACTCAGCCCGCCGGTCAGCAACACAAACGCGATGGCCGCCGACGCGAACGCCCGCCATCGGCCGCGAGCAAGCCAGAAAAGCACCAGAAGCAGCGGATAGATCTTGATGACACCGGCCAGCGCGATCAATGCACCGGCCGTCATGTCACGCCGGCTTTCCCAGCATCGGCTGAACGCCAGCACACCCAGGCAGAGCACCGGCAGGTTCACCTGCCCCAGTCCCAGCGTGCTGTGCAGGTAGGGCAGTACCAGCACGATCGGCCAGACCCGGCGGACAGAGAACGGCAGCGGATCGCGATCGCTCCGGGCAAGCACCCGCCCGCATTCGCGGACGGTCACCAGCAGCAGCGCGATGTTCAGCACCGTCCACAGCGGCGCGACGAGCTTCAGCGGCCAGGCCACCAGCGGGGCGACCAGAATCACGAAGGCTGGCAGGTAGTGGCGAACCCCTTCTCCCTGTGTGAACTCGCCGGTTTGCCACCAGTGCAGACCGGTCCGATGAAAGTCGATCAGATCGGAATCGTCGATGTGCACCCGATATGAGGCCCAGGCGACGTAGAAGGCCGCCAGTCCCAGCCCGACGCAGACCCAGACTGTGTGCCCGCGTCGATGCATGGTCCCGCCCTTCACGCGGCGCCTTTGGTCGCCGCGGCGGCTTGTCGCCACTGACCCATGGCCAGCCGACGCAGCCAGACGTTCCTGCTATACACGTACCGGGTCAGCAGGATCGGGCCGATCAGCCCGATCGCCACGCCTGACGCCAGCAGCACCGGCCGCCACGCATCCGCCATCCACGGCAACACCGCCACCAGCCCGTGCCGGACAACGATCCGAGTCGCCGCCTGCATCACCCCGCCGTTGAGGTAGATCTCGTACGAATAGTCCGCCAGGCACTTGACAACACCCGCGACTTGCCCACCGACGACCGCAAGCTGAATCGCCAGCGTCCAACTGACCGCGATTCCCGCGAGAGCGTAAATCACTCCCAGAAACCACATTTTCGGCAGGTGCTCCCAGGCCGGCAGCAGGGCGGAAAAATAGATCAGGCCGCCGGCCAGAATGATATGCCGACCGCGAAGCAGCCGCTGCTGGATGGCATCCCCCCGCTGCCCGGCCATGAACCCGAGAAAGAAATACACCGCGTAGCGAGTGACAAAACTCCACCCCAGAAGCGAGTTCAGAGGCGTGCCCACCGAGAAGTAGCTGGCCGCAGCCAGGAGTAATAGCACAAACAACGCCGTCGTCGGCCTGCGGTAGTCCGGCCTCAGCACCACACTGACACACAGGAAGAGCATCTGGACCAGAAACAGCGAGTAGATGAACCACAGCAGCAGCAGCGGGTTCTGCTGCGGATAAAGCAGGATATCGGTCAGCAGCCGACCCCAGTTCAGCGGCCGATACACCATCGACGACGGAACACCCACCTTCAGGAGGATGCCCAGCAGACTGTAGAAGAAGTAAACCAGCAGCAATCTCTTGAGCTGGTTGACGACGATCCGGCCGGCACTCCCGCGGCTCACGAAGAAGAACTTGCTCCCGAAAAAACCGGAGAGAAAAAAGAACGTGTGCATGTGAAAGGCGTGGATGACGCTGTTGACGGTTTCCAATCGCGACCCGGAGTTGTCGTAGGCCGGTGTGATCGCGTGCCCCAGGATGACGAGCACGATGACGATGCCGCGAAGCAGGTGCAGAGACGGATTGAAGCCGGCGTTGTCGGGCATGGTCGCTACTTCGAGTGCAAAGATGAACTCCAGACCATTCGATCCGTGTCAGGCGCGAGTGGATCTTACCGCTTGTCGGGCATCGTAGATACGGGTGAGGGGCTGGCGACCTTCCAGAGATCGCCATCAACCTTGACGTCGACAGCCTGGGCGGGACGCGGCCGGTCAATGCCCGAGAGCGTAAGTCCATAGGCTCGGACCTCAGTGGAATCGCAACCAAGGCAACCGGTCCCCGCTCTCCACGTCGGACGATTGGCGCCAATCTTACAGATCGCCGTTCTCCCGTGCCCAGGCGATGCCCTTGGGGATGCCGGCGGTCAGGGTGGTCCGGGGCTCGTAGCCCAGCAGTTGGCGGGCCTTGGAGATGTCGGCCACGTAGCGGGTCACTTCGCCGGGGCGGGCCGGTTCGTACCGGGCATTCGGCGTCTTGCCCAGAGCCAGGGCGATGATGTTCACCGCGTCGACCAGCGTGCGGCCCTCGCCGGCGGCCAGGTTGATCGTCTGGTTGGCCACCTTCCCCGACACCAGCTTGTCGATCCCCAGCGTGATGCCCGCCACGCAGTCGTCCACGTAAGTGAAATCGAGAACCTTTTCCTTCCCGAACACGACGATCGGTTCACCCTTCTCGATCTTGAACGTGAACAGCGGCAGCACACGCTCCAGGCGCTGGATGTCGTTGTCGTAGCGGCCATAGACGTTACTGAAGCGGAACACCAGGTACGGCAGGCCGTAGCACTCGGCATACGAGTAGATGAACGCCTCGCCGGCGATCTTGCTGGCCGAGTACGGGCTTTCGGCCACGACGAAGTCCGCCGCCGACTCCTCGGTCACGTGCCGATGAATATCGCCATACACCTCGCGCGAGCTGCCGAAGATGAACGGGATGCGGTGCAGCCGGGCATACTCCAGGGCCGCGAAGCACATGGTGATGTTCTCGAGCGCCCGCGAGGGATTCTCCACCAGCTCGAAAACCTTGGCGTGGGCCGCCAGGTGGATCACGATATCGAAAGGTCCCGCGGGCAGATCGGCCGGCTTGGCCGTGCGAAGGTCCAGCAGTTGCGTGTCGACCTTGTCCGTCCAGGTGTTCGCCCGATTGTCGATGCCCACCACCTGGTCGCCCCGGGCCAGCAGGCCCAACCCCAGGTTTGTCCCGATCTGTCCGCTCGAACCGGTAATCAGCACTCTCATGTCTTCGTCACCTTCCGGAACCGGATTGTCATGCCGCCGGGCGGTTTGAGCCCGGCCTGCGGCCGGGGCCGACCCCGGCGTTAAGGGGCAAAGTATAACGTGCTTTTCGCTGACCGACCACACCGCAGGGCGGCTGCCTTCACCGGTCTCGTGCAACGGCTATCGTAATGAACGGAACTTCGCCCAACCGATCCCAAGCTTACGCATCCGGCCGCGAAGGGTATATGGGTTGATGCCCAGTAGTTCGGCGGTGCCGTTGCGGCCCTCGATACGGCCGTTGCTTTTCGCCAAGGCGAGCTCGATGTGTCGTCGCATGGCGGCGTCGAGCGTCGGGAACGGGGACGCGGATGTCGCGGAGAGTTGGTGACCAATACCCGCGTGGGACCGAACGTTGGGCGAGGCAGGCGCTTCCGTCGCGCCGAGGGCCTTGGCGATTTCGAGTCGCTGGCCGTTCCCGAGGATCACGGCGCGATCCATGACCGCGCCGAGCTCGCGCACGTTGCCCGGCCACGGGTAAGAGATCAACAAGTGCAGGTCATCGGTAGTCGGCGCAATCGGCGTCAGCCCGAATCGCCGGGCTGACTTCAATGCAAAGTGCGACGCCATTTCGGGAATGTCTTCCGGACGATCGCGAAGGGCCGGAAGGTAGATCGGGAAAACGGCAATCCGATACCACAGGTCCTCGCGGAACCGGCCCTCGGCGACCATCGCCTGAAGATTTCGGTGTGTCGCGGCGACGATGCGAACATTCACGTGTAGCTGCCGCTGTCCTCCGACACGCTCGAATGTTCCATCCTGAAGGATGCGAAGCAGACGGACCTGGGCGGCCACCGGAAGTTCGCCGATTTCGTCGAGGAAGAGTGTTCCGCTGTCGGCGCGCTCGAACCATCCCTTACGCAGGTTGGTCGCACCGGTGAAGCTCCCTTTCTCGTGCCCGAAGAGTTCGGAGTCCATCAGGTCCGGCGGAATCGCGCCGCAGTTCACGCGAAGAAACGGCCCAGCCGCCCTGGGCGATCGCGCATGGAGGGCCCGGGCGACAACTTCCTTGCCCGAACCGGTTTCGCCGAAGAGCAGGACGGGGGCGTCGGACGGCGCTACCAATTCGACGCGCTCCATAACCTGACGCAGGCCGTTGTCCGCTCCGACGATCACGTCGGTGATGTCCTGCCGTCCGAGGCGCGTCAGAAGCGACCGTTTGTCCGCCTCGGCGGCCTCACGTAGCGTGGCGATTTCTCGAAGGCGGGCGTCGTTCAGCATCGCCACCGACAGTGGTTCGAGGAGTTTTCCGAACAGCGATTCGAGTGTCGCATCGAATCGCTGGCCGCGCCGAGCGGTGAAAACCAAGATGCCGATCGGCGTTTCTTCATCCGAGAGGGGGCCGATCATCAGGTCGCCGCGCAATTGCCCGGGCAATCCTGATCGCAATGGGGCAGTGACCTTCGCTGCCGGGGACCGCAGGATTGCGTTTCGCCGACACCATGCGAGCAGGTCGGTCATCAACTCGGGTTTGCACTCCGTCCGAGGCGGCCAGTCAGCAGGTTGCCCACACGCTGCGTGAGCGACAGTCTCGATGGCGGAGCGGTGCAGATCGAACTGGCGAATCAGAAGGTCCTGGATGGGCAGAGCGGACGCAAGCAAGCCGGCGATCCGGTCCGCCGCTTCCTGAATCTCGATGTGGCGGCACACCTTGCGCCAAACATCCAGCACCATCGGTCCCAAACGATCCATACGAAGGACACCTTTCGGTCGTATATGACGGACTGCTGTCTTTTGTGACAGACAAAACCATGATATCCGACGGCTGTCGGATGTCAAGGGCGACAAGAACGCCGATTTCAGGCTCCGAGCGGCGTTTCGCGGGTTTGCTCGACGTGCGGCACGCCGGGTGCTCTTGGATGGACGACGGTGCTCTGCCAGCCGCATGTCGCGGCGGGGTTGCGGACCGAGAGGAGCCAGTAGCGCCGGGGGCTCAGCCTGCAGCCGCCTACATGGCTCGGAGCGGGTCGACCCATGTGGATGCTCGTGATTGTCGTCAGCTCCTTTTACGCCGGTTTCCTGATGGCGTCGCTCTTCGCCATAGGAAAGGCCGCGAGTGCAGCCGGGAGTGAGGCGGGTCGGCCGAATGACGGGCGCAAACCAAGCACCGATGGAGCTTGATGGACGGTAGTTACGGATTCCGCATGAAGCCGGTGATGTGTGTTGAGCGTGCAGGGGCGACGACATGATCGACCAGATCATATTGATGGGCGGGAAGGGAAAGGATGGAACGCCTGAGGCGGTCACCGAGGTTGTGTTCAAAATGGGTGACGTTGTCAGCGTTGTAGGCCCGACGGGGTCAGGCAAAACGACGCTCATCAACGATATTGAGTTGTTTGCGGATGGTTCAACACCCACTGGGCGCCGAGTGCTGATTGACGGAGTCGCGCCGGGACGGGAGTACCGCGACGATCCCGCCCATCATCCGATCGCGCTTATCACCCAGCACACGAATTTTCTCTCGGACTTGCCGGTTCCGGAGTTCCTCTCGATTCACGCGGAGATTCGGAACTCGAACGGGGCGTCAACGGATGAGACGGTAGCACGCACAATGGCATTTGCGAACTCGTTGACCGGCGAAGCCATCCTGCCGGCGTACCGCATGACCGAGTTGTCCGGAGGGCAGACGCGGGCGCTATTGATCGCCGATGCAGTGGTCATCGGCAATGCGCCGATCGTGTTGCTCGACGAGATCGAGAACGCTGGCATTCATCGCATGCGGGCGCTCGAACTGCTACGCCGATTCCAGAAGATTTTCGTCTTCGTTACGCACGATCCCTACATCGCGCTGCTCTCCGACTTTCGCATTGTCATAGCCAACGGAGCGATGAGGGCCGTCATTCGCAGCGGGGAACCCGAACACCTTCTCGCCGGTAGAGTCCGCCGAGCCGACGATCTGCTCTCCTACTTCCGAGACAGAATTCGTTCCGGCGGCCTGCTCACGCCCGAGGATGTAGAGGTGCTGGCATGAGACTGGCGATTTGCGCGGGGCCCGCGACAACGGGCAAAACCTCAGTGTTGCGGCACGTAATCCGCAAGCTGCTGGCGGTGGGGCAGCAGGTCGCTTTCCTCAAGATCGATGTGCAGTTCGCGGAGGAGGATGAAGAGTTGGCTCGCGAACTCGGCATCCCGACAAAGAAGGTCTATTCCGGCGAACTGTGCCCTGATCATTGTAGTGTCATGGTATTGGGCGATGCCCTGCAATGGGCGCAGAGTCTGGGCTGCGACGTGCTTCTGGTCGAAACGGCGGGGCTGTGTTTGCGCTGCTCCCCCTACGTTGACGGAGGGCTGGGCATCGTAGTGCTGGAAGCGACCAGCGGGATGAATCTCCCGCGCAAGATCGGGCCGATGCTCAGCCTCGCGGACATCGCCGTGGTGACGAAGATCGATCTGGTCTCGCAGGCCGAGCGGGAAGTCTTCCGCGCCCGCATCCTCGACGCCGCTCCGGGCGTTCGCGTCCGCGAAGTAAACGCCCTGCACGGAATCGGCATTGATCCGCTCGTCGAACGGATCGGCGTGACCGAGCACGTTAACGGCGAATTGCTGCTGCGCGGCAACCCGCCCGTGGGAACATGCACGATCTGCGTCGGCAAGAAAACGATCGGCTGGCAATCGCATTTCGGCGTGGTGCGGCCACTCGAGAATCAGACGTTCTACCGAGGTGAATGAGCATGCCGGGTACGGCGCGCATCTACTTCGACAACGCGGCAACGACGCCACTGGACCCGCGCGTGCGAGCGGCCATGCAACCGTATCTCGATAGCGCGTTCGGGAACCCGTCGAGTCTGCACTGCGAAGGGCGCGCCGCAAAAGAGGCCGTGGAGGAGGCGCGGGGCTATACCGCCGCACTCGTCGGAGCGAAACCGAGCGAAGTTGTCTTCACAAGCGGCGGCACTGAAGCGGATAGCCTCGCCATCCGGGGCGTCGTCCGGGCATACAGGGGTCGGTCCGTCCATGTGATTACCAGCGCCATCGAACACCCGGCCGTTCGCGAGGCGTGCCGCGACCTTGCCATCGATGGTATCGGGGGCACGTTGCTCAGGGTAAGTGCGAATGGCATTGTCGATCCGGACGAACTCTCCCGAACGATCCGCCCAGATACACGGCTCATCTCCATTATGGCGGCCAACAACGTCGTCGGCACGTTGCAACCGGTGCAGGAGTTCGCCCGCATAGCTCGCGACCACGGCGTGCTGTTTCACACCGACGCGGTCCAGGCCGCCGGCAAGGTGCCGTTGGACGTTCATCGCGACGGTATCGACCTGTTATCCGTCTCCGGGCACAAGCTGCATGGGCCTAAGGGGGCTGGCGCACTCGTCGTCCGCGACGGCGTACCACTGGCCCCCTTGATCCTCGGAGGCGGACAGGAAGCCGGGCGGCGCCCGGGTACGGAGAACGTAGCCGCGATCGTCGGCTTGGGAGAAGCGGCGCGGATCTACGGCGAGTTGGGTAGCGAGGAGAACGCGCGCCTGGTACGGCTCCGCGAGCGACTAATCGAGGGTGCGCTTGCACGGGGCCCCGATGCCTACCTCATCGGCGACCGCCACCGCCGCCTTCCGGGGCACGTCTGCCTGGGGTTCGCTGGCCTGGAGGGCGAGGCGATCAAGCTATTGCTGGCGCTGGATGAATTGGGGGTGTCGGTTTCGTCCGGTAGCGCGTGCGGCGCAAACCATGCGGGCGAACCTTCCCATGTGTTGACGGCCATGGGGTTCGACTCCCTTCGCGCCCGCGGCGCGGTGCGCATCACACTGGGTCGGTTCAATACGGAGGATGAAGTGGACCACTTTCTCCGGGTGTTGCCGGGTGTCGTTGGCCGGTTAAACCCCATCACGCGGCGGGCGCGCGCAGAAGCGGGAGCCTGCGCATGACCGAAAACAGAGCGACGTTGCCGGGGCTGGATTGCGGTCTGTGCGGATTTCGCCGGTGCGAGGAATTCATGGAACAGCTGGCGCAGAAGCCGGAACTGCTTGATCGTTGCATTCATCTTCGCGGGCTGGAACCGGTCGCGGGAACCATCGGCGCTGACGCTGAACCGGGGACCGCGGTGATGGCCCCCCAAGGCGCGATGGCAGTGGCGCCCGGCGATGGCGGCACAAGGATCCTCAGGAAGCCGGCGACAGTTTCGCTGCCGACCTACCAGGAATCCAACTGGCGGGACAGCCTGGGCCGGGAATTCGATTTCTATCTCGAGCATTTCCCCGAGGAACCGGGACCGCGCGAGGCCATTCTCCCGCACAATCCCATGATCGCTCGGGAGATGAGCGTCCAGCCGGGTGACATTCTCATCGGCCGCCCGCTGGGCATGTCGTGCGGGTGCCCGATTACCCATTGCGGCGTCGTGATGGACGTTGATCCACGAATCGGGTTGATCAACTGGTGCGTAACCGGTCCCCTGCGAGCGCGCCAGACAGGGTACAAAGATCTCGGGTATTACGTCGCCGAAGCCTACGAAGGGCTGATCCGACAGGCGCGCGGCGAGATACGGATCGGTATGCGTTATTTCTTCCAACCGCGGATGTGTATGCTCCAATGGCGGCACAGCGGGCTGGTGAACTATCTGAATCGGACAAAGGATGGACTGCAGGTGCGAGTCGAGGGACTGTGGATCGGTTAGCAATCTTTTCCAGCGTGGCGACGGGGGCTCCCGACGTCACAGGAGGAGGTTCACCGGCTGGCGATGCAGACCGTTCGTGCGATGTACCCGGATTCCCAAAGTCCCGGTGACGCGGAGCGAAAGGAAATGATCCGGCCAGGTCGATGCGGTCTCGGATGAATTTCACGAGGATTGAGGTTTTTGCGGCAACCGCGAGAAACTCCGCAAGGGTATTCCGCAAAGCGATGGCCACTACCTGTTCGGAGGGGGCCGGTTCGGGTCGAATGGTCCGGCTCCACGAGCCGAATGACTGCCAGACCCGTTGGGGATTTCTGGCGGAGAGTATCTGCAGCAGGCCCTGGGCGATGAGCCCGAGTGGGATGTGGCGGTGATAGGCGGCGATCTTTCGGCGGACGGCGTCGCGGTAAGCATCGCACTTGTGGTGGAGGTACTGGTTGCCGCTGATGCGCCGTATCGGCATCATGGCCGCCATCCAGAAGTGATGGGCATAGGCCCCGACGACGCACAGGGCCTGCCTGAAGGACACTTCGATCTTGAACCGCAGTCCGTAGATTCGGATGATCTCCAGGAGGCCCAGATTCAGGTCGGCGCTCACCAGCGGGATGGTGCCGCGACGGGGATGGTCCACAGCCACGAAGCGAACGAGGGCCCCGACGGGGCGCCGCAGAAGGTCGGCCGTCCTGAACCGGATGGTCACCTCTTCATCGTCGTAGACCGGGCTGAGAGTGCATCCTAAAACCCTGGAATCACACAGGCGGCCTGCCTGCCGCAGGCAAGGGGGTTTCGGCCCCCGGCAGGCCTGAAACGGCCGGCTGACACTCGCGCTTTCGTCGCATCCGGCGAGCCAGTCCCCGGTTTGGTCGCCCCCCCAAGCCGGCGCGCACCCGCGCCGGCAAAGGCCGGTCGAGGGGTTTGCCCGACGGGGGCGACTGTGGTACACTGCTGCGTTCTTGTCCCGTCCATCCCCCTCCGGGGCTGTGCGGGGCTTCAGCCGCGTAACTCGGCAGGCTGACGGCATCAGGCAGGGTCCGTGCGCTTATCGACTGAGCGGCGTGCAGGGATTCCAGTCCGGCCGGCGGGCGACAGGGTACACAGCTAGTTGGACCCCGGTTTTGCCGGTGCGATCAACACCGACACCCGGTGGGTTCAGACAGCGTCAGGGAGCAGGTGCATGGTACGAATTCGGCTCAAGCGCATGGGACGCCGTAACAAGCCGTCGTTCCGGTTGACGGCCGTGGATATCCGCGGGGCCCGCGATGGTCGGGTTCTTGAGGAACTGGGGGCTTACATTCCGGCCCACAAGCATCCGGCGGAGCGGCTCAGCCTGAAGATGGATCGGATCCAGTACTGGCTGAGCGTCGGGGCCCAGCCGACGGACACGGTGCGAGATCTGCTGAAAAAGATCGGCAAGGCGGCGCAGGCGTAACCCACGCCCGGGGGGCAGGCCGTGCGGATCGACGTGCTGACCCTCTTTCCGGAGGTGATCGAGCCGTTCTGCGGCTCGAGCATCATCGGGCGGGCGCAGCGGGCCGGTCTGGTCGCGATCCGGACGACGAACATCCGCGATTTTGCCACGGATCGGCACAAGAGCGTGGACGACCGCCCGTTCGGCGGCGGCCCGGGCATGGTGATGATGTGCCCCCCGCTGTTCGACGCGGTGGAAAAGGTGGAAAGTGAAGATGCGACGCCCGCGACGCGGGTTCTGCTCTGCCCGCAGGGCGAGCGGTTCACGCAGGCAATGGCCCGCGAGCTGGCCGGGGTGCCCCGGCTGCTGATCATCTGCGGGCACTACGAGGGGTTCGACGAGCGGATTCGCCTGGGGCTCAGGCCCCGCGAGATTTCGATCGGCGATTACGTGCTGAGCGGCGGCGAGGCGGCGGCCACGGTCCTGATCGACGCGGTCGTCCGGCTATTGCCCGGGGCACTGGGGGACGAGGAGTCGACCACCGAGGAATCCTTCTCGGCCGGCCTGCTGGAGTACCCCCACTACACAAGGCCCCGCGAATTTCGCGGTATGCCCGTGCCGGAGGTGCTGCTCAGCGGCGACCACGCGAAGATCGAGGCCTGGCGAAAAGCCGAGGCCATGAAACGGACCCGGGACCGGCGCCCAGACCTGTTCGAGGAGTACACGAACAACACACCGTCCGGCGGTACCGGCAAGTGACCGCGAGAGGGCGGAGAACCGGCGGGTATCCAAACCGCCGTCGTGCAACGTACGAGTGAAGGAGCGAGATCATGATCAACCGCTTGATCAAGGCTGTGGAAGACTCGGCTCGGCAGGAAAAGGCCCCCGAGTTCAAGATTGGTGACACCGTGACCGTGTCCGTCCGAATCGTCGAGGGCGACAAGCACCGCATCCAGACCTACAGCGGCGTGGTGATCGCACGTCGCGGCAAGGGCATGGGCGAGTCGTTCACCGTCCGGCGAATCGTGAACAACGAGGGCGTCGAGCGGATCTTCCCCCTGCATTCGCCGAAGATCGCCAAGGTCGAGGTCGAGCGGGCCGGCCACATCCGCCGGGCCAAGCTCTACTACCTGCGCGACCGGGTTGGCAAGGCCCGCCGGGTCAAGGACGCCAAGCGGACGACCACCAGGGAAGAGGCGGCCGCCGCCGCCCAGTAAGCGGGACCCCGACCAGGAAGCCCGGCGACCGATTTCACGCACGGTCGGGCCCGACGCCCGGCCGTGCGTTTTGCTGCGCTTGACGACGCTCCTGCGCATCGAGCACAGTAGAGTGGCCGACTCCCATCACTTCCTGACCTGGGATCGGCAGGCGGCATCAGATGAACGATCTGGCCAAACTCGGGCAGGCCGGCGAAAAGCAGGCCGAGCGGTTCCTGAAGAAACAGGGCTACCGCATCGTCACCCGCAACTACGGCTGCGCCGGCGGCGAGCTGGACATCGTCGCCCTGGACGGCAAGACCATCGTCTTCATCGAGGTCAAGACCCGCAGCAGCGCCGACCACGCCGACCCCCAGGACGCGGTCACGCCGGTCAAGCAGCAACGGGTCATCAACGCCGCCAAAACCTTCATCCAGCACACGCACTCGCAAGACCGGGCCTATCGCTTCGACGTGGTCGCGATCACCCTGGACGATGACAAGCCCGCCAAGATCGAATTGTTCAAAAACGCGTTTTCGCCGGGGCAGCCAGGATGATGCCCCATAACACGATTGCGGCGGGGCAAGCCACCCCCTACGATGATGACATTCTCAGCTAAGGAGCATTCCATGATCCACATCGGCATGCACGTCGACAACTGGCGGCACCAGGATGCGCCGCTGAAGGTGCCGTGCGAGTTCGCGAAGAAACACGGTCTGCAGTACGTCGAGCTGGGCTCGGTCTGGGGCGACTACTTCGTGCAGGCCCTGGGCTACAACCCGCACGTGCCGCTGCACACCGACCCCCTGCGACTGAAGAAGTACCTTGACGGCCTGGGCTTGAAAGTGTCGCAGGTCGACGCAGCCTACCCGATCTCCTTTCCCGAGGGGCAATACCGCGGGATCCCCTACACCATCGACGCGATCAAGTTCGCATGGGCGATCGGCTGCCCCTGCGTGGACACGACCGACGGCGCCACCCGGCCGGCCGGCTACACCGACGACGAGGTCATGGTTCTCATCAAGCAGTACTATCGCGTCATCCTCGAATGGGCCGAAAGCCACGACATCATCATCAACGTCGAGCCGCACGGCCCATACACCACCAACCCCGACACCATGGAACGTATCCTGTCGATGTTTGACTCGCCCCGCCTACGGATGAACTTCGACACCGGCAATACGTTCATCAGCGGCAACGATCCGGTGAAATACCTGGAGCGGTTCAAGCACAAGGTCGCCCACGTGCACATCAAGGACGTGAGCGAGTCGCTGGCCAAGGCCTGCCGAGGCGAGGAGACGGGCATCGCGACGTCGGTGGTCGCGATCGGAGAAGGCGTCAACGCCGACAACATCTCCGGCTGCATCGAGATCCTCAAGAAGATCAATTGGAGCGGCGTCCTCTCCATCGAGGCCGAGGCCGCCCCCGGAAAGATCGAGCAGTCCATCGAATGGCTGAGAAAGCAGGTCGCCAAGTGAGATACCGTAGCCAAAGCGCCGGATTTCACATGTCATTTCAGGTGGATCGATGGATTTTCAAGGTGCTGTCATCACCGAACATGCGGCCGAACGGATGGCCCGACGGCAGGTGAGCGAAGCGGACGTGCGAAGGGTGCCGGCCACACCGGATGTGGTGGCTTCCGCTCGACCCGGCCGAGTGGTGGCTCATGGTATGACTGGGACATATCTGTTGCGGGTCTTTGTGGATGCGGACCGTGTCCCAGCGGAAGTCGTAACCGTTTATCGCACGAGCAAGATCGACAGGTACAGGAGTTGACCATGAAAACCGTCTATGACCTGGGAACGGACACGCTGACGGCGGAGTTGAAGCCCGGACCGGTGGCTGAAAGCGATGAAGATAAACCCGGTGTGATTCTGGACTATGACGCCGAAGGCAACTTGGTCGGCATTGAGGTCATGGACGCCTCAAAACGCGTGGCTGATACACGAAGCATGCAGTTTCAGGTAGCCGGGTAACGATTACACCCTGCCGGACCTTCAAGGTAAAGATTGCGCCGTGATCGCATCGGTAAGGAATGTGAGAATGTGGAGAGATCGGCACTTGCAGGATTGCCTTACATGGTGGGTGGTGCTCGTTCCGTGCATGATCTTCGGCTGCCAGGAGCCGATGAGGATATCGCCGAATCAGTCCCCCACGGGGCAGAAGGTCACGCAATACGCCCGCTTCCAGGCCGGCTCCACGATCTCGTACGGCATCGTCGAAGGCGACCGCGTGCGACAGATCGACGGGGATCTTTTCGGCCAATGGCGACGGACCGACAAGACGTACGACTTGGATGGCGTGAAGCTGCTCGTGCCGACGACGCCGACGAAGATCCTCGCGATGGCCGGAAACTACAAATCCCACCTGCATGATCAGCCTATGCCGAAGAACCCCGAGTTGTTCCTCAAGCCACCCTCCTGCCTGATACCTGCCGGTGCCGACATCGTCATCCCACGCGGGGCCGAGCCGGTGCATTACGAGGCCGAGTTGGTCATCGTCATCGGCAAGCGGGCCGAGAAAGTGCCCAAGGATAAAGCCCTCGACTACGTTCTCGGCGTGACCTGCGGAAACGACGTGAGCGCCCGCGACTGGCAGGCCAACGACAAACAATGGTGGCGGGCCAAGGGCAGCGATACGTTCGGCCCCTGCGGCCCGTTCATCGTCTCCGGGATCAATTACGACAACCTGCTCCTGCAACTCCGCCTGAACGGCCAGGTCAAGCAGGAACAGAGAACGAAGGATCTGATCTACGGCGTGGCTGATATCATCAGCTTCGCCAGCCGACACATGACCCTCGAGCCCGGCGACCTGATCTACACCGGCACGCCCGGCACCACTGGCCCGATGAAACCCGGCGACATCATCGAAGTCGAAATCGAGAACGTCGGCGTGCTGCGTAACGGCGTCACCGCGGCGAAGTGACTTCGTCCACCTGGCCGGCCGCTCCGAATAACCGGTACTGTTCCGCGTTCAGCCCGGCCGACATACAATCCGCGTCCATGCCGGCAACGATCATCGACACCCACTGCCATCTGACGGACAAGGCGCTCTTCGAGCGTCGTCGGGAGGTCGTCCAGGACGCCGTGCGAGCAGGCGTCACGCGCATGATCGAGGTCGCATGCACGCCGGCCGACCTGGAACCCGCGCTGCAGTTGCGAAAGGAGTTCCCAGGGCACGTCGCACTGGCCTGCGGGATTCATCCTCATGAGGCCGGCAAAGTCATAGAGGCTGAGATTGAGCGATTCGCCCGGCTATGGCACGAAAACACCGCTGTCGTCGCCGTTGGCGAAATCGGGCTGGATTATCACTACGATTTCAGCCCGCGCGACGTGCAGCGGACAATCTTTCGTAAGCAACTCGACCTGGCCGCGGACACGTCGCTGCCGATCGTCATTCACTCCCGCGAAGCCCACGACGACGTGGTGACGATCCTCAGGGAGTGCGGCTACGTCGGCCGGAAGGTCGTTTTTCACTGTTTCGGCGGTGACGCCGCGCAGGCGGCCGAGTTGCGGTCCCTGGGTTGGCGGGCCTCGTTCACCGGCGTCCTCACATTCAAGGGCGCCGTAAACATCCGGCAGGCATACCTGGAAACCCCTGCCGACATGCTCATGTTCGAGACCGATTGCCCCTACATGTCCCCCGAGCCGGTCCGAATGATCCGTCCCAACGAACCGCAATACCTCGTCCACACCGTCCGCTTTGCCGCCTCTCTGCGCGGAATCACTTTCGAGGCCCTGGCCGGACAATCAACCGCCAACGCCGTCGATTTCTTCAACCTCGCTCACTGAGCCGGCGCGGAAGCGATCGGCTTGCTCGGGCCCGCCTTCTCCAGGGCCTCGACCACGGCCGAGGCGGAGAACAGCAGCTCGTCCAGCAGGATCGGCTCGTCGGGTCGGCCCGCCGGATAGATGACGTACATCGGCACGCCCGAGCGGCCGAAATCCTCCAAATCCTTCTTTATCTCGGGATCAAACGACGTGTAATCCGCCTTGAAAGGCACAACACCGAGCCGACGCATGGCTTCGCGGACCTCCCGCGAACTCAGGATAAGCCTTTCGTTCGTCTTGCAGGTCGCGCACCAGTCCGCGGTGTAGTCGACGAAGACGGTCTTGCCCGCCTTGACCGTCTCCGTCACCCCTTGCCGGGTGTAGACCACCCAGGGAATGTCCGGACCATCCCAGCCCCGCACGATGCCGATCCCGCCGGCCCGCACCGCCCTCTGGGCCGCCGCCAGTTCGGGTATCGTGTGCACCACCCGGAAGCACAGCACCCACCCGCCGACGACAAGAATCGCGATGATCGACCAGGAACGCAACTTGCGGGCGGGCGGCGCGTCGAAACCCAGTCGTCCGTATACCCACGCCGCCACCGCCACCAGCAGCAGGAATACCAGTGCCCACTGCAAACCGTCGCCGCCGATCTGGGCGGTCAGCGGATTGAGCAGCCACACGACCGTCGCCAGCAGGCAGAAGCCGACGAGGTGCTCGAACGTCGCCATCCACGCTCCAGGCCGCGGGATGATCTTGATCCACGCCGGCTGGGCCGCCAGCAGCAGGTACGGAAACGCCATGCCCACACCCGCGGTCGCGAAGATCAGCAGCCCGTTGGCGGGCGGCTGCTTCACAGCGATCGCCACCACCGCGCTCAGGAACGGCGCCGTGCAGGCCGTGCCCAGAAACGTCGCCAGAAGCCCCATGCCGAACGCGCTCAAATGCCCTTCACGCTGCACCTTCCCGCCGAGTTCGTTGACCACCGTCGGCGGGTTCAGCGAGAACACGCCGAACAGGCTGAGCGCAAACGCCAGCACCACCGCCGACAACCCGATCACAACCTGCGGGCTCTGAAAAAGACCGCCCCACTGCTGGCTCACCCCGAGGTACTGCCCCAGCCCGATGATAATCCCGCCCAGCACCAGGAACGACACCTCGATTCCCAAAGCGAATACCGCCCCCAGTGTGAAGATCCGCAACCGGCTCTCCCCGGCCTGCTGGACAAACGACAGAATCTTGATCGAAATGACCGGCAGAACGCAGGGCATCAGGTTCAGGATGAAACCCCCGATCAACGCCATCACCAGGTAGCCCACAATGCCCAGGCCCGCCAGGCGGGCCTGAACGCGCTGCAGCCAACTGCCTGCCTCCCGTGTGCCCGATCCTTCAGCCGAACGTTGTGTCCCCGCTCCGGGTCCCGATTCCGTGAAGACATCTTCGTTAACGGACCGGACGGCCTCGCCCACTCGGGCGATCGGCAGTGTGACCTCCCACTCCGCGCCGGTTGGCGGGTAACACTGCTTGGTTTTGTCCTCGCACGCCTGATAGGTGAGCACGCCGCCGATCCGAACCCGCTCCCCTTCCAACTCGTTGTCCGCCTCGATCGGCAGGACAATCACCGTCCGGCCGCTGTAAAGCGATAACTCGCCAAGCTCGCTTTTCTCGATCCTGCCAGCCGGAAATACGGGCTGCTCGAAGTTCAGCCCTTCGACCTTGTAAGGAAACACGTCTGTGGGGATCAGCCCCTTGATGAGCGGTTTATTGGAATTGACATGGAAACCCGGCTCGACCTCCAGCACGACGGCCACGCGAAACTTCGCACCCGGCGCCAGCCGATCCACGTCCGCCGCTGCCGTCAGTGTTTCCAGATGTTTGGCCTTGGCCGCTTCAAGCGGAAGTCGTCCGCCGGCGTATTTGAAATCATCAGCGTGTGTCAGCTTTGCCTCGCTCGCCCCGGCCGCCACCGGAAGCTTCAACTCAAGCTCCTGCGTCTCGATCACGCAGACTTCCCGGCAGGCCAACCAGCGCGCATTAGCTCCAATAACCACCTCGCCCCCCGGCTTGAGGTCGGCCGGCACTTTCAACACGGTCAACAGAACCGGCTCGCCTTCCAGGACGTACGTGTGGGCGCCGATCGCATCGACGTGCCGCTTGGGGAGTGGAAAACGAATCGGGCCAACCTCGAAACCCTCCGGCATAATCCACTTGAAGCTCGGAGCCATTCCCCCTTCGCCGGAGTTCTGCCAATAGATGTGCCAACCTTCGGCAATCTCGAACCCGATACCCAACTGGATGGCTTGGCCGGGAACCAGTGCGCTGCGATCCGCGAACAGACGGGCTTTGACCTTGGCCACCTTGACTGGAAGCTTCTCAGCCGGAGCCGACAGCCCGGTAGGCGGGACGAAAGTCTTGTCCTGAAGCTGGCCCCATCCGGTTTCACCAGCAACCCCAAACCAGAAAACGACCCAAGCCCCCCATGAGCGCCAAAGCCGGGAAGTAGTCATCGGATCTCTCTTTCCAGCAAGAGATTACGTACGCGCCGGACTCGGAATCCTCGACCGGGGACGGTCGCCGGGCGAGGCCTTGCCGTCCCGCCCCGGCCTTCATGCTACGCTCGTGTCCCGGTGCCGGCCGGCCGGATTATCGTCGCCTTGAGAGGATAAAGCGCTACGTCAAGTCTCTCACTCTTGACCGCACCGGGCGAGCCATTATAATGGACTTGCTGGTAGTGCGCGAGCAATCGCGCAACTTGTTTTCCATCATGAGGTTGCGGAGCCAGGCGCGCATCGGATCGGATGTGCGGAAGTGCGACCGCGACCCGGGCATCGAGGTGGCTGCGGAACGATCCGCGGTCACGATGCGTGGAGAGTGATTCGATGACCTGAACGCGCGATGGCCTGGCAAGTGTGGGGGTCGGCTTCTTTCAATCCGATCGGGCCATGCGATCAGCCAGGGCGTGTTCAGCGGGTGAGCCTGCCAAGATGGCGGGACGCAAGCAGGGTTTCGGTATTGCCGAGGCGCCGGTCGAGCGGGCGCAGGCTGCGTGATGTGAATCGGGAACAGCCGATTCCATGAAGCGCGTTGCCGTTCGTTACCGTGGCCAAGGCCGGCTTGGGCGGATAACACTGCAGGAGCGATGAGCACAGGATGAAAAACCGCGGCCACCGTGCGGGATATGATCCTGCCGGCGGTCGGCAAGAACGGGCGATCGCTCGATTCAGTGAGATTCCGACCTGGCGCAACCTGAACCGAAGGCCTGACAGCGCGGTCCGCCGACGTGCTTGGTGCGCCCCTGAAGCGCGGCGATCCGCCCCGCTTCAATCCTTCCGGTCGGCATCGGCCGACTCTCCCCATCCCGACTCGATCCCGATGTGAGACAACGACGGACCGACTGGACGGCTCGACCCCGACGTGCCGCCCTTGTGGCGAACCGACATGGGGCGGGCATTGGGCATAAGTGACATGTTCGAGCGCAGCAATCAAACAGAAAGGTGGAACCATGGGACTGCCCTTCGTTTTGGCAGCCATGCCGACCTGGGTGCTTCCTGTTTTTGTCGGTGGGGCGATCGGCGTCTGCCTGATGTACGGACTTCTCGTACTCATGGGCAAGAAGCAGATGATCCTCGCCAAACGGGAAGCGGAAAGAACGGTCGGCGAGGCCAGAAACCAAGCAGATGTCATCGTCAAGGAAGCACATGTTGACGCCAAGGCCCAGTTCATTCAACGGCTGGAGGAGTTCGAGAAACAGACGTCGAAGGTCCGGGACGAACTGAAGGAGGCGGAACGGCGACTCGAGAAGCGGGCGGACAATCTGGACAAGAAACTGGATACCCTGGCCGCCAAGGAGCGGATGCTCGAACAGGGCGATCAGCAGATCCGCGAACGCCAGGAGAAGCTGGGCCAACAGGAGGAGGAAATCCGCCACATTCTGGAACAGGAGCGGCAACAACTGCTCCGGATCAGCGGGCTGGGCATCGAAGACGCCAAGGCGATTCTGCTCAACCAGCTTCGCAACGAGGTCGAACACGACGCCGCCCAGATGGTCGAGAGGGTCGTCAGCGAGGCCAAGGAGACCGCCCACGAAAAGTCCCGCGAAATCGTCATCACCGCGATCCAGCGCTACGCCACCGAACACACCAGCGCCAGCACCGTCAGCACGGTCGATATCCCCTCCGACGACATGAAGGGTCGAGTCATCGGGCGCGAAGGTCGAAACATCCGGGCCTTCGAAAAGGCGACCGGAGTGGACGTGATCGTCGACGACACACCCGGCGTGGTCGTGGTCAGCGCGTTCGACCCGGTGCGCCGCGAAATCGCCCGGCTGGCACTCGAACGACTCATCCAGGACGGGCGGATCCACCCGAGCCGGATCGAGGAAATCGCCCAGGAGGTCGGCCAGGAGGTGGCCCGCGAGATCGTCGAGCGAGGCAAGAAGGCCGCGGTCGAGGCGAACGTCGGCGGGCTGAACCGCAAGCAGATCGACCTGCTCGGCCGGCTCAGCTACCGCACGAGCTACGGCCAGAACGTGCTCCAACACAGCATTGAGGTGGCCTTCCTGTGCCAGGTCATGGCGGACGAACTCGGCCTGGACGGCACGCTGGCCCGGCGATGCGGCCTGCTGCATGACATCGGCAAGGCCGTCGACCATGAGGTCGAGGGCGGGCACCCGCAGATCGGGGCGGACATCTGCCGGCGGTTCAACGAGCGGTCGGAGGTGATCAACGCGATTGCCGGGCACCACGGCGACATCGAGGCCACCAGCCCGTACACGCCGCTGGTGGCGGCCGCCGACGCGGTCAGCGCGTCCCGCCCGGGCGGCCGACGCGAGTCGCTCGAGCGCTACATCAAGAGACTTGAGCAGTTGGAGGCGATTGCCACCTCGTTCAACGGAGTCCGGCAGGCCTACGCCATCCAGGCCGGCCGAGAGGTCCGGGTCATCGTCGACGCCAGCCGCGTCGACGACAGCACCGCCGCCAAGACCGCCTACGAGATCGCCAAGAAGATCGAGGCCGAGATGACCTACCCCGGTGAGGTGAAGGTCACTCTCATCCGCGAGGTCCGGGCCACGGAGTACGCACGGTAGAAAACGCGGAATCAGCCAAAGTCGAACCGTGCGAATCGGGAAGTTGGAGCGGTGGCACAAGGGCCTCAAGAGCGAGTGCATCCGGCCGGGCACGCCGCTGTCTCTCGACGATGCCCGGCGGTTGGTGGCCGGTTACGTGGAGCATTACAACACGATCCGGCTGCACAGCGCCATCGGCTATGTGGCCCCGGCGGACAAGCCGGCCGGGAGCCGGCGATCTTCACCGAACGGGACCGCAAGCTGGAGGAGGCTCGTCAACGGCGAGCGGTTCAACGGGCTGCAGCGAGGACTAAGCCCTGCGGGCCCATGATCGCGGCATTGCCTTTCGCCGCCAGCGGACTTGCAACGACGATGGGCGAAAGGGATAATTTTCAGTTAGCCGGTGAAACGGAAGCGGGCTCTGGAGGCGTCCAACCCGCCAGGGATAGCCGGTCGGGTTTTCGACGAATGGTCGCGGGGAACGGAGGTCGCGATCCGTCCCCCAACCCTCATCCACCATTCGGAGCATTCCCCTATGCCCAAAACGAAAAAATCCGACGGCGGGATGTACGTAAGGCACGTGACCTTACTCTCCAATTCAGGCTGAGCCAGGACAGCGAACCGGCCCGAGGGTCGGCGCAATGACCCCGCCGCGATAATCGATCTGCCGGCCCTGCCTGCGGCAGGCAGGTTGGAAGGACCTAGACCCTTGGAATCCCGACTCATCAGCATCGTGGTCCCGGTGTTCAACGAGCAGTTCTCGCTTGAGGGGCTGTGGCAGGAAATCCACGAGGTGGCCGCGAGCCAGAACCTCCAGGTGCAGACTGTTTTCGTTGATGACGGCAGCACGGACGACAGTTGGGGGGTCATCAGCCGGCTGGCCGAGGCGGACTCGCGGGTCGGCGGCATCCGTTTCCGCAGCAACGTCGGCAAGGCCGCCGCCCTGATGGCCGGCTTCGCCGCCGCCCGCGGCCAGGTCGTCATCACCATGGACGCGGATCTGCAGGACCCGCCCGCCGAAATCCCTCGTCTGCTGCAGGGCCTCGACAACGGCTTCGACGTGGTCAGCGGGTGGAAGCAGCACCGGCTCGACCCCTGGCACAAGGTCTATCCCTCGTGGGTGTTCAACAAGCTGATCGGCTGGCTGACCGGGGTGAAGCTGCACGATCACGTATGCGGCCTGAAGGCCTACCGGATCGAGGCGGCTCGGCAACTGCGGATCTACGGTGAGCTGCATCGTTTCCTGACCGTGTTCGCCGCCGCCAAGGGATTCCGGGTCACGGAGATTCCGACGCGCCACCGACCGCGGACGACGGGAGTGGGCAAGTACGGATTCGCCCGGTTCACCAAGGGTTTCCTGGACCTGATCACGGTGCTGGTGCTGATACGCTACCGCTGGCGGCCTCAGCATCTCATCGGCAGCGTGGGGGTCTGGGCCGCGATCCTGGGCGCTTTCTTCTTCGCGATCTGTCTCTTCCTCGGCAGACACTGGGGCTTTCTGGGTGCGCCGCTGGCCGGCCTGATCCTGATCGCCGTCGGTCTCGTGGCCGAGATCATCATCCACGAGCATCCCCTGGACGGCCTATACGACGTGTCCGAGCGCGTCGGCTGGTGCCAACACACCGGCGAGACGCCGGTGCCACACGAGGCGAGACACCGGCGAGACGCCGGTGCCGCACAAGGCGGGAATGAACCATGAACATCCGCCCCCAACCAATCACACCGGCGAGACCTGTCTGCGTGCGTACCTGCCTGTGCGTGTGCGCACGCAGACAGGCACGCACAGGCAGACGCCGGTGCCACACGAGTTGAGGATGCACTATGGACATCCGCCCCGAACCAACTTCCGTCTGCCTGCCGCCTGAGCAGCCTGTGGGCACTCCCGCGAACCTGACGGCCCTCTTTCTGCTCCTGGCAGCCGGGCTCATGATCGGCACCATCCTGAACCACAAGGAACCGGTGTACGGAGCCAACGACGCCTCGCGCTGGAATACGGTCTATTACCTTGTCGAGCACGGCACGTACGAGTACCTGCCCAAGCACGGCGCCTGGTGGGGCCATCCCGATCCAACGCTGCCCCGACAGATCCCCCCATTCGCAACAATTGACATGATCCGCATCCCTGACGCCCAGGGCGGCGATCGCTACTACTCCAGCAAGCCGCCTTTGCTGCCGACCGTCCTGGCCGGCGTGGTGCTGCTGATCGAGAAGCTGTCCCTCGGTCATGCCGACTTCCGGCAGAATCCGTGGTTCATCATCCGCACGACGCTCATTCTCGTTCAGGTGGTTCCGCTGCTGGCGGCGTTCTGGCTGATCCGCCGCGACGTGCTGCGGGGGCGCGACACCCCGTTCGCCCACGCCTTCAGCCTGGCCGCGATCGCGCTGGGAACTTATCTGACCGCCTATGCGGTGACGTTGAACAACCACGTGATCGCGGCGGCCACGGGCATGTTCGCCGCCCACGCGATGATACGAATCTGGTACGACGAGCGGCGAGGCCGGCACTGGTACGCCATCACCGGGTTCTTCGGTGCATTCACCGCGGCCGTCGAGCTGCCGGCCGGCCTGCTGCTGGCCGGGCTGTTTCTTCTGATGCTGATCAGGGATTGGCGTCGAACGCTGATCGCCGCTTTGCCCGCCGCCCTGCTCCCCACCGTCGTCGCCCTGTACACCAATTACCTGGTCACCGGCTCGATCTGGCCGGCCTACACCGAGGTCTTCAAGCCGGGCGGCTGGTACGACTTCCCCGGCAGTTACTGGAGCCAGCCCTCCGGCATCGACGCCGCCCAGGAGAGCAAACTCGCCTACCTCACCCACATGCTGATCGGGCACCACGGATTCTTCTCGCTCACACCGATACTGCTCATCTGCCTGTTAGGCATGATCCGGGAGATGATGCGTCCGGCGGACGGCCGACGGTGCCTGGCAAGCGTGACGCTGCTGCTGACTGCCGTGGTGGCCGCTGTGTATGTGTACACGACCAACAACTACGGCGGGCTGTGCGAGGGGTTCCGCTGGCTGTTCTGGGTGGTTCCGCTGTGGCTTCTGTTCGTGGCCGAAGGCGCGGACCTCCTGGGTCGAAATCGCCTGGGCCGACTGGTCTGCTATGCTTTCCTGGCTGTCTCCGTCCTCAGCATGGCCGACGCCCTGCCCAGGCCGTGGGCCCAGTCATGGCTCCATCGCCTCTTCCTGCAATACCAGTGGGTCAATTACTGAGTATGGATCGAGGTGAACCCGCGTCGTTTGCCGTTACCGGAAGATGCCTCGCACCGTGTCCGGCGTGATTCGACCCGCGACCAGTGGTCGTTCGATCACCGCGGCCTGAAGTTCATCGCCGACCCGGCGCGCACCGGCGATCAACGCTTCTTCCATGTCGTCGAACAGGTCCGTGGCGACCGGCGGGGTCGCGCACTGAAGCCGCCACTTATTCTGCTCGTGGACAAGCTGAACCGGCACCGGGGTCTGGATGCACAAACCGTTGCCTTTTTGATCGACTTCGACGGTCATGTTGATGCGAAAGCCGGCCATCCTGATCCTCCCTGCGGGTGACGGTTCCCCTCCAAGGCATGTGGATCGCCCCGGCGGATCCTTCGCGTCTTGGACTGATGCCGGCCGACCCCTGTCTCCTGCGGGGCCCGGCAGGCACGGAAAGCATCCGTAAGATCGGTTGGAAAACGGGGGCACCTGCGATGAGGACCGGCTGCCGCGCGGATTTGCCGACGAGGCCGATAACACCGCCGTCGCCGGATGGCCGGCGGAGTTTTTATGAGACGCCCGAACAGTTTATTGGGGGTATTCTTCGCGTGCGCCCTAAAACCCATGCGGCACCGGCGTCTGCCTGTGCGTGCCTGTCTGCGTGCGTACGCGCACAGGCAGGTACGCACGCAGACAGGTCTCGCCGCGAGTGCCGGTCGATCGAGGATCGGCGCGCCCGGATTGCCGCGGGTCTTCTCATACACTCAGCCGTCGCGGCCGGCCAGAAAGGATTCGAGCAGAACCTGGGCGGCCACCGCGTCCTGGCGGGCTTTCTTGCCTTTTCGGGTCAGGCCGCGTTCGACCAGGCGGGCGTCGGCTGCGTGAGAGGTCAGCCGTTCATCGTGAAGGTGCACGGCCAGCGGGCTGAGCCGCCGAAGGGCGTCGGCAAGCGATCGGCTCACTTTCGCCTGCCGCCCTTCCGTCCCGTCCATATTCAGGGGAAGCCCGACGATAATGGCTTCGGCGGCGTACTCGCCGGCCACCCGCAGAATCTCGCCCGCGTTCTCTTCCGGGTTCGGGCGCGCAGGCAACACCGCCAGCGGCGAGACGATCCCCCCCGGCTCGCTCAAGGCCAAGCCGATCCGCTTCGTCCCCAGGTCGACACCAAGACAGCGAACGTACATTTCGCCCCGTTCGCTAAGGCCTAACCCATGAAATGTCAAGTCGGGTATCATTCAGGCCCAGTCAGGAGGTCCGTGACAGTTTAGGCGGGTCCCAACAGAACCCCGAGCGCCTGTCTGCCGCAGGCAGGCAAGCGGGTGGGCCCGCCTGCCTGTGCGTGCCCGCACGCAAACAGGCCCGTCGCCGGCGCTTCGGGTTCTGACCTGCCTGTGCGTTTCTGCGCGCAGACAGGTCACCCGCGCAGACCCAGCCGCCTCAACTGTCACGGACCCCCAGTCAGGCTCCGGGGATCCACGCCTATCAGCCAGGAGCATGACCAAATGCCTCGCCGGCCCGACAACATTCCGCAAGCGACGTCCTGCCACCGCTGGCTGGTCGTCCTCGTGCTGGCCGCGGGCGCCTTGGCGTACGCCAACAGCCTGAGCGGGCCGTTCATCTTCGACGACCTTGAGAGCATCCCGCAGAATCCGAACATCCGGCAACTCTGGCCGGTCCGGCAGGCGATGGCCGCACCGCCGCGCAGCACGATCGTCGCCCGGCCGGTCGTCTCGTTGTCACTCGCACTCAACTACGCCGTCGGCGGCCTGGACGTGCGCGGGTATCACGTCTTCAACATTGCCGTTCACCTCGCCTCGTCGCTGCTTCTGATGGGAGTTGTTCGACGAACACTGCTCTCGCCGGCGATCGGCGGTCGATATGATCGGTCGGCCCATTACCTCGCAGCCGCGGTCGCGATGATCTGGACCGTCCATCCTCTTCAGGCCGAAAGTGTCACCTACATCATTCAGCGGACCGAGTTGCTGATGGCCCTGTTCGCCCTGCTGACTCTGTATTGTGCCGTTCGAGGCTGGACCTCGGGCCGAGGTGGATGGTTTGCGGCGACAATCGCCTCCTGTGTTCTCGGCATGGGCAGCAAGGAGACGATGGTGGTCGCGCCATTGCTCGTGCTGCTGTACGACCGCGCGTTCGTGTCGGGGACTTTCCGTCAATCGCTCAAAGATCATCGCGGCCTCTACATCGGATTGGCCGCAAGCTACCTTGTCCTGGCAATCGCACTGGCAACCGGTCCGCCGCGGGAGACGGCCGGCTTCGGCCTGGGAATTTCATGGTGGGACTACCTCAAAACCCAGGCCGGCGTCATCGTGTGGTACTGGCGGCTGTGCTTCTGGCCCGATCCGCTGGTGATCTCATATCACGACTGGCCGATCGCCCGCCGACTGGCCGACGTCTGGCCGCAATGCCTGCTGGTGATGACGATTCTGGCGACCTGTACATGGGCTCTGAGGTACCGCCCGACCCTGGGTTTCCTGGGCGGCTGGTTCTTTCTGATCCTGGCTCCGACCTCGAGCATTTACCCGATGGTCCTGGAGATCGCGGGCGAACGGCGGATGTACCTGCCCCTGGCGGCGGTGACGGTGCTGGTGGTCGTCGTCGGGCACGAATGGATCGCGAGCGCGTGCCGGCGGCTCGGAACTTCGACGCGCCGCCGGGCCGGCATCACCGGGACCGTCTTGATGCTTGTTGTGACTACTTTGTGCGGCCTCACCAGTCTCAGGAACCGGGACTACCGGGACGAACTCACGATCTGGCGCGACACGGTCGAAAAGCGGCCGGGCAACTCGATCGCCCACAACAACCTGGCCACGGTCCTGATCGACCGCGGCGAGATCGAGAGCGCCTGGCCGCACGTGGAAGCCGCCCTGCGGATCGAGCCGACCCTGGCGGAGGCCCACAACAACCACGGCGTCATCCTCGCCAAACGGGGCCGGGTCGCCGAAGCGGCGAGTGCATACCGGCAGGCGTTGGCACTAAAAGCCGATTATCCACAGGCCCACACGAACCTGGGACGAGTCTTCACCATGCAGGGCAACCCGGAGGAAGCCCTTCGATGCCACATGGAAGCGGTACAGCTCGACCCGCACTTGGCGGAGGCCCGTAATAACCTCGCAACCGTGCTTTCCGCCCGGGGGGATCCGGAAGGGGCCATCGAGCATCTCGTCGAGGCCGTCCGACTGAAACCCGACTTCATGGAAGCTCATTACAACCTGGGAAACATACTGGCCCAGGCAAGACGACTCGACGAGGCCATCCTGCAGTACCGGAAAACGCTGGAGCTGAGCCCCGACCATGGCGACACGCTGAACAACCTGGGAGCGGCTCTTTACCACAAGGGTCTCAAGCAGCACGCCCGGGACTGCTGGGAACGAGCCCTGCGAAATCGACCGGACTCGCCGGAGATCCACACCAACCTGGGCGGGGTGTGCTTCGAGCAAGGGGATGCAGAGCGGGCCTTTCGGCATTGGCAGACCGCGTTGCGCCTCGATCCCGACTTCGCGCCGGCCAGGGCCCATCTCGAAATGGCCTTGAGCCATAACGGTCATCCGCCGAAGGCCAATCCGACATCCACGCCGGCGGCCAACGGCCAATGAGATTCATTCGCCGATGACCGTCACGACGATCTCGCGGTTGCGCGGCTTGATGTCGCATTCAAGGTGAAAAACCTGCTGCCAGGTGCCCAGCACGAGGCAACCTTCGCGGACGGGCACGGTCAAGTCAGGCCCCAGCCACGTCGCCTGCAGGTGCGAGTGTCCGTTGCCGTCGTTCCAGGCCAGCTCATGGCCGTAGTCCCGGCTTGGAGGGATAAGTTTGTCCAGCATCTCGGGCAGGTCGCGATTCAGGCCCGGCTCGAACTCGATGGTCCCCACCGCTCCCGTGCTGCCCACATTGAACACATGCGCGATACCGGTGCGTATCCGCGAGGCCTGCACGACCCGGCTGACCTCGTCGGTTATATCGTGCATCTCCCGGTGGCCGGTCGTCCGAAAAGTGATGCGATCCTGGTAGACCATCTCTGCGCCTCCATCACCAACGAGGCGCACATTCTACCGCACCGGTACGACGATCGTCATCGGGTCCTACGCGCCGTCGCGGCCGAGGCCGCGCTCAAGGTCGACGATCAGGTCATCAGGGTGCTCGATTCCGATGGACAATCGGATTGTCGAAGGGCTGATGCCGGCTTCGGTGCGCCGCTGCTCGCTGATCGAGGAATGGCTCATCGTCCACGGCTGCTCGACGAGCGACTCCACGCCGCCAAGAGACTCGGCCAGCGAGAACAGCCGCAGCCGGCCCACGAAGTCCTCGACGGGAACACGCTCGAGGTCCAGGTCGAAACTGACCATACCACCGAAACCCTTCATCTGGAGACGGGCCAGTGCATGGCCGGGGTGATCCTCAAGGCCGGGGTAGTACACCTTGCGCACATGCGGATGCCGGACCAGCCGGCGGGCGACCGCCGTCGCGTTGCGCTGGTGGGCCTCCATCCGATAGGGCAACGTCTTGATCCCGCGCAGCACCAGCCAGGCGTCGAATGGCGAACAGGCCGTCCCCAGCGCGTTCACCAGGAACCCGACGCGCTCGGCCAGCTTCGCGTCGCGCACGATAATCGCCCCGCCGACCACGTCGCTGTGCCCGTTGAGATACTTGGTGGTCGAGTGCACGATGATGTCGGCCCCGAAGTCGAAAGGCCGCTGGAAATACGGGCTCATGAAGGTGTTGTCCACGATGGACAGCAACCCGCGCTCGCGGACCATTCCGATCACGGCCGACAGATCCACCAGGTTCAACAGCGGATTCGACGGCGTCTCGATGAACACGGCCCGCGTCTCCGGACGGATCGCTCGACGGACCTCCTCCGGGTCACCCATCCGGACAAAGGAGACCTCGATGCCGAGTTGCGGCAGCACCTGCTCGAAAAGCCGCATCGTCCCGCTGTAAATGTCGTGCCCGGTGACGATGTGATCGCCCGTTTTGAACAACATCATCACCGACGTGACCGCCGACATCCCGGTGCACGTCGCCCACGCCGCCGTTCCGCCCTCCAGCGAGGCCAGACTGTCCTGCAGGGCCTGCCGGGTCGGGTTCCCCGAACGCGTGTAGTCGTAACCCTTGTGCACCCCGATCCGCTCGAAAGCGAACGTCGAAGTCGGGTAAATCGGAGTGGTCACGGAGTTGTAGGCCGTGTCCTTGTACACACCCTGATGCACGGCCAGGGTTTCCGGTCTCAATGGGTCAGCGGGTTGATGGTTCATGACTCTCAATCCCCTTTCAAGCCGTCTCGAACAAAGGTGTCGACAGGTAACGTTCCCCGAAACTGCAGGCGACGGTGATGATCGCCTTGCCGCGATATTCCGGTCGGGCGGCGACGCGGGCGGCGGCACACACGTTCGCCCCCGTGCTGATGCCGCCCAGGATGCCCTCCTGTTTGGCCAGTCGGCGGGCCCAGTCGAAGGCCTCCTCGTTCGTGACCGTCTCCACGCCGTCCAGCAGCGAGGTATCCAGATTCCGGGGTATGAATCCCGCGCCGATACCCTGAATCTTGTGCGGGCCGGGCTTGATCGGCTGGTCGGAACGCAGTTGGGTGATGACCGGCGAATCCACCGGCTCGACAGCAATGGCCTTGAACGACGGATTCCGAGCCCGGATGTGGCGCGTGACACCCGTGATCGTCCCGCCGGTTCCCACGCCGGTAACGATCAGGTCTACCTTGCCGCCGGTGTCCGCCCAGATCTCGGCCCCGGTGGTCTGCTCGTGAATCTGGGGGTTGGCCGGGTTGTCGAACTGCTGCGGCATCCAGGCGTTCTTTGTGTCCGCCGCCAACTCGTTGGCCTTGGCGATCGCGCCGCGCATACCCTCGCCGGCCGGGGTCAGAACCAGTTGCGCCCCCAGGGCCTGCAGCAGCCGGCGTCGCTCGATGCTCATCGATTCCGGCATCGTCAACGTCAGGCGATACCCCTTGGCGGCACATACGAAGGCCAGGGCAATCCCGGTGTTGCCGCTGGTCGGCTCGATGATGTGAGTGCCCTCCTTGAGCACCCCGGACTTCTCAGCCGCCTCGATCATCGCCCGCCCGATCCGGTCCTTCACGCTGGACAAGGGATTGAAGAACTCCAGCTTGAGCAGGACCGCAGCGTGGTCGGCCGGAATGATCCGATTCAGCCGAACCAACGGCGTGTTGTACGTCGTTTCCAGTACGCCTGGGTAGGTTTTCCCGTGCGGCATGACTTGCTCCTGATAGCCCCGGCCATCATCCGGGGGGGGGCGTCAACGGAGAGCCCCGGCCCATGAAAATATCGACGATACTAGTCGTCTATTAATCCAGACTGAAGCCGCCTTTTCCGGCTCAGATTCCCGCGCCGCCCATGAACTCGGGGGCAAACACTTCCTGCCGTGTCACCGGCGCGCCAGCAAAGACCTTCGCCAGCGTCGCTCCGTCCATGAGCTTGTTGGTCATGTTCCTGATGTCCAGCAGAACCCGCCGAAAGCGGCACACCGGTTCCTGGCTGCATCGCTCATACTGGCTGACCGATACGCATCCGATCGGGGCCATCAATCCGTCGAAATACCGGACCACCTGGCCCATTGTGATCTTGTCCGGGCTCTTGGCCATCACGTAGCCGCCCTTCTTGCCCGAAACGCTGCGGACCCACCCCCGGGCCTTCATGTCGAGCATGATGTGCTCGAGAAACCGCTTGGGCACATCATTACGTCGGGCCAGTTCCCGGATCGGGATCGGCCCGCGCCCGAAATGCTCCACGAGCGTGAACAGCGCCCGTAATCCGTAGTCGGTTCTCTGGGACAGTTTCATGCGCCACCCGGCAGCTTAATATCGATCATTTCTGTCGTATATTAACTCCCGTATTTCAGCTTGTCAACCCCATCGCCGCAGATATTTCGTGTCTCAGTCCTGCGTAAGGGTCGCCGCGGACGGATCGAATGCCCGGCGGTGCTCCGACCAGGTAATCCGGGCCGCATCGTCGGCAAACCAGATCTGCGCCTTCCAGACCCCCACTCCATACGCCTGAACGTAAGCGTCGATTTCTTCGGGACTTGTGATCACGATCGCATCGTGGGCGGGTAACGGTCGGCCCAGGTCCGGATGAAGTCGGCGGATCAGAAGACTCAGCCGGACAAGGCTGTCGCCGGCGACCAGCCCCGCCTGTTCGAGGCCGGCGACCTGGCGCGATTCACCGACCACCAGGATGCCGGCCCCTGAGCTTGCTTCCGGTGTCCGGGCGATTTGCTCCGCCGACCGGCCCGCGAGGATCAGATCCGGGCGAACCCCCTGCTCGCGCAGCCGGCGGGCGACTGGATCATCGGCTGCCACCACTTTCACCCCCGCCAGCGAGCGGGCATCGCCGCCGAGATCGTTGATCCCCTGGAAAAAGATCTGGAGAGTGGTCGAATCGGCGAAAACCACCCGGCCGTAACGTCCGCGACGCAGATCATTCAGGCAATCAGTCAGCAGAGAACGGGCGGACTCGATCGGCTCGGCGACCAGGGCCGGCCAATGAATCACGTCGCCCAAGTGGCGGAAATCGTCGGGGTGCTGACCGGCAAAGAGTATCCTCGGACGGCGAGGCAGTTCCGTCTCCCAGGCCGCGCCCACGCCGACCACCAGAATCGCCGGGGCGGCGATCGCCATGTCGTCCAGCATCGGAGCGATGGTTTCCAGCGTGCCGCTGCAGCGGTTCTCCCAGGGCATCGACACGCGCGACAAGACGGCCGCGGGGGTTTCCGGCGGCCAGCCTTGCTCGATCAGCCGGGCGGCAATCTCGCCGAGAACACTGATCCCCATGAAAACGATGAGCGTGTCCGCCTTGGGGTAATCGGGGTTGAGTCGGCCTCCCGAACAGCGGGCGGTGACCACGGCGAAGGATCGCCCGCGATCTCGGGAGGTCAACGGCATGGCGGCCAGCGTCGGGCCGGCGATGGACGCGCTGACGCCCGGCACGACCTCCCAAAAGATGCCACGACTGGTAAAAAACTCATTCTCCTCGCATCCCCGCCCAAACAGGAACGGGTCTCCGTTCTTGAGCCTGACGACCACTTCGCCCGCCTCGGCCGCCCGAGCCATGCGCTCGAGGATCTGCTCATGATGGTCGCGGGTGTCGCCGTGTTGAAGACAGGTCAACCTGACGCGGGCCGGGATACCCAGTTCGGAGAGGTATTCACCAGTCAGCAGCGAGTCGGCAATCACCCATGAAGCCCCGCGAAGCGCTCGCAGCCCGCGCAGGGTGATCAGGTCGGGCGAGCCGGGGCCGGCTCCGACGAGATAGACCTTGCCGGGGGGTGTCATGATGAGTCCTCCGCCGTTTCGAGCGGCCTTTCGGCAAGAAGTGCGACGATGTGGTCGAGGAGTCGTTTGGCGTAACGGGGGCTTCGGCCGCGGGTGTGAACGGCGATCGTGGCCGGTCCCCGGGTGTGCATGGCCGGGAAGAATACGCCCGAGTCCTCGGCCGAGGAGGAATTGCACAAGAGCAGGCCTCTCCGGCGCGCGTCGCGGGCAACGGCGGCATTCACCGCGGGATCCGAAGTGGCGGCCACGACGATCCGGGCGCCATCAAGATGCTCGGGACGGTAGCAATCGCGTATCCACTCGATGCGTCCCCGATCGACCAGGGGCCGAAGTCGGTCGGCGATCTCGGGTGATATGATCCTGACGCGCCCGCCCTGCCGAGCCAGACTAAGGGCCTTGCGGCCGCCGACCACGCCCCCGCCGACAACAACGATCGGAAGTTCGTCGGCCGCGATCGCCAGGGTGACGAAGGACCGCGAGGGTCCCGGCCGGGCCTCGAGCGGAGAGTCGGCAGCGCGATTATCGCGCGGGGCCGCATCCGGGTGAATGACTGGAGAGAGAGACTGTCTCATGGCACGCGCTCCGGGAACAGCGTTTCGGGCGATCGGGCGGCGTCATTCAGAAGCTCCGCGGTCTTTTCCATCAGGTTGGCGGTCCGGGTATTCTCCTTGAACAGGCGTATCGCCTCGGCCATGCCGACGCGACGCAGCAGGTCGCCCAGCGACTCGCCCTCGCGGCCATTGTCGCGGTGATACTCGAAGAGCACCTCCATGACGTTGGCCAACTCGTCGCGGTGAACGCTCTTGAGGTACATGCGGCCCTGTTCGTCGACGATGGGGATGCCCTGGTGCCGGCCATCCTCGGTGCCCATCAGCTTGAGCTGGTAACGATCGACCCCGGCGCCGACCCAGCCGATCGCCTTGGTCGCCGGGCGCGAACACTGACGCTCGCAGCCGCTCATGCCGATCGACTCCGCCCGGTCGCCCCAGCCCCGATCCTCCATTTGGTCGACAATTTCCGGCAAACACCGCTCGGACTCGGTGTAGGACAGCCGGCAGGTTTTAAGTCCGACGCAGGCGACCGAGTGTCGCCGCAGTACGGAGAACTCCCGGCCGTTCCGCCGCCCGTAACCGAACTGCCGCATGTCGGCCTCGAAGGACTTCCGCGCGTCGTCGGGGATGTCGAGGAACAACAGGTCATCGTTGGGTGTGATCGCCAGCCGGATCGGGTAATTTTCCATCAGGTGGCGAACCATCGTTTTCTGCCGCCCGTTGGATCCGTCGATGATCCGGCCGTTCTCGATAAACGCGCCGTAAGCCCACCGGCCTGTGGACGGCAGGCGAATCCACCCGTGGTGCAGGCATCGCGGGCCGGGGTCGAATTCGGGGATCGGCGGATCGAAGCGCGCGCCGCGGGCCTGGGTCTGCTCGCGGAACCACTCCATGCCCATCTTGTGCACGACGTACTTGAGCCGGGCCCAGTGCCGGTTCTGGCGGTCGCCCCACTCCTCCTGCACGTGCACGATGGCATCGAGCCCCTTGATGAGATCGTTTGCCGCGAACACGCCAAACGGGCCGCCCAGGGCGCAGAATGTCGGCTTGCCGTTGCGCTCGCCCTGTCCGCCCCCGATGTAGACCATGAACCGGTCGACCTTGCCGTCCGCCGGCAACGGGGCGATGCCCACGTCGTTGGTGCGCAGCTCGACGCAGTTGTCCGACTGGTATCCGTTTTCCGTGCGATGGACGGCCGAGAAGCCGATCTTGAACTTACGGTTAAGCAGCTTCGGTCCGTAGTGATATCGCTCGTCGGGGGTGCGCATCGCGTTCGGATCGATCTCGAAGATATGAATGTGCGGCTCGGCGGGCAGGCGAAAATACTGCCCGGCCCGGCGAGCCCAGTCGCTGACATCAAAGACGCTGGTGTAGGACGACAGCGGGCAGGCCATCACGTTCCGCACGTTGTCACCACAGCCGTTGAGCGTGCCCAGGCCGCTTTCCGCCATTCCGCGAACGATCTCGATCACGTGTTCCTTCCGCACCCAGTGGAACTGGATGTCCTGCCGGGTGGTCGCCCTCAGCGAGGGCACACCTTCGGGATTGCACCCATACCTGTCGGACAGCTCGTCGAGCACCCGCCACTGCTCGCGGGTCAGCGGTCCGCCCGCCGGGATGCTGACCCGAATCATGTAGATCCATTCCTTGGCCTGGCCGCCGGTGTCGCGGTTGTATTCGAGGTAAATGCCGTGGCTCTTGGCGAGCTGCTCGGTCGCGTCCTCGACATCCTGTCGGCTCGGATCGCGCAGGTCTTCCGCGATCCGGCCGCGTACGCCGTTGGAAGCGAGCTTGTATCGTTCGACCTCGCCCAGCGCGTCGTCCGGCGTTCTGAAGTTCGGCGTGATCTGTTTGGCCATCGTTGCCTCCTCGGCCTGGATTCCGTCCGACGATCAGATACCACTGCCCTGGTCGTGCAGGTGCAGGCCGCATTCGGTCTTGTCAAATCCCGCCCAGCGACCCGACCGGGGATCCTCGCCGGGACGAATCTTCCGCGTGCAGTAGCCCTCCTCCGGCTGGCAGCCGATGCTGAGGTAACCCTGCTCGCGCAGAGGATGGTAAGGCAAACCGTGCTCCTGGAGGTAATCGTGAACGTCCTTGGCCGACCAGCGGGCGATCGGACACAGCTTGACCAGGCCCAGATGATCGCGCTGCACAATCGGGCTGTTCCTGCGGGTCACGGACTGCTCGCGGCGAATCCCGGTCATCCAGCAGCCAATCCCCAGCTCGCGCTTGGCACGATCAAAAGGCTCCCGCTTGTTGAACGCGCAGCACGCATCCGGGTTGGAGCGCCACATTCTGCCATGCTCATTGATGAAGCTCTCGCGGTCGAGCACGGGACGATAGATCAACAGGTTGAGGTTCAGCCGCCGAGCCAGCTCGTCGCGGAACCGAACGGTCTCCGGAAACAGGAAGCCCGTGTCCACGCTGATGACCTTGATGTCGGGCTTGACGCGGGTGGCCAGGTAAAGCATCACCGCGGAGTCGGCGCCGAACGAGGAAGACACGGCGGTCGCGTCGCCAAATTGCTCGGCCGCCCAGCGGATCAGATCCGAGGCGGAGTAGTTTTCGAAGAGTTCATTGATTGCTTTCAGGTCATCCCCGGAGCCGGGAAACACGGGCAGACTCCGGGATTGCGACCGTTCACCATCCATGCGTTCTCCCCTCCGGGCCGGCCTCCAACACTTCGGCCGAACCGATCGAGCGACTCGTTGAACCATCCGGAAGACACTGTTTTCTATAAACGATAATCATGGTCGTCTTTCTCATGTTAGGATTCCCGACATACGCCGCCGGGTTGAACAGGCTCACTTACACGCCAGTCGCTCATCAGACTGGCATCACACAGGTTGATGCCGGACAATAGACGACTTTCATGGTCGATTATATATAGATGACCCCGGGCAGTCAACACCCACGCTCAGCCACAAAGGGAACCCCGGAAATCCCTGGTCTGCACACCTCCGCCTGTGGATAGCAGTCCGGCAACGCCGGCAGCGGAGTGACTGATTCCATAGCGTATGTCTCAAAATAGAGCGGGACAGGATTTTTTCATTGCCCCGCACTTGTGCGATATGCTAGGATGGGGACGAGTCGGGAAGGGCTATCAATCGCCGGACATGCCAACGCGACGAAGCCCAGGCATATCTCATTTCAGGGGAGGGTGGAATCATGGCACGGTGGGTTTTGATTGTTTCCATTGTGCGTGCTGGGTTTCTGCCAGATGACGGCCCAAGCCAACAACTGTCCGTCAGGCTACCCGAACGAAATCTTCTGTGATGATTTCAACACGTATTGGGTAGGGTGAGAGTTGAACTCACGACACATGGATTTTCAGTCCATTGCTCTACCACCTGAGCTACCTACCCGGAGATCATGTCCGGCGGACAGTTACGGTCATGCCGGGCACGAGGTCGGAGCGTTTTTCACAGGCTCCCGCTCGGGCCGGAAACCCGTGTTCCGAACAATGAGCCAGTTTACGCAGGGCGCGCCATCCGGTCAAGGACGCGGCGACGGAACTCCCGGCGGAAAGTCCGTGACACTTTCGGCGGGGCAGGACCATCCTCACAACGGCAGGAACCGCGGACGAATCGTTCGATCAGCAGGTCTCGGGCATGAAGGTGGGCATGTTGACGCCGTCAAGGCCCGGCCAGTGCCCGCGCACCTGTTGAAAGTGCAGTTCGCAGTTGCGGGCGCCCAGGGCATACATCTCCCGCACGAGGTCGGCACAGTGCACAGGTACGAGAAACACCGGCGTGTGGCCGCGGTGCCGGTCGAGTTCGGCCAGGATGAGAGCGGCGGCCTGCTGTTCGGTTCGGGCGGCGCCAGGCCCGATCATCCGCGACGCCGGATGCGCACAGGATGCCAGGAAGCCGTCGAGTTGGCCGGTTTTTCCCTCCAGCACCGATACGTGCCAGATACCCTCGGGGTTCTCGATGAAATGGCGGTAGTCGCCGTCGCGGCGGGTGTGGTTGACGGCCAATTCGAGTTCGGCGATGCGGGCGACGTCCTCGAGTGTTGCCGGGTGCGCTTTCTCCGAGAGCGGCAGGCGGCCAACGCCGTTCGAGGAAACTTTGAGATACATATCCTGGTATGCGACCCGTGGCACGAAGCCTTTGCGCGTGTAGAGCGAGAAGGAATCGAGATTGACCGCGCTGGAAACAAGGCGAAGGGGCTTGGCCTCGCGCTCGGCGATCTCGATGACCCGGTCAAGCAAGTCGCCTGCGATGCCCCGGCCAAAGTGGTCCGGGTGAACGTTCATGATGCCAAGCGAGACGTGCGTCGGCCGAACGTGGTAGAAGCACGAACCGGTCAGTTGGTCGTTCCGCGGGTCCTCAGCCACGATGCCCGCGCTGCCCGGCAGGGCATGGTAGACGTCGAAGAACAAGGCGGTTTCGCCCGGATCACCGCGAAAGATGGCCGGGCGACCGTGAGACGTGTACCAGGCGTTGGTGGAATGGTGGACCAGCTCGGCCACGGGGATCCGGTCCGCAGGAGTCATCGGCCGCATGTGGCAGGAAGCATCCATGGCGCCATACCAGAGACACGATCAGGGACTTGAATCGGTTCCTTTCGCCGTTCGACGGGCTCACGGCTGAGGGCGCGGTTCAACAATGTCAGATTGCAGGCGCGGATCCGCCGGCCCGCATTCGAATCAGTCGACCAGCACCTTTGCGATGGCCTTGTGGAGGGTGCCCTCGCCGCCGAGCGGCGCATGGGCATCCTCGGGGAAGAACACCGCAAAGGTTGCCGGCGGCATGGGCAGCCAGAGCGCGGACTGGTCCCGGAAGAAGCCGAGATCCTTGGTCGTGTCGAACTGTCCGTCCGGCTGGGTGCAAGCGGCGGCCGGCTTCCAGCCGATCTCCTCCTGGCCGGCGATCACAAGCTGGATGTCGATGTACTTGCGGTGGATTTCCAGCTTGGCGCCGGATCGGCCGCGGCCCGGATCGCGGACGATGACGACGAAGACACGATCGCCGTCGACCGGGTGACGACCCGCATCCAGCGAGGACAGCTTGGCGGATCTCAGGAAGTCAAATGCCTCCTTGAAACCCTTGTGCGATTGTTCGTATCTGCCGGCGTTTTCCAAACGATCGAGAATCATGGGATCAATCCCTTCTAACAGGTGGTCATGTATTATCCCGGAAACACGGCGCCCAGGCGGCCCCGGCACGCACGATGCTTCCCGCGACAAGCTGACGACACAGGAGTCGGCCGCTCCCCACGCAGCGCAGCCAAATCAAGCATCATAATACCGAAAAACGTCCGTACGCACACGCATATCCAATCCAGGATGAATAAGCCGATCAATCGCTCCACGATCCACCAGGGCGAATCTGCCGGTCCGGGTGGCCGCGGCAGCCCGTGCCCATGAAACAGCCGGAGCGAGGCAAACCATCATCAATCCTCCGGCAGCGGTCTCCCCTTTGTCTCCGGCGCCCAGATCAGCGCGAGCAAACCAAGGCCGTAGACGCTTGCGATGACCACCGCGCCGACGCGGAACGGGTCCATTTGCAACTCCTGGAGCAGTTCCAGGCTGCCGAGTTTGTCGATCGCGGCCCGGATCGAGTTGCTGGCCAGCATGACAACGGCGGCGGACAGGCGGGCGACGTTGTAGCCGAAGGCCGTACCGGTCGAGCGAAATCGCGTCGGGAAGATCTCCGGGAAGTAAATCACAAAGCCGCCCATGACGCTGAGATTGAAGAACCCCATGATGGGAAGCATGACGTAAGCCTGGGCGGCCGAGTCGAGCGTGAGGAACACATAGGCCACAAGTAAGAAGGAGATGATGAACGCTCCGGCGAACGTCCGTCGCCGGCCGATGCGGTTGGAGATCGGCGCAAAGAAGGCGATGCCGAGGAATCCGCCGATGTCCTGAAACAGGTTGCCCCAGAACTTCACGTCACCGATCTGAGCCTGAAGACGTGCGGCCTCGGCAGCCGGCAGACTGGCCATCCCCCCGCGCGGGGTCAGGGCGTGGTTGATCAACTCGGGAGACCAGAAGGCCACACCCCAGACGCCGACGATGCCGGCGGTCGCCATGCAGACGGCGACGATCGTGTTGGTCCGCCAGCGGCGATCACCGAACATGCTGCGAAGGTCGCCGAGCTGTCGTTCCAGATTCTCGCTGGCGGTTTTTCGGGCCTGTTGCCACTGCTCGGACTCGCGTAGTGTTCGAAGGACAAGGACGATCAACAGCGCCGGCAAGGCCCCGACGAAAAACGCCAGCCGCCAACCCGGTATGCCCTGCGAGCCGAACGTGCCGACGAAGTACAACGTCGTGGGGCCGAAGACCTGCGAACCGATCGCCAGACCGAGCATGTTTCCAAGCACGGACAGGGCGGAGAACAAACCGAGGCAGGTCGAGCGGGAATGGTCGGGCATGGTCTCGGCGATCAGAGTGGCCGACGCGGCGAAGGCCCCGCCGATGCCGCAACCCATGAGAAACCGATACAGGCAAAAGACCCAGCTGTCGGTGGCCAGACCACACAGGCCGGTGAACAGCGAGTAAACCAGAATTGAAACCGAGAGGGTCTTCACCCGGCCCCAACGGTCGCCGACCACTCCGAAGAAGAGCCCTCCGGCCGCCCAGCCGATCATCGTGGCCGCGGTCGCGTAGGTGCCGTAGTCCACGACCACGCTGCTCTTCTCAGGCAGGTCCAGCAACTGGGCCAGCGCGGGCGAGCGGACCATCGTGAACAGCCGCTGATCCATGCAGTCGAAGAGCCAGGCCATCGCCCCGACGAAGAAAACCCACCACTGATACGGCGTCACCCCCTGGTACCACCGCAGTGCCGGTTCACCGTAAGACTGTCCGCTGGATGACTTGTTCATGCTCGATCACCCCATGTTGCTGACAAATGGGCCACAAGCTTGCTTGTACTCCCAATTCGGATGAGATGTTATTGCCCTGTCCCTGCATGTCGTCCGACAGGTGACAGGCTCGGGACCATCGACGACAAGGCCGCAACCACAATGCACCAAACGTATCCCGGGCGTTTTCATGAGGTTCCCCCGTCGGGGCGGCCAAAGTTATCTGCTGGTCGTCCCGGCGGATCGCGCGGCGCGCTGAGGCCGGGCCACCTGTGGAGCGGCCAGAATAACCGAATCGGGGACGCGGCACCACCCGCCGACCGGATCGGCCGCGGGTCACTTTCGAAGACGCGTGTAGATCGCGGAACGGTCGTAAGTCCGTCCCTGGCCCTCGAAGGAACAGTGGAAGAAGCCTTCGCTGCCGCAATAGAACGGCAGTTGCGCGGCAGTGCCCTGAAGGGCAACATCGAGATAAATCAGGGCCAAGGGCGTAATCGTATCCAGCTTGCAGAAGAGATGATCCTTGTCGGCCACAAAGAAGCCGTGATGGAACTGCCCGGCGAGCAGGTTGTCGCCCACCTTGCGGGCCAGATCCAGGAAGGCTCGTTCCTTCGTAGTGGCATGAAGATCCAGCAACGCGAGGATCAGCAGCGGGTCGCTCGCCGACGTGTCCATGTTCGGCCGGCCGGACGCACCCGGCTCGGAACCGAATTCGCCAAGCTGGAAGCCCCGGGCCAGATTCCGGGTCATGTCCCACATCAGCCGATCGCCGCTGAGCTTATAGGCCGACACATAGGCCCAGAAAAGATGACTGTCCGGTTTGCGCTTGGCCAGCCAATCCTCCCGCACGTAGCCGCCGCGCTTGCGATCGGCGGGGCTGAGTTTTGTGCCGTCGATGAGGGTGGCCCAGAACGTGTTGTCGCCGGGGTCGTAGGCGTGCCTGGCGTAAGCGGTCAGATCCTTGACGGCCCACTGTCCGAATTCGCGTCCCTTCGAACCCAGCCTTTCGGCCAGCTTGAGCTGGCAGACGGCCATGAAGCGATAACGGGCTCCGTATACACTGGTGAACGTGGCCTCGGTGAGCCGCTCGCCGAACTCGGGGCCGAATTGCTGGACGAACCGGCGGGTCTGTTCCTCGCTGAAGTTGTCGGCCCCCAGGCCGGTCCGTGGATCACAGGCCTCGTGGTAGCGGCCCGCCAGGCGCTTGGCCCAGACCAACGGCCGCTCATCATCACCGAGAACCGACAGCATGGCCGCCGCATAAAACAGGTCGCTTCCGGTATGTGTGAAGGTCAGGCCCTTGCCGATGAACGGGATCGGCCCCCCGACATACGCATGGCCCCACGGGTCGGCGGGAACCGGATTGTACTTGCCGTGCCGGTTGAAGTCGAGGGTCGAGAAGTCGAGGACGTGATTGGACCAGAAGGATTCGATGAACTCGCGGGTAAGCTTCGGGTCGATCTCCCACAGAAACTCGTAGAACGGGTAGTTGCGCTTGAACTCGTGCTTGCCGGCCACGCCGTCGGTTCGGCCTTCGCCGACGGGCTGATCCGTCTCCAGATCCCACGCCGTGTGGCCGCCCCAGTACAGCAGGCCGCACGGATGCCGCAGATGATCGAATCCGTACCGCATCGCATCGACGGCGGCCCGCTTGTACTGCGGATTCCCGGTCAACTGCGAGAGGGCAATCAGGGTACGGAAGAAGTTCTGCTGGCTGGCCAGGTTACACATGATCCAGCGCGAGGGCATCTTCCAGGACTCGACGTACTGTTCCGGAAGCTCCCACACGGCCGGCTCGTGGGTATCGACATTGAGGCCGTCGACGAACAGCGGCGTATGCTTCGGACCATAGACGTCGCGCCCATATCGGAGGGCGTTGTCGGCAAAAGTGCGCACGGCAGGCAGATACCGCCCCGCCGGTTGTGTCGCGGGCGATTCTCCCCGGACTGCAGAACCCACCCCAAGAGCCCACGCGGCGACGAGCACCCAACTGATTCGAACAGAGCCCTTCATGACATCCCCCAATTGCCCGCTGCGCGTCTTTCATCAACAGGTGCTCAGTATAGCGGACCGGGTGGGCACCCGAAACCACGGATCCATCCGAGGATACTCGACATGACCGGCCGGTGGTGATTAAGATCTCGACCGTAGACTGAAAACTGAGAGTGCCGCTCGAATTCGAGACATCATGGATCATGAGTCGCCGATGAGGACCAGGGCACCAGCACGATTCACCTCGACGCCGGCTGGGAATCGCCACCAGTGGCCAGGATCGCCCGCAGCATCTGGGCGGACAAAGGCGGCACGACGTGCGTCATCGGATTGGCGATCTTCACCGACCGGGTCGACCACTTCGCACCCTGCACGTCAAGGTCCGTGCCCGAGAGCGTGCGCAGGTCGCCCTTGCCGGTCACCTCGACGTCCTTGAGTGCGATACGGGCGGCGATCGGCCGATCCGTCGTCCGGTTGATCATCAGCAGGTACAGGTCTTTTCCCTTGCGCGTGGCGATGACGCCGAGCGAAGGAACGTTTTTCACGTCCGGCGCCAGGCCGTTGAAGTCGGTCGCGTACGCGTCGGCATAGGTGTCATAATCGAAGGAAGGCGCGTCGCTGTCCGCCCGAACCACCGCGTCACCGATTCGCCCGGACACAAGCTGGAAAGCCTTGGCATTGTCCCGCTCGGAGCCGTCGGCTGACAGTGTTCCGCAGGGGTAGTTGCCGAACAGGTGGTGGTAATGGGTTCTTGGCGTCGGCCACATGAGCATCTCTCGAATCGCATCGACCAGGAAAAGCTGCTGCTCGAAGTGATCCGCCGCCAGAGGAGACAGCCCAGCCGTCGTGGGCCAGTGCAGAGGCTGAATCTCGTCGACCCAGGCGGTGGCGTCAGCACCTTCGAGACGGACCGCGATCTCGATCTCCGTCGTATCATCGAAGGGCTTGCCGGCCACGATCAGCCGCTCCCACATGCGCGTCTGGGTCGCCACACGATCGTCAATGACCGCGTTCTGATGCTCACCCGGGTTGCATTGACGAAGAATTCCGTGCGTTTTCAGCGGCTGGTCCGATCTGATCCAGATGCCGAAACCGAACAGGGCGGCGGGCTTGCGGTCGGCCACGGAAAGCTTCCGCCGGACCTCGACCCACTGCCCGCCGGCCCGCGTCCTCAGTTCCAGGCCGGCCTTTCCCCGGCGAGCCGCCTCGGCGGATGTATTTGCCGCGCCGGCCTCCGCGGGAGAGGCCTCCACGGTCCAACCGGCCAGCCCCATCTCGAAGTCGGCGTTGTCGAGTTTGAGATCCTGCTTGACCGCGGTGCCCCAGCACTTGACGTTCCATTCCGTGAACTCGACAGGGACACGGTAGGCCAATTCCGGGTCGTGGTAGCCGCCCAGACGGTCGTTCGGCCGGTTATAGCGCAGCGACAGGATGTTGTGCAGGTTGTGAACCGCCCAATAGAGCGTGTCTCCGTTGTTGTTGCCGAAGGGATAGAAATGCTCCTGGACGGCATCGATGAGCCTGGCATCCGCCAGCCGATTCACCTCCTTCGTCCAAGCCAGATTGATCGACCGGTCCACGGCCTTGAACGGGTCCATGTTGTTGCCCATGGTCGGATAGCCGACCATGGTGATGTAAAGCTTGAGGCCGGCCAACTCCGGGTGCTGCTTCTGGGCGTCGGCCAGGGCCTTGCGCAACGCGGCGCAGTACGCTTCGCACGTCTTGCCATAGATCTCAGGCGGCCAGTCGCTCTTGGCCTGGCCCCAGTTTTCGTTTCCCAGTTCGTAGTGGGTCAGCGGCCGCCGGCGTTTCAAAGCCCGCTCAACGGTGTGCTTCTCGACGAGTTCAACCGCTTCGGCCAGCGTGCCGAAATAGTAGTCGGTGTACCCGCACGGGTTGGGTGCCTTGTGCCGATACCTGATTCGCTCCTCGATCGGGCCATCCTTGGGCGGCTCGCCTTCGAGACCTTCCGTTCCACCCTGCATGTTCAGGGTGTAATACGCCTCGGCCTCGATGGCATCACAGAAATCGAGGAATTCATCGACCGTCATCTCCTCGGGCGGCGGGTTCCGCCAGTTGTACCGGTCGGCCAGGCAGCCGTTGGGAAACCGGACCGTGCTGGTGCCCAGGCCGCGAACGCGCTGGCGGCTCGCGGGAACGGCGATCTGCTTGCGATCCGCCCCATACTGGGTCAGGTTCGTGCCCAGGAACTGGGGGCTGACCTGATGCATGACGTCGTCGGGGTGTACAACCACGTTCGCCGTCACGCTGTCCGGCAGCGGGCGCAGAGCATGCTTGGGCATCTCGCGTGCCGCCTGTGCGACCGACACATGCAGGCACGCAACGAAGCTCATGCCGCCAACCAGATGAATTCGCATGGCCATCATCCTCCGGACGCAGTGTTTCTCGTCAGAGACGGGCTGGTTCGAGACGCCCCCGGAAACGCGGGTCAGATTATCGGAAGACCTTGGCTCGGTTGTCAATCAAACCCTTTTCTGAATCACCACGACGTATTGAACCGGGAAAACCGTCCGGATAGGATGAAGTGTCAACAGGTCGGATCGCGTTGCGTGCTCGATGCCGAATCATCACGAGCAACGATTACCCGGCAACGGCGCTGGATCTGTCTTGGGAGGGATTGTGGTGACTGATGAGCGGTCTGCTGCCTCGGCCGCGACTCAAGCGCCCGCTGGTTCTGCCGGGTTGAGTGACAATGCCTCGCTCCTCCAGCGAGCCGGTGCGTCTTTTCCGCGACTGGAGAACACTCTCCTGTTGCTGGCCTTCCTCTGGACCATCGGAACCAAATGGTACGTCCTGGGCCGGGCCATCCAGGCGCTCGGGCCGGCCGGGTGGGCGGCCGCCCTGCTGCCGGACGTTCTTTTCTTCGCCCTGCTGTATCTTGTATTCTCCCTGACCATCCTGCTCCGGCCCCGGCCGTGGTCGGCCCGCATCCTCCTGATTGTCGCGGCCGTGGTTGCCCTCTGGTCCGGAGCAAACGCCGCCTGGCTCACCGCCACCGGCGTCCAGCTCCAGCCGGCCATCCTGCAGACCCTCTCACTGGAACCCACCCTCTTCTGGCCGATCGTCAGGAATCACCTGGCACATCGGCCGGCGCTGGCCACGATGCTGCTGGGCACTCTGGCCATCGTCTCCGCGGCCGTCCTCTGGCGAATCCTCCTGCCGGCACCTTTCCGAACACCGCCGGCAGCCAAACGGCGCAAGGTCGCATGGTCCGCCGCCGTCGTGGCTCTCAGCCTTGTCGGCCTGACGGGAGCTCAGCATCGCACCCCGTCCGGCCCCACCGCCGAGGTGCTCGGCTTCAGCAGCCACTGGTACGCAATGATGTCCTTCGCCACCGGCGGCGATCGCGAGACCGCAACACACTCGGGCCGGCAGCTACCCTTTGCCGGTTCGCACAACCCGGTCGCCCCCACCAGCCGGCCGGCCGATCCGCCGAACATCATCATCCTGCTGCTTGAAAGCGCGTCATATGAGGTCACTTCGCTGGGCAATCCGACGCTGGAGACAACGCCGCATCTCCGGCAACTGGCCGACGAAGGCACCGAGTTCGTAAACACCCACATCCCCGTGGCCCACACGACGGACGCGATCTGGTGTGTGACCCTTGGCGTTCGGCCGGAACTGGCGGGAGATAACATTGAAACGGTCCTCATGGACGAGCCCTACCTGGGCCTGCCGGCGATTCTCAAATCCATCGGGTATCGAAGCGCTTTTTTCCAGGTATCCAAGGGAACCTTTCAATGCGCGCCCGGCCTGATGGCCAACCTCGGTTTCGACTATGCATGGTTCCGCGAAAACCTGGAGGATCCAACCGCACATCTGGGATACCTGGGCGGCGACGACATGCGGATGCTCGAACCGGCCATGACCTGGGCGTGCCGGGAAAAGAACCCTTTCCTCCTGGTGATGATCACCTCCGCCTCGCACGACCCCTTCCATGTGCCCGCATGGTTCGCCCCGCCGAAACGCGATCGCCAGCAGGCTTATCTTCAGTCGATCCGCTTCGGGGACCACGTTCTCGGAGGGCTTCGAGAAGAACTGCGCCGTCGCGGGCTCGAGGAGAACACCATCCTCTGCGTCATCGGCGATCACGGAGAAAGCTTCCGCTCGCAGGGCCAGGGGCCCCGGTACATACCCTACGAGGAAATCATCCGGGTCCCTTGGGTGATCGCCCGGCCCGGGCACGGACCCCGGAAACAGCGGATCACCTGGCCGTGCTCGCAACTGGATGTGGCGCCGACGCTGATGAGCATGGTGGGCCTGGACCCCGCCGGCGTGCCTTTTGAAGGACGAAATGCGCTGGAGCCGGCCCCGGAGGACCGCCG
>DATIKE010000156.1:0-7767 GCA_035477895.1 Phycisphaerae bacterium
TAATGCCGGTGGAATGTGAGCGCGGTCAACGGTGAACAGCAGTTGGTCTGAAATGCCCAGCCCGCGCTTGACGATATTCGAAAGCGACGAACGACCCGCCCAGCCGCCGAACAGACCCGTGGTCAGGCTGAACGTCAGAACGATGGCGACAATAAAGACGAGCAGGGCCACGCCGAACACTCTCTCCGTTCGGCCCGGCTTACCCCGCATGTACCGGCGGCCAAGAAACGTTGGCATAAAGTTATTATCCGACCGCCGGTTCTGAAGTCAAACGCCCGCACCAACATCGCCGCCGTGCGCCCCGCTCTCGTGACGAAGGCTCTCGGCGCGGGCCTGGGAAACGGGGCACCTCCGAAACGCGTTCGCCAGCGAGCAGCCATCCGTCAGCAGCCGTTTCCGCACCACATTACGGTCACGGTTCAGAATGGCCTCCGACTTTTCAGATGCGCCAAGAGAAGCGCGCGGCCCTTTCGCTGGAATCGGTCAGGTCAAGCAAGGGCCTCGCCCTGAACGATCCCAAGGCCAGAAGGCGCGGCCGTGGTACTCCAATCCGCGGATTTGCTCCTCCCGTGCAGGGAGCCAGTCGGCCTGTCACGATGCCGGAATTGACACCGCCGCCGGTGACAAGTAGACATAAGGACCTGAGAACGCCGGTCCGGAACTGCCGGTTCGGCAACGAGTTGCGATGACGAGGCCGCCGCCCGTGGCAGTCGACACGATCAGACAAGGAACCGTCGCCCGGCTGGGCGAGTTCGCCCTCGACAAGATCGAGGCGATGGGCGACATCTGGGTCTTCGCCCTGCGGACGTTCGGGCACAGCCTGCGATGTCCGCTCTCGCGACTCGACCTCCAGCGATTGCTGCCGCAGTTCTTCGCGATCGGCGCCCAGAGCGTGCCGGTCATTCTGGTCACCGGCGTGTTCGTGGGCATGGTGCTGGCCATCCAGGCAATCGAGCAATTCCGCGCCGTCGGCCTCGATAACCGCATGGGCGTCATCGTCAGTATGTCCGTCGTGCGCGAGCTCGGCCCGGTGCTGTCCGGCGTGATGCTGGCAGGGCGCGTCGGCGGCGCGCTGACGGCTGAACTCGGAACCATGCGGGTCACCGAGCAGATCGACGCGTTGCGGTCGATGGGCTCCGACCCGATCCGCGTCCTGGTCATACCCCGGTTCCTGGCCTGCCTGCTGCTGACGCCCGTGCTGACAATGTACTGCAACCTTGTCGGCGTTCTCGGCGGGTGGTTCATTAGCGTGCCGATCTTCGACGTCTCGAACTGGGCCTACTGGAACTACACCCGCGTCTCGCTGGAAACCTGGGATCTGGGCAACGGCCTGTTCAAGAGCATCTTTTTCGGCGCGACCATCGGGCTGATCTCCTGTTACAAGGGTTTCAACTGCGGCCAGGGCGCCAAGGGCGTCGGCAAGGCCTGCACGGAGTCATTCGTCGCGGGGTTCATGGTGATCCTCGTCCTGAATTTCTTCATCTCACTGTTCCTCAAAACCCTGTACGAGTCCATCTGGGGGTTCAAGGTCGTTTTCTGAGGCCGAGCCGCGCAACCATGAGCGACAACGGGACGCCCATCGTCGAGCTTCGCAAGGTCCACAAGCGGTTCGGGCCGCTCAAGGTGCTGCGCGGCGTGGACCTGAAGCTTCCCCGCGGAAAAACGACGGTCATCATCGGCGAGTCCGGCACGGGCAAGAGCGTGCTGCTGAAGCTCATGGTCGGGTTGCTCCGGCCGGACATCGGCGAGGTCCACGTCGACGGCCAGCGGGTGGATAACCTCCGCGAGCGGCAATGGGGGCCGGTGCGGCGGCGATTCGGGTTCCTTTTTCAAATGGGCGCGTTGTTCGACTCGATGACCACCGGCCAGAACATCGGCTTCCCACTCCGCGAGCACACCAGGTTGTCCGACGACGAAATCGATCGGGCCGTGGCTGAGAAGCTGCACCTGGTGGGCCTGGAAGGAGCCCAATCCAAGTGGCCGGCCGAACTGTCCGGCGGGCAGCGCAAGCGCGTCGCCCTGGCCAGGGCGATCGCCCTCAGCCCGGACGTGGTCCTCTACGACGAACCGACCACCGGCCTCGACCCGATCCGGGCGGACATGATCAACGACCTGATCATCAAGCTGCGGGCCGAGCTGGGCATCACCAGCGTGGTGGTCACCCACGACATGACCAGCGCCTTCAAGGTGGCCGACCACATTCACATGCTGCACCAGGGCGAGGTCATCGCCAGCGGGATGTCCGACGACTTCCGCGAGTCCGTCGACCCGCGCGTGCGGCGGTTCGTCACCGGGGACGCGGACCTGGAGATCACCGGCGAGCCGGCCGACCCCGACATGCAAGCCGACGGTCCCGCATCCGGACCGGCCGGCACAGGAGTTTCCTCATGACCGACACGAAACGGAATCTGCTGGTTGGGCTGTTCGTCCTGGGCGGGTTGGCCTGCCTGGGTGTCCTGATCGTCATGTTCGGCGAGTCGCGCGGACTGTTCGGCAAGCGCTACACCGTCACGGCCAAGTTCGAGCGGATCGTCGGCGTGCGGGAGGGCACCGACGTGACTTTGGCGGGCGTGTGGGTCGGAAGCGTGCTGGGGATCCGGATGGTCGATGCCACCAAGCCCAACGAGGGGATCAATGTCGTGCTCGATATCGACCCGCAGTTCTCGATCCCGGCAGGCTCGGTCGCGCTCGTGGAAACACCCCTGATGGGCCAGCCGACGATCAACATCCAGCCGCCCGGAGAAACGATCAAGCTGCTGCCGCAGGACGGGAAGGGAGAAATCCACGGCGTGGTCAAGGGGCCGCTGGAGTCCGTGATCGATCCCAAGTTCATGGCCGCCATCGAGAAAACGACGACGCACGTCGGCCTGCTGGCCGAGGCCCTGACGCCCGCCGCCAAGGCCATCCAGGACCTGCTCGAACAGCGGACCATCTCTCAGGTCGAGGCGTCGGCCGAAACGCCGCAGCAGATCGCCGCGAACCTCTACACGACAATCGAGCGGCTGCATAGCGTGCTGAAGCACTTCGACGTCGTTCTCGGCGACCCGACTGTCCAGAGCAACGTCCGAGACACGCTGGCCAACTTCAAGGCCGCCAGCGAGGAGGCCCACAAGGCCACCGAAAGCCTGAAACTCTTCGGCGAGGAAGCCCGGAAGACCGCCGTTGGCGCTCGCCAGATCATAGGAAAGGTCGACGCCACGGTGGACACCTCCCACCAGATCGTCAAGGACCTCGGCCAGAAGCTGCTGACGACCACCGATCAGCTTTCCCGCCTGCTGGACTACCTCAACTCGGCCGGCCGGGACATTGCCGAAGGCCAGGGCACGATGGGCATGGTCCTGCGCGACCCGCATCTCTACGACGAGTTGATGCTGACCGTGAAACGCCTCGGCGACGCCGCCACCGAGATGCAGGTCCTCATCAAGCAGTGGCAGAAGCAGGGAATCCTAAGCGGCGCGAAGTGACCACACGTTCTCCTGCCCCCCATCGCCAAGAGCGCATAAGAGTGCATCCAAAAACCCCTGCCTGCCTGTGCGTGTCCGCACGCAGACAGGCGGCAGGCAGGCAGCCGGTCGGATTTCAGGGTTTTTGGATGTATTCTAAGTCGGTGGTCGGGCCGGTCGCGGGCGGCAATTGCTCTTTGCTGTCTTCCATGGAGCGATAAAGAGCGCTCCGATAAGGCAGGGGTGGTGGTTCGTCCCCACTTGTTCCCGACACGCGAGGGCGACACCCGCCATCTCAGTCAACCCTGCTGAACGTGAACGTCTCTCCGTTCGAGTCGATCTCGATGAACTCGCCGTCCGCGGGCTCCTCCGCCAGCAGCCGGCGGGCCAGCGGGTTCTCGATCTCCCGCTGAATCATCCGCTTCAACGGCCGGGCGCCGTACACCGGGTCGTAGCCGTCCCTGGCCAGTTGCCGCCGGGCGCGGTCCGTGATCCGAATCCCGATCCCCCGGTCCGCCAGCCGCTTGCGCAGGTGCCCCACCTGGATATCCGCGATCCGCTCCAGATCCTGCTCGCTGAGCCGGTGGAAGATGATCGTCTCGTCGATGCGGTTCAGAAACTCCGGCCGGAAGCAGCGCTTCAGCTCCTCGCGGACCCGCATCTCGATCTCGACGTCGACCGCCTGGGCCTCGGTCATCTGCTGGATGAGCGACCCGCCGATGTTGCTGGTCATCACGACGAGCGTGTTGCGGAAATCGACCGTCCGGCCATGCCCGTCGGTCAGTCGGCCGTCGTCCAGCACCTGCAGCAGCACGTTGAACACGTCCACGTGGGCTTTTTCGATCTCGTCGAACAGGATCACGCAGTAAGGCCGGCGGTGGACCGCCTCGGTAAGCAGCCCGCCCTCCTCGTAGCCGACGTACCCCGGCGGTGCTCCGATCAGCCGGGCGACCGAGTGCCGCTCCATGAACTCGCTCATGTCGATCCGCACGAAGGCGGCCTCGTCGTCGAATAAAAACTCGGCCAATGCCTTGCACAGCTCGGTCTTGCCCACCCCGGTCGGCCCGAGGAACAGGAACGAGCCGATCGGCCGATTCGGATCGCCCAGCCCGGCCCGGCTGCGCCGCACCGCGTCGCTCACCGCCGCGACCGCCTCGTCCTGCCCAACCACCCTCCGGTGCAGCCGATCCTCCATCTTCAGGAGCTTCTCCTTTTCGCCCTCGAGCATCCGCGAGACCGGCACGCCGGTCCACTTGCTGACCACCTCGGCAATCTGCTCGGAGGTGACCTCCTGGTGCACCAGGGCCTGCCCGCCGGCGTGGAGATCGTTCAGGTCCTTCTCACGATCGCGCAGCTCTGCCTCCAGTTCGCGAAGGTCCCCGTACTGGATCCGGGCCGCCAGTTCCAGGTTGCCTGCCCGCTGGGCGTTCGACAGCTCGTTATGTTTCGACTCGATCCGCTCCTTCAGCGATTGGATCGCCTTCAACGCGTTGACCTCCCGTTCCCACCGGGCGGTCAGGGCCCCATTCTGCTCGTTCAGGTCGGCCAACTGCTTTTCCAACTGCTCCAGTTGCTTTCGCGAGGCCTCGTCTGTTTCCTTGCGCAACGCTTCGCGCTCGATCTCGAGCTGCATGATCCGCCGGCGAATCTCGTCCAGCTCCGACGGCATCGAGTCGTTCTCGATCCTCAGCCGGGAAGCCGCCTCGTCCACCAGGTCGATGGCCTTGTCCGGCAGGAACCGGTCCGAGATGTACCGGTGGGCGAGCGTCGCCGCCGTCACCAGCGCGGAGTCCTGGATGCGCACGCCGTGGTGGGCGTCGTATCGGGCCTTCAGCCCGCGCAGGATCGCAATCGTGTCCTCGACGCTCGGCTCGCCGACGTACACCGGCTGAAACCGCCGCTCGAGCGCCGGGTCTTTCTCGACGTGTTTGCGATACTCGTCCAGGGTGGTTGCGCCGATGCACCGCAGTTCCCCGCGGGCCAGCGCCGGCTTGAGCAGGTTGCCCGCATCCATCGCCCCATCGGCCCGGCCGGCGCCCACGATCGTGTGCATCTCGTCGATAAACAGGATCACCTCGCCGTCGCTCTCGACGACTTCCTTGATCACCGCCTTGAGCCGATCCTCGAACTCGCCGCGGTACTTGGCGCCTGCGATCAACGAGCCGAGATCCAGGGCGACCACCCGCTTGTTCTTCAGGCTCGCGGGCACGTCGCCATTGACGATCCGCAGGGCCAGCCCCTCGACGATGGCCGTCTTGCCGACGCCCGGCTCGCCGATCAGCACCGGGTTGTTCTTGGTCCGCCGGTTAAGCACCTGCATGAGCCGGCGGATTTCCTCGTCCCGCCCGATCACCGGGTCGATCCTGCCCCGCCGGGCCAGCTCGACCAGATCGCGCCCGTACCGCTGGAGGGCCTGGTATACCTCTTCAGGGTTCTGCGTGTCCACCCGCTGGTTGCCGCGGATGTCCTTCATCGCCGCCAGGACGGCCTCCGGCTTGACCCCGGCCATCGACAGCACCTTCCGGGCGTCCGAGTCCACTTCGGCCAGGGCCAGCAGCAGGTGCTCGCAGGACACGTACTTGTCCTTGAGCCGGTCCGCCTGCTTGCGGGCGGCCTCCATGACCTGCTGGAACTCGGGCGACGGCACGGTCCGCCCGCCGGTCACCTTCGGCCGGCGCGACAGTTCCGCCTCGGCGATCTGCCGCACCCGGGCCGCGTGGGCGCCGAGTTTCTCCAGGATCGGCCCGACGATGCCCCCGTCAGCACCCTGGTCGATCAACGCCACGAGCAGGTGCAGCGGCTCAAGCTGCACATGGCCGCCGCCGGAAGCCCGCTCGTGGGCCGCCTCCAGGGCCTCGATCGCTTTGACTGTCAACTGGTCGTAACGCATGGACAGAACCTTCCTCACTGACCCATACCGGGGCTTTCAGCATGCGTGCAAGCACTGTACCAATTGAATCCGTCCGCGTTTTCATGGCCGAAAAAAAGGTTTCACGCGGCAAGAATTGCATGTCTGCCAAAATGGCAGGGGCAGACCAATAAGGAAGGGGGGGTTCTTTAGCCGCGACATCTACGTGAGCACGTCGACCGGTGAGGGGGAACGCTTCCGTCGGGGGAGGCAACTTCGCCGTTCGTGTGCAGGCCGTCCAACCGTCACAGGCTGAACGGAAAGCCTGTGCTGATGTTGAGCCAGTCGCTGATAATGCTGCGGAGGTACTCGTTGGCGATGGAGGCGGTGATGCCGCCGACTCCTTGAGCCACGATCTGGCTGCAGGTGGTCTGCATCAGCGTGCCGCCGGCCAGGATGGCCAGGAACGCCAGACGTTTGAGCTTGCACGGTCTCACTGCCCACCTCGCTTGGACACGAAGGCCTGGGCGCCAGAGACGTCGCCCGGGCTCTGAGAAGGTTGACACACCTGACCTGGTGAAGGTCAGTTGTTCTCGGCGGCTGCCGGCTGAGTGGAAGCCGCCGGTGCCGGCTCTGCCGGGGTCATCTCGGTGGCCGGCTGCGACGACTCGTTCTCGGACACCGGCACCGCCGGCGGGTTCTCAGAAGCGAAAGCCGCCTTGCGGGCCAGCGGATCCAGAACCACGATCTCCTGCACCGTCAACAGCGGCAGTGGCGGGGTCGTGTTCTCCGTCATGCGGCGAGTGCTGGCCCGAATGCCCACGTACTTGCCGTAGAAAAGCACCGGATCGATCGGGCTGCTTTCGGGTACCTCGATGTAGGCCAATGTCCGCCGCTCGCCCGGCGAAACCACCCGCCACCGTTTCGGCCGGCCGGCCGACCCGTCGTACAGCCCGCTCACCTGGACCTCGCCCCGGATCGCAATGTCATCCATCGGGGCGCCCGGTTCTGCCTTGATCTTCATCCGCTCCTGGGCGATCTGATCGGCATCCATGATCGCCTTCTCTTTCATTTCGCGGATCTGCCGAACCGCCTGGGCCAGTTGGATTTCCTCCTGCAACTGGCGGATGCGGGTCTCGGCGTAGGTCTTTCCGACCGGATCACCGGCCTGTTCGGCCAGCGGCTTGAGCTTGGCGATGATCGGCTCGTATGACCGCTCATTCAACGGCTTGGTGGCCTCGGCCGAGATCAGGGCCTCGATGGCGTTGATGTCCATCTGAGTCTGCTTTGCTTCAACCTGGGGGGTGATCTTGTCGGGCGGCCCGGCCTTGGCCGCGTCGGCCGGCCGCGTCGCCGGCATCCCAGCCCCGGACAGCGCCAATTCGCCCGGCTTGACCTTTTCGATCTTCGGCTCGGACTCCCCGCGGCCTCCGCGATCCACCAGATCGGCCTTGATCCACAGGGCCGCCCCGGCCG
>DATIKE010000157.1:0-1663 GCA_035477895.1 Phycisphaerae bacterium
CAAAAAACCGACGGCAGAAGGAATCCACAGATTGCACAGATTTCACAGATGACGAACCCGTACGGCCGCTGTTGCTTCAGGGATTTCCAGCCCGTCGGCGTGAACCTGCGCGGTGATGGATATTCTAGCGGAGAACCGGCAAAGGGGGAAGCGGCACCTTGCCGGGTCACCTTCAGAGGGGTCGTGACAGTTTAGGCGGCCGGCAGGTAAACTGTCACGGACCCGGCCTTCAGTGCAATCCCGGGGGACCCTTGACCCCCTCTGCGGGAAACCTTAGTATGTAGGTCTTATTCGTCCCGGTGACAAGCCCCGGGGGCTTCGGCAGCGCGCGTGCATTACCCGCTGACCACCCCGCGGGCCATCGAGCGGCTGCGATCGGACCGGGGCAATCGGTGTTTACGGTCTCTAACAGAACTTGTGGGATCGGCTTCCAGCCAGTTCCGCACAACGGGTTGTTAGGGTCTCTTGTTTTTTTCAGAGTTCTTCAGCAGACAGGAGCGTCCTGACTCATGGGCAATTACTGCGGACCGAAGGTTCGCCTGAGCAGAAGCGTCGGCGCGCCGATCGCGGAAACCCCCAAGCACACGAACATGAAACGGACGACCCGCCCGGGCATGCACGGGTATCGTCCGGCGAGGCGCACGCTGTACGGCCGGCAACTCGCTGAGAAGCAAAAACTGGCCATGTACTACAACATTCGCAACACGCAGCTTCGGCTGTACATGACCAAGGCGGTGCAGTCGAAGGTCAACACGCCCGAGGCGTTGCAGGAAATGCTCGAGGCCCGGCTGGACAACGTGGTCCGGCGGCTGGGCTGGGCGCGAACCATCTGGCAGGCCCGGCAACTGGTGTCTCACGGGCACCTGAAGGTGAACGGGCGACGGGTGGATCGGCCGGGTTACAGCGTGACCGCCGGCGACCAGATCACGGTCAAGGACAGCAGCAAGCCGTATATCAAGCAGTGCATCGCCTCGTGTACCGAGGCGCTGGTGCCGGCCTGGCTGCAACCGGACAACGAGCGCTGCGAGGCCCAGGCGCTGCGCATGCCGACCCCCGAGGACGTGCGACTGCCGTTCGAGATCGACTACACCCAGGTGGTCGAGTTCTACACGCGATAAACCCACGGGTGTCTCTCTCGTGGTATTCCCCCCAATGCCGGAATCAGCGCGGAGCGGAGGCCGGCGTATCGTGACGCGCCCAGATCGGATATGATCGCCGCGAATTGACAGCAGGAAGTGAGGCACGCCATGCGTCGAGCAAGCGCGAGCATCGTTGCGGTAATGTGCCTGATGGGCTGGGCGAGCGGCCCGACCCGGGCAGAGCCCGCGGCGTCGAGGCCGGCGGGCGAGGTCGCCCCGCCCTGCTGGGACGACTGTCCCGCGACCCCGACGGCCGACGGCCCGTCAAGAACATGCCCGCGAGCCAACGGGTACCGGGGAATCTGGTACTACAACCAGAAGACCGGCGACGAGTACCAGTACAAGTACAGCGGGGGCCTGGGGACGTACTGCGCCGATCACATCCCGCTGGCGGTCCACGCCCCGCAGGCGGGCAAGACGTTCTTCGTCTACGGCGGCGTGCCCGCGGGCATCGACACCACCAGTGAGAAGCAGAACCTGCTGATCATGGTCTCCTGTTACGACCACAAAACCGGCATGGTGCC
>DATIKE010000158.1:0-2139 GCA_035477895.1 Phycisphaerae bacterium
CCCGCCAACCCACCCGCCAAGGAAATAGGGTTCAATTGTTGATAGAAAGATACACCACATCCGAAAAAAAGTCAAGCCAAATACATAAAAAATAAATATTTCCACAACCCGTTATCCTCCAAGTACTTACCGATTTCAAGCAGGGGAAGTTGCGCCATGCCGGGCAGTCGATAGGGCATCCCGTCAATCGTCAATCCGTGCGGCGACCGGGAGCCGTGGGCGGCCGTGTTCCATCAGTATCTGAACCGGAGAAACTTCTTGAAACAAGGCAGGATGATCTGTATTGCCCGCTCGGGCGAGAATCCCTTCTCGCACGCCCCTCCCGGCGGGAATCTTTCCCGCAATCAGGGGGATGGGAATCCCCGAATCCCGGTGTCGAGATGGGAATCTCGACACAGCGGTTACCCCGTGAACGGTTACTTGCGGGTGAACATTCCTGCTCCGGCCGCGTCCTGCGGACCCGTCCCCGTTTGCCGCGAGCTTGAACCGTCGCAGACACACCCACTTGATCGCGATTCCTTCGCCCCTTGCACCGGGCAACCGATCGGGGGATAATGATCCCTGCCGGGCCGCTCCACCCCCACCATACGGGAGTCGCCGACCATGAGCCGATCGCGATTTGTCCTCCCTGCCGCGTCCGCCTTGTTCCCGCTGCTGTCCGGTCTCGCCCTGCTGCTCGCCGATGAGCCAGCCTCTCGTCCTGCCGCAGTACCATCGCCGCCGGCCTCGCAGCCGAGCGCCCTGTCGGAGATGGGGGTCGTGCGGGCTGCTCTGACCCAGCTCTACATCATTCCGCGCAATCAGCCTGCCGCCCTGCCCGGGGACTCCGGCAAGCGGATGGCGAGCCGGCCGGCGAACAATGGCCCGCCGTCGATCTCGGTCGAGCATGACCGCCGCATCGCGGCCGCGCCGACGTCGGCCCCCGCGAATCGGACCATCAACGAAGCCGACACCGGCCTGCGACAAACCTCCACCGTCTACATTGAAAGTATTCCGTGGTACCACACGGGTTCGCCGATCAGTCAGAAGGAGCGTGAATGGGCGGACTACCGCTACTACGGCGGCACGCCGTCGCGTTACGGACTGCGAAGCAGCTATGGGGCGCACGATGACGCGCGCGCCGGCACCTACCGCTACGGTTTCGTGGAGGGCTACGACTACGGCCGGTTCAACGCCGAGACCGACCAGCGCGTGTTGCAGCTCATGTCCCACGCCAGCGCCCATCTCGATCAGGGCGTCCGGTTCTTCCGCCAAGGGCAGTACCAGCAGGCGGCCGACACCTTCCAACTGTCGAGCGAAACCGACCAAGGCGACCCGCTCTCACGCATCTATGCCGGTCACGCGCTGTTCGCGCTCGGCCGCTACCGCGACGCGGTCAGGCACATCCGCCGGGCGTTCGAGCTTCAGCCGCGAATCGCGTACCTCACCTATGACATCCGCGGCGACTACGAGAACCCCGCGATGTTCGACCAGCAGCTCGAACACTTGGGCAAGGCCCTGGTCATGGCCCCGCGCGATCCGGACCGCCTCTTCATGATGGGCTACCTGCACTACTACACGGGCCGTCGGGCGGCCGCCTGGCGTTATTTCAGCCGGACCCTCGAACTCGACAGGGCCGACACGATTTCGGATCGGCTCATGCGCAACGCCCAGCCGCCGGACGTCGAGGCCGACGCCATCATCCAACAGCAGAAAAGCAAGTAGGTCTTGCGTGGCACCGGCATCTTGCCGGTCCCACAAGCAGGCAGGTCGGGTCCATGATACGATACAATGGGAGCAAGGTAACCGTTCACGGCAACCATGCCCTGAAAACCTGTGAACGGTTACGTTTCTCCTTCTCGCGATGCTCGCCACGTTCACACAATCACTTGCCTGCTCGGCCAATGCCGAACGTCCTGCCATATCGGCTCAATTGCTCATCCGTCAGATCGAACCACAGCTTCCCGAGCGATCGCGCCGGCATCGACTCGTTCCTCATGGGGTGATGATGAGACCATACCCGTTCTGGCGGCGGATGGCGTCGGCCAATCGTGAATCGGCCACCCTTGCGATACCTTTCGGAGGTTCGACGATGATCAGATAATCGGGGTCAGCGCCCACGATCCCGAAGAAATGCCCCTCGCTCCTGCCTTGCTCCAG
>DATIKE010000159.1:0-13037 GCA_035477895.1 Phycisphaerae bacterium
GGCCGTACTCGCGGGTCTTGGCGGCGCTGACCTCCGCGCCGAGCAGCCGGCAGGTCACCTGCATGCCGTAACATATCCCCAGAACCGGCAGCCCCATGTCCAGAAGGGCCGGATCGCACCGCGGGGCCTGCCGCTCGTAGACACTGGCCGGCCCGCCGGAGAAAATCAGACCCACCACGTTCATCCGGCGAAGCTCGTCCGGCGTGATCGTGGGCGGCACAAGGAGGCTGAATACACGGTTCTCCCGTACGCGGCGGGCGATGAGCTGGGCATACTGGCTGCCGAAATCGAGGATGGCGATTGTCTCGTTCATGGGGCGGGATTATATGTCAGCCGGGCCATTCATGCCCGCTGCCGCGGAAGGCTGTACTTCTGCCCGAATGCGGTTAAGGTAAGCCCACCAATCATGAAACACCTTCAACTCGGTATCGCCTTGATCGTACTGGTTGCCGCCCTGCACGGCCGGTCGCTCACTTATGGCCTGATGCTCGACGACAACAACCACCGGGCCGAGTTGCGCGCCGGTGACTGGTCGCTTCGGTCGCTGGTTGACGCCTCGCATCTTGGCGGACCGCAGCGGCGCGTGGGGATGTGGTGGCAGGACGAGGCGGACCAGTACTTCTTCCGCCCGGTCGCCTTTCTGCTCATGCGGTGTGAGTACGTTCTGGGTTCCTGGCGGCCGGCGGTGATGCATGGTTTTTCGTTGGCGTGGACCGCGGCCTGCGGCCTGCTGGTGATGGTGCTGGCCCGTTCGACCGGCCTGCGAGGTTTTTGGCCGATCCTGGCCGGAGGGTTGTTTGTCCTCCACCCGGCCAACACGCTCACCACACAGTGGATTGCCTGCCAGAACGAGCAGATGGTAACGGCCTTCCTGCTGCTTGGCCTGCTCTGCTACGCCCAGCACGCGGGCTGGCGGTGGAGTGAGTACCGGCTGGGGCACCCGGGAAGCCGCAAGTGGCTAGTGGTCAGCGTGCTCTGCTTTGCCGCCGCCCTGGGGTGTCGGGAAACCGGGATCGTGTTCCTGCCGCTCGTGCTGCTCGGGGATTTCCTGTTCCGCCGCGACGGGTTGGGCAAACGATGGGGCGTATACGCGGTCATGGTGATACTTCTGGCGGGCTACTTTGCGGTCCGCCACGCGATGCTCGGCCCGCTGACGATCCCCGGCCCGCCGTATGCGTACCTGCCGTCGACGCCCGGGTTTGCCCGCTTTGTCGTCGACAAGTTCGTCTACTACGTGCTGGGTCTGTTCGCCCTGGTGCCGATTGTCGGTTTCGCGGGGATGGAGCAGCTTCGGGCTCAGCCGGCGGCGTTCTACGGCGCGTTCGCGGTGGTGGCCGGCACCTGGGGGCTGCTGATGGCCTGGCTGCGGCCGCCGAAAGTCGTCTGGCTCTGGCTCGCTCTGGCGATCCTGCCGCTGGGGCCGGTGCTGCCGGTATTTGCCTCATCGCACCATCTGTTCATGGCTTCGACCGGGATGGTCCTGGCCGTTGTGACCGTGGTCCAGGCTCTCTGGCGAATAGTCGCGGATTTCGCCCCACGGGCCAGACGAGTGGCGCGGTCCATGCTGTCCATCGCGATGGGAATCTACGGCCTGGCCGCCCTCGGCCTGACTCTCATCGGTGGGGCGGGCCTGGCGGGCTTCTTCGCGATCAGCGAGCTGCCGGCCCGCGAAGCGGTGTCGCTGAGCCGGCCGTTCAAGCCGGGCGATCGGCTGTTTTTCGTGAACCTGCCGCCGCTGGCCTTCAACTGCATCCCGGCCATCGAGGAATCATCGGGCGTCCGACCGCTGACCGGTTATGCATTGACCTTCTCGCCGGAATTCCTGGGCATGGACGAGCCGGGCTACGTTGAGCGGGTGGGCGAGCGTCAGTTGCGGGTGTGGACCGCCGGCAGCGGCTACTTCGGCGGGCTGATGGGCCGATCCATGCTTCAGGCCATCGGGCGCGACCGGCCTTTCGCCACCGGCGAGCAGTTCGAGACCCCTGACTTCCATGTGGAGGTCTTGCGGGGCGACTCCTCGGGCACCCGCGATCTGCTGTTCACGTTCGTTCGTCCGCTGGACGATCCGTCGTATCACTTCCTGGTCGGCTCGCGCCAGTTCACCGCGTATCCGCTGCGGCTCGCCGCCGACGGCAAGTGAGCCGGTCCTTCGCCGCAGACAGGCCGCAGGCAGGGATTCTCGTTCGAGCCGGCCATCAGACGAGCGAGCGGGCATGCAGGAGTACGGCCGCTTCGCGTCTTGGCCCGTCGCTGGCGCTCCGGGTTCTGATTAGAGCCCATCCCCAAACCCTGAAATCCGACCGGCTGCCCGCCTGCCGCAGGCAGGGAAGCCGGTCCCACACGGGTTTTGGGATAGGCTCTTCATGGTGCTGACCCGGCCGATCGAACGGTCACGAACCCGGCAAGGTCCGCTCTGCGGACGGATGATGTCGCGTCGAGCGATGTTGTCACGCCAGCATGGCGGCGACATCGCGCACGGTCTTTGCCCCAGCCAATCCGACCGGGCAGACGTTGGCGCAGACGGCGCAGTCGCCGCAGTTCAGGGCCGTCTGGCGCATGTGGCTACCCAGGGCGGCGAATTCGAAGCGGGCCTGGTCCCGCAGGCCGAGCCGCGTCGCGTACAGGCGGTACCGCATGAGGTCGCTGACCGGAATCCGCATCGGGCAGACGCCGGTGCACTGGCCGCACATCAGGCACTCGCCGGCCCGTTGCTCGCGGAAGTCGCCGGCCGCCTGCTTCTCGGCCTCGGTCATGTGCGGCGACTTGAGGTCCAGGCCGGCGATCATCTCGACCTGCTCGAAGGCGTCCATGCTGGTGAGCACGCTGTCAGCCCCGGCCTGGAGCATTGTCTTGAGATGCGGCAGGTAGACACCGGCGCCCTTCTGGACGGCCTCGGCGGCCCCGCTCTTCATCGACAGGATGCCGACGCCTTTCTCGCGCAGGGCCTTGAGATTCCTGACGAATCGCTCGCTTTGCTCCGTGGTTCGCTCCACGCCCCTGCGCTTGCCGACCGCCGTGGGCGCCATGGTCATCGCGATCAACGTGACGTCGAAGTAGGTCGGGGCCTTTTCGACGACCATCTCGATGGTGCCGTTCATGTCCACATGGCAGACGAAGCCGGTGTGGCGGACCTTGCCCTTTTTCTTCATCGCGTCCTGCTGGGCCTGGATGGTTTCGAGGCGGCGCGGGTCGGGATTCTGCAACTCGCAGAGCACCACGTCGGCATGGTCGGTGGAAAGGGTCTGGAGCATTTTGTCGATGTCGGCCTCCTTCTGCGAAACCAGTCCCTTGAGACAGAGGAAAACCTTGTCGCGGTATTTCTTCTCGGCCTTGAACAGGGCGCCCACCGCCTGGATGCTCTTGCCCCTGCCGTAGGAGTCGGAGGTGTGAACGAGATTGACCCCCTTGTCGATGGCCAGTCGCAGCAGGCGGGTGTGGGTGCTGTCGCGCAGCTTGATCGCCCCGAAGCTGACCAGCGTCACCGGGAACTTTGTCCTGCCCAGCAGGCCGTGGGGCAGCAGGGGTTTGTCCGCGGCCGGTCGGCTCTGCGCCGACGCGCCGAGGGCCGGCACGACAATCGTGCCGAGGCCGGCGGCCGCGGCTGAGCAGGTCGTGCTTCGGAGAAATTCCCGGCGGGTCAGGTTCTGATGGTGCGACTCGTTCATGGTATCCAGCCCCCTTTCTTTTCGGTGGCGGGTTAAAGCAGCAGTATACGCGAAGACGGTCCGGATTGCACGCCTGGGCCATGAAAAAGGGATGGGGTATTCACCGGGCACACAAGGGGTGTGTTGATTTTGGGGCGCCACCTGTCAGTCGAAGTAGGCCGGATAGGACCGCTGGGGTTTCTTTCGCCGCTGATAGGCCCGGGCCAGGTCAAGGAAGATCTCGATGTCGCGGTCGATGTGGGTGTTGACCCCGTCGAAGTACAGGTTGCGGATGGGCAGGTCGTCGTGGTTTTTGCTGACCGCCGGGTAGACGGCCTCGCAGATGACGCCGTTCATGCAGGTAAACGGGCTGATGTCGATGATCCCGTCGGCTCCCTTGTGATACAGGTGGATGACCTTGCCGACGCTGAGCACCATTTCACCGATGCAGCCCTGGGCCGGCAGGTAGGGCGCCGCGTGGTCGAGGACTTTGCGGATGTCGTGGGGCTCCTCGTAGCCGACCAGGTCGTGCCGTACGGGTTCCATGAGCGTGGTCTCGTATTTGTGCTGTACGTGGCCCTTGATCGCGTGCTTGAGCATGGCCAGGTTGAAGCGGCCTCGCTCGCGCTCGATCTTGTTCCCGACGTACCAGTTGACGTACCACACCCATTCGGCGATGTCCGAGAGCCAGCACTCACCGCCGAGCCGTTCGACGCGGCGGGCGGTCTCGTCGTTGCTGAAGGTGTTGTGTCGGCAGAAGATCTCGCCCACCAGGCCGATCAGAGGCCTTCCCTTTTCATAGCTGGCGGGAATCGAGCGGAAGCGGTTTCTGATGAGTGCGATCGCCGCGGTAAGCTCGTTCAGCAGGCGGCGGGGCCTGGCCTCGGGTTTTTCGAGGATGGCCTCGAGGTCGCCGATGGAGCGGCGAAAAGCCTCGTCGCTGTCGCCGGCGCAGGTTTCATAGGGGCGGGTCTTGAACAGGAATCGGAGGGTGATGTCACCAGCAATAACCCCCATCCAGAGGGTCTTGACCAGCTTGCGGGCGTTCACGCCGATTCCCGCGTAGCCGTCCCGGCTGTTTGGGGCGAAGACCATCACGTCGTCGTAGCCGAGCTGGTCCATGAGCTGCCGGAGGTAGGGCGCATATTGGCCGAAGCGGCAGGGGCCCTCTGCGGTGGGCATGAGGAACGCGGTCCTGGCGGGGTCGAAGTCCGGTTGCCGGCAAACCTTGAGGAAATCGCCGACCGTGATCTTGTGCGGGAGGCATTCCTCGCCGTTGACGTGCAGCCCGCCGAGTTCTAGGGTTTCGGCATCGGAGTCCGGTGCGGGGGTCGCGTCGATCCCGACGGAGCGGAAGCCGGCGGCCATGATCCGGGCTCCGGCGTAAGCCATCTGCGGGATGTAGAGTCGTCGGCCTTGGAGGCCCGGCCCTGGTCTTTGCCTTGTTTTCGCCACCATCGCAGGATCCCCTTGCTGTCGAGGTACGCCTCGCATCGGGTCATTATGCCGGCGTCGTTCGAGTGCCCGTCAAACTGCAGGGTCAGGAACGGTTTCCCGGAAGCCGCCTGGATGAAGCTCTTGATGAAAGAGTCCGGCCCGCACTTGAAGTTCGTGATATAGATCAGGTGCAGGTTGGGATGTTGCCCGACCAGCCTGGCCGCCGCCAGGATTCGCTGACCGTATTCCCAGAACATGTTCTCGTTGATGTCGCGGATGTCGACGTCCGCGACCGGCAGGGCGTCGATCGGGATGACGTTGACGCCGTAGTGCTCGCGGAGTTTGCGGGCGATCGACAGGGTCACGCCGGCGTCGTGAACGTTATAAGGACGCCCGGCCAGCACGATTCCTTTTTCGCCGGTCTCGATGAGCTGGTCCAGCGCCTGCGTGCCCGCCTCCTGGTATCGTTCCTTGAAGCACTGTTGGGCCTCCCATGCCGCGGTGAACGCATGTTCCGCCGTCACGCCGTCGACACCGAGATCGGCCACAAGCCGGGTCAGTGCCTGCCTGGCCGCCTCCGGCCCGTTCTTGAGCCGGATCAGCGGGCAGAGGATACGGTCCTGCCACGCCCGGAAAGCCGGAGCCTGGCGGATCACAAACGGCAGGGTCTGTCCCCACGGGCAGAAGTGACTCTCGTTGTCGGGCGTTTTGCTCTCGGCGGACATGATGTTCGGCAGCCAGATGTAATCGACGTTCCGAGCGGCCAGTTCGGCCACATGCCCGTGGGCGACGATGATCGGGAAGCACGGTTCGGCCACCACGGTGTCGTAGCCCTGCTTGACGATCCGGCGATTGGTTTCCTCGCTGACGAGGACGTTGAAACCACAGTCGCGGAAAAACCTTCTCCAAAGCGGCAAAAGGTCGTAGGTGTACATTGTCAGAGGGACGCCGATCGTTTTTGCCGCGCCCCGCGGGTCGCCGGTGTCATCCAGGCCGATCAGCTCGCGGCGCAGGGCGACCAGGTCCTCGAGCACCGGTTTGTGGTCGACGCGGACCCGCTTGCGGTAGCGATCGGAGCACTTGTCGCCCCAGTAGGTCTTCTCGCCCTCGACGTTGAACTCCTGGACCGCGCAGTGGTTGCCGCATCCGCGGCAGGTGAACTCGCGGAGCGCGTATTCGACTTCCTCCGTGTGATAGCCGCGGAACCGCGTGTGCCCGCCGGAGGAAGCGATCTTCTCCCGTGCCAGCATGGCCGCCCCGATCGCCCCCAGCACGGCGTTGTGCGGCGGCACGATGATCTCCTTGTTGGTGACCGCGCTGAACGCCGCCGCCACGGCGTCGTTGTAGGCGGTTCCGCCCTGGAAGAACACGCAGTCGCCGATCAGCCGGCCGCGGACCACCCGGTTGATGTAGTTGTAGACCACCGAGTACGCCAGTCCCGCGATGACGTCCTCGCGTTTCGCGCCCCGCTGCATGTACGTGTTCACGTCGCGCTCCATGAACACCGTGCAGCGTTCGCCCAGCTTGATCGGGGCCTTCGACTTGAACGCCTCGGCTGAAAACTCACCCTTGATTGAGACGTTGAGTTCCTCGGCCCGCTCCTCCAGGAAGCTGCCGGTCCCGGCGGCGCAGGCCTCGTTCATCGTAAAATCGACGACGATCGTGTCGCTCGATTCACCGCTCTCAGATTGCAGGCTGATATACTTGGAATCCTGTCCGCCGATCTCGAAGATCGTGTCCGGCCGGCGGCCCAGCATCCGGTCGCCGACGAACGTCGCCCCGGTCTTGTGGCAGGTGATCTCGTCGGTGATGCTGTCAGCGCCGATCAGCTCGCCGATCAGTTCGCGCCCGCTGCCGGTCGTGCCCACGCCGCGAACCCGGACTTTCTCGCCGACCGCCCGCTCCATCTCCTTCAGGCACCGGCTGACGACCTCGATCGGGCGTCCTTCCGTGCGCGTGAAGATCGAATGGAGGACTTCACCGGCATCGTCAATGATGACCAGCTTCGTCCCCACCGAGCCGATGTCGAGACCCAGCCAGGCGTCGGCGCGCTGCCCGTTGGCCGGCGGCCGATATGGTCTCACCCGGTCGCGCAGGATGCGCACGTGGTCCAAGGTCAGCGGCGGAGAAGTCACGAACCGATATCCGCCCTCGGCCTTGGTGCTGTTCAGGCGGGCCAGTTGCTCGCGGACGTCGCCGGCCCGGGGGCTTTCCGAGGCCAGGACGGCCGCGCCGATCGCGGTGAAGGATTCCGCGGCCTGCGGCACCTGCAATTGCTCGGCATCGAACTCGAACACCTCGCGAAGCTCATCGACCACCGCCGAGTTGGCCGACACGCCGCCGACCAGTATCACCGGCGGTTCGGGCGTGCGGCCCTTGACCACGGCGGACTTGTAGTTGACCGCCACCGCCTTGCACAGCCCCTTGAGCACCTCGTGCGGCTCAAAACCCTTCTGCTGGGCGTGGATCATGTCGCTCTTGGCGAAGACGCTGCAACGCCCGGCGATCTGGGCGGCGCGGTCGGCCGTCGCGACGATCCGGCCGATGTCCTCGACCGCGAACTTGAGCCGCCCGGCCTGCTGGTCGAGAAATGCGCCGGTGCCGGCCGCGCAGTCGCCGTTGGCGCTGTAGTCGACGATGCCGAGCGGCCCGCCGCCCGGGCCGGAGAGCATTCGGAGGTATTTGCTGCTTTCTCCGCCCATCTCGAAGACCGTGTGGGCCTCCGGGCGCAGCAGATCGACCGCCCGGGCCAAAGCCTGAAACTCGTTGCAGCGGGAAGCGAGCATGGTCTTGGCCGGCAGCTCACTGCCCGAGCCGGTCAGCATCACGGCGGCGATCGAGTCGGCGGGAATTCGGCTCGTCAGGCCGGCCAGGAGACTGCGGATGGCCTCCAGGGGCCGGCCGCGCGTCCGTCGATAGGGCGAAACCATGACTGCCAGGTCGCGGCCGCCCCTGCCGGCGGCGGGTACCGTCACGAAACGCAAGAGGGAGTCCGCACCCGCGTCGGGCGGAATACGCTCGGCCTCCGATCGTTCCATCAGCAGAGCGACCTTGATGCTGACCGCGCCGACATCGATGCCCAGGTAGATGGCCATGACCTTTTGCCCCTCTGGCCGCCGCGCAGCAGCCTGGGTGCCCCCGGATCTGGCGAACCGAACCCCTACTTAGTGATCACTAACTTATAGGATAATTTAGCTCCTGCCGGTCGGCTTGTCAAGGTTATTCCGGGGCGGTTCCGTGACCGCGATCGAGTGCTTCCGGTGCCGGACCGGGTACAATCACACAGTATCTGCCAGGTTTGGGGGCCGGCGAGCATGATGACTGTCCGCCCGGAACGGGTTACGGACTACGAAGCCATCGACGAAGTGAATCGGCGGGCGTTCGGCCAGGAGGCGGAAGTTCGCCTGGTTCGGGCCTTGCGTAAAGAGCCGGGATTCGATCCTCGGCTTTCCATGGTGGCGGTTCGCGCCGGCCGGATGGTCGGGCACATCCTGTTCAGCCCGATTCGTATTGAGAACGTCCCGCGTTTCTGGCCTGCCATCTCACTGGCGCCGGTATCCGTCCTGCCCGAGTTTCATAGGCAGGGCATCGGTTCCAGGTTGGTCCGCGATGGGTTGGCCGCCTGCCAAACGCTCGGTCACGGCCTGGTGGTCGTTCTCGGGCACCCGGAGTACTACCCCAGGTTCGGCTTTGTGCCTGCCTCGCGCTTCGGCATCCGGGTGCCGTTCCCGGTTCCGGACGAAGCGTTCATGGTTATCGGGATCTCGCCCGGAGCACTCGATGGGGTCAGCGGCGCGGTGCGGTATCCCACAGCCGTCCTCGACGCCATGTAATGGTTACCGCACCGCCCGCCGGCCCCGCCTGCCGCTTCGCATCGTCAGGCCTGTTGCCGATTACGCCGCAGACGAATCAGACCCATTGTTCCGAGCGTCAGCAGTCCCGCCGTGGCCGGCTCGGGAACGCATTCATGCCGGAACGTCCCCTGAACCGTGATCGGCAGCTCGATCGCATCGAAGTGGATGCTCACTTCGGTCGGGCAGAACGGAAGAATAATGGGTGGGGTGAAGATCGGAACCTGAACGCCGCCAAACACGGGGAACGGCGAACCGGGGATGTCAAGAATGACCTCCTGACCCGTCGCATCCAGGTAGTCAAAGTGGATGTCCAGGAAACCGAGTGCCCCCGGCACATTCGTCCACGCAAGCCCGGAGAACTGGAGGATCTTGTGAGTCGGGTGCGGCGGGAGCTTGTTTGGATAATACAGATTGATCGTCTGCAACGGCACGACGGTCAGCGGGCCGATGCTTTCGCTTTCGGCCAGCGCGGGGGCGGCCATCGCGGACAATAGCGCGGCCACAATAATCATTCGGGATTTCATTGGGTTGTTCCTTTCCTGAAAACAGTTTTTGGTGACCTCTTCCGGGGCAATACTAGGAACGGCGCGGCAGGCCGACCAGCTTGAGGAACTGAAAAAAAGAGAAATTATCCTGGGCGCCTTACGGCCGGTCCATGCGCCATGCATACAGCACATGCGAATCTTTCAGGGCCGACGCACGGTTCTTGATCTCGCCGTTTTGGGATCATCGGTGCGCTCTTTGTCACGGCAAACGCGGATCGCCGCCGGCGGGAGGCCTGACTTGCATACGCTGTCAGGTTGGTATAATCACGTCCTGCATCATGCGTCTTTGGACGAGGTTTCGGTGTCCCTTGGCGCCTCCACGCATCACGTCTTTCAGAAAGGAGCCGGACATGCGTACCTGCCTCTATGTGACAATCGTCGGCATGCTGGGTTTGTGGATGGGCTGTGCGCCCACGTTTGTTTTCGAGTCGGATCGGGACGGCGATTTCGAGATCTACAGCATGGACACCGCCGGGCTCAATCTGCTCCAGTTGACCAACAACGCCAGTGATGACAACACTCCTTCACTCAGTGCCGATGGCTCCCGGATCGTGTTTTCCTCCGATCGGGCAGGCCCCCAGCAGATTTTCATCATGAACAGCGACGGCACCGGTCAGACGCAACTGACCAATCACGCGGGCAACGACTACGAACCCTCGATGAACCGGGCCGCCGGCCGCGTTGCCTTCCGCTCCGACCGCGATGGGGACTTCGAGGTCTACATCATGGAACTCGACGGCCACAACCAGACCAATCTGACCAACAATCCGAACGACGACCGGGAACCGGCCTTCAGCCCCGACGGCTCGAAGATTGCCTTCACGTCAAATCGCGACGGGGACTATGAGGTTTTCATCATGAACGCCGATGGAACGGGCGTGACTCAACTCACAAACAATGCCGGCGCCGATCAGACGCCGTCGTTCAGCCCTGACGGCTCGCGGATCGTGTTCACCCGCGACCTGGATATCTGGGTGATGAACAGCGACGGCACCAATCCGCAACCGCTCAAGGTCGGTGCGGCTCTTGATGCCGCACCGTGCTTCAGCCCGGACGGGGCCACGATTATCTTCACCTCGTCGCCGGGTATCATGGCCCAGCCGGACATCTGGCAGATGAACGCCGACGGCAGCGGCCCCCACAATCTGACGAACAGCAATGGGTGGGACGACAATGCCGTTTTCGCCGGCGGGCACTGACCAACAGCGGCCGGGGGGTTACCAGGGCATGGAATACACACGATGGGGCTGGTTGTGCGCGTTGATGGCGACAACGGCCAAAGCCTTGATGGCATCGCGCCGGTAGTTGTAGCGGTCGTCGTAGGTGCCGGTGTCGAGCTTGGCGACCGCCAGCACCGTCGGGAAGGTCGGCGTCGCGTTGGCTTTGAGATACGTCTCGATCGTGGCCTCGGTCAGGTTCTTCAGTTCGGGAGACAGCACGCTCAGCGACGGCGTCGGCCTGACGACGGATGTATACGACGCGCATCCGCCACAAGCCAAAGGTAACAGACCAAGTGCCAGCAGCATTTGGTTTCGGGACATGGACCCTCCCTGAGAAAAAGCACCATTCGCGGCGAACATTGGACCCATCCCCTTATTCTGGTCAAGGGGGTCCTGGTCTGCGATGGGCCGGACTCAGTCCTGGCGGCAACACGTGGGGCCGGAGGCAGGAACGGCGCCCGCGTGCTCGTGTGCCGCCGCGACCCGCTTGACGATCCGCATACGCAGGCCGTTGAGGATCAGCAACAAGAGCACGACCGCGAAAGGCCAGGCCACACCCGTGGGCTCGGCGTGCACGTGTTCGTGGACGGAACCGCCAAGCATGGGGGCCGCCGCAATGAGGTAATCCGTCGCCAGGCCGAAAAACACCGCCACCACGGCGATGCTCGCAAGGTAGATTGCCAGGCTCCTGCGGCCGAGATCACGGGCGACCACGACCATGGTGGCTGCATTGGTGGCCGGGCCGGCCAGCAGAAAGACCAGCGCCACTCCGGGACTCAGCCCCTTGGCGATCAGCACGGCGGCGACCGGCGTTGACGCGGTCGCGCACACGTACATCGGCAGGCCGATCGCCAGCATGAGCAGCATGGTCCACGGCCCCGCGCCGATATACTGTTCGAGCAGGTTCGGCGGGAACAGCGCCGCCACCAACCCGGCCAACACGAAGCCCAGTACGAGCCAGTGGGCGAGGTCCTCGAACATCCGGCCGAAGCCGTAGCGGAGGGCTTCCATGATCCTGCGGCCAACCCGCGACAACAGCGTCGCGCTCACCTCCGAGCCGAATGGTTCTGTCGCGCAACAGCTTACGCCGTGATTGGACGGCTCATGGCAGGTGTCCTGGCCGGACGGTGCGCAGCCGGCCTGCGGCGCAGCCGGGGCTTCGCAGGAGGGCGATTCGCCAGCTCCCGCGGGGGTATGATGTTTGCCCGCCCTGGCAGTAGTAGAGCAGCAATCACCCGCCGCCGGCGGAGGATCGTTCTCTGACCGGCCGGTTTGCCGATCCAGGCGATCGATGGCCAGGCCGGCCACTATCGCCGTCACCCCCGCCGCGATCGGCCGGATGACGGCCATGAAGCCGCCGAGAAGAGCGTACGAGATCGCGATCGAGTCCACGCCGGTCTCGGGCGTGCTGACCAGGAAGCTGGCCGTCGCTCCCTTGGTTGCCCCCTGTCGGCGGATGGCGGCGGCCACCGGAATCACACTGCACGAGCACAGCGGAAGGGGGGCGCCGACCAGGGCCGCTTTGAGCACGCCGCCCAGCCCCGGCTTGCCCAGGTGCCGGGTTACCCGGTTCACCGGCACCAGCGCGTGGATGAAGCCTGCCAGCAGGAATCCGCCTGCCAGCCAGGGGCCGGACTGAAGCAGGACCGACCACGTCTCCCAAAGCCATTCATGAACGAAACCCATGTCATTCCTCGCGCCTGTCGGGCGGTGATGTATTCCGGCGACTCTGTTTCCGTCAAGCGAGGTCTTTCTCAGATGGTAGGGCAACGGACCCTCTTTCGCCCGTCCTGTCCCATACCTTTGTCTGGCAACGCTCTTCAGAAGCGTTTTTCGCGTATAATGTCTTACGGCGGAGTGGGCGAGGCGATCGCTCGGCCGGTGTTCGCATCGACCGGGAGGAAAGTCCGAACTGGGCAGGGCACGGTGGTCGCTAACGGCGACCCGGAGCGATCCGAGGGAAAGTGCCACAGAAAACATACCGCCTCGGACACGTCGTGTTGGGCTCGGCAGCGAGCAGGGCTCTGTCAGGATCTCGAGCGCCGGCGAGCGGCCCGGTCTAAGCCCGGAGCGGAAGCAACGGGCTATTCGAGCCTGACACGACGTGTCCGGGGTAAGGGTGAAAAGGTGCGGTAAGAGCGCACCGCGTCGCCGGTGACGGCGACGGCACGGCAAACCCCACCGCCAGCAAGCCCAAATAGGCAGCGAGAGACGGCCCGTCTCGTCCGAGCTGCGGGTAGGGCGCTCGAGCGGTCCGGCAACGGGCCGCCCAGATGAATGATCGCCGCCCTTGACACATGACGGACGCTTCGCGTCCAGGCAGATGGCTTGCGGGCG